>JAFUIW010000116.1 GCA_017473945.1 Methanobrevibacter sp. | reverse complement strand
TGTTGAAATATTTGTTTTGATTGAAATCTGCACGGTGACTTGCTGCTACAGCACCATAATTGATTAAAGCATTTTTGATTAAATCCCTATCTGAGGCTTTTTTTATTGTAGGAATTACAACTGCATTTTGAATGTGAATGTTTTCAGGAGTTATATACAAAGATGAAACCTTACCAAGTTCATCATAACCGTCATATTCCTCTGGGAAAACTCCAAGCCAATCAATTACATATGCAATAGCAGTAAATGCATTTCCACCTTCGTCAAGAGTATCTTCACCATATTTTGAAAATTTGAGCATTGAATTTTGCATATTGTTTACGGACAGAGAATATGTCTTATTTGTAAACCTGAGCAATGAAGATTCCAATGCAGCCATGTTTCCAAATGCCCAGCAGGAACCCATGAATCCCTGATCTTTAACAGGAGTGACCCAACCGTAATTTCTCAAATCAAATTTCACAGGCATCTTATCAAATGATAGAGTGTTGTTGATTATTAAAAATTGATTTGGAGTGCCTTCGAAATTGTAGAAATAATTGGTATTGTTGAAAGATTTTTCATCAGAGTTGTAATTGTTATTTGCATCCTTAATCACTTTTCCATATACTGTGCATACGCTTGTCGCACCAGAGGGATTGTTAAAGTAATTTCCAGTTAATGTTAATTGATTATCATATGCATAAATTGCAGAACCTTCAGAACCGCTATTGCTTACAAAATCATTTCCATTAAGAAGTGCACTGCCTTCATCAAAATAGCATGCTCCACCATAGGACACTTCATCTATTAGAACGTTGGATTGGAATTTGGAATTGTAAATCTCAACATCAGCATGACTTGTATAAATTGCACCTCCTTCATACCTTGCAGCATTTGAAGTGAAATTTGTATTTTTAATAAGTAGATTTCCTTCCAATTGAAGGATTACTCCTCCAAAACCAGAATAACAGTTGTTGAATAATGTATTACTTATGACAACATCACTTCTGAAAACGGACCCTCCACCATAAACATCTACAAAAATGGCACCGCCATTGTTTACACTTGATACATTGTCAAATTCACAGTTGGAAATTGTTAGTTTTGAAATAACTTTTGCTCCAATTGCACCAGCGGTTTTATAAGCAAAGAGGTTTTTGAATTTGGAATTTTTAACTATTATACTACCATCATTTATAGAAAAGATTGCAGCCGCATATCTTGAAGTAGTATTTAAAAAATTGGAATTATCAGCATTTAATACGGATCCACTCAAATAGATTTGCCCTTTAATAATTTTATCGCTGCTGCTTGTAAATGTGGAGTTGACAACATTTACAGCACCCATAACAGAAGTGATTGAGGCACCATTTTCTCCACCATTGTCAACGAATTTACAATTATTAACGTTTAATGTAGTATTGTAAGAATAAATGGCACCACTATTTTCATATGAATCACCATCACCAAGGCAATTTATGAAAGTGACATTGTTCAATGTTAACTGTGAGTTAGCCATAATTGCTGAACCATACCTGTAAAACGCATTTTCAATAATTAAATTACATATTTCAACATTCTTTCCAGTTATATAGAATGCTCTAGATTGGCCGTTACAGTCAATTTTATGATTATTTCCATTAATTACAAAATTATTCTTGGTTATATTGATTCCACCAGAATAATTTTTGTCAATTTCATTATTAAAGCCATAATCGCTTTCAAATGTGAACCTTGAATTTTCAACTTCAATCTCAGAATTAAGGTCTTTGAATGATTTTTCACCACTAACCTCGTTTAAAACATCCCCAGTATCATTTAAATCAACCGCAGATATTGCCGTGATTGAAATCAGAAAGACTACTAATATAAAAAAATTTAATATAAATTTATTATGTTTCATAGTTATCCTCAAAATTTTATACAAAAAAAATTATCTTTAACAAAATATTTAAATTTATTTAAAATGTATTAAACTAATTTAAGAACAATAGAGACTACTTTAACAAGAACACTTCGCAAACCAATATATTATGTTTAACTACCAAACTAACCCTATTAAAACAAGTTTTGTTTGTACGACTAATTTTTGTCTAAGTTTCAATGAAAACTATTAAAAATACAGTATTATTATAAAATAACGATTTTAAAAATCCAATTTTAAAAAATAAACTAAATAATTATTTCAAATTACTTAATGAACATGTTTATATACTTCAAATACTACATAACATATGAAAGATTGGAAGGTAAAAGCCAAATATTGGTTCAACCTATACGCCCTCATCACCACAGGTGGCGACTTTCCATGAAATTAAATTTCATAGGTCAATTAGGTGACATATAGGTTCTTCAGTCTGCAAATTTCTATTTTTAACATTATTAAAAACTTCAAAAATGTCTTTATTCTTATATAAACCAATAAATTCAGAATTATTATGTTCTAAACTTTGAAAAGTTGACCATGCAATTAAATCCGCTATTTGTAACCCTTTTTCTTTAATGGAATTTGCATGACTTATATTAACATGAATAAAAGGTTAAAAATACTTTACAAAGAAGTTAAATAAATATTACTAACAGATTTACCCATATTTTCGAAATCGTAATAATATTTTAACATAATGTTTTAAAAAAAAGTTAAAATACTTGTTTAATACTTAAAACAAGTACTAGTTTTTTTAGAGTAACAATTGTTGCAGCTTTGACAGATTGAAACCCCTTCACCATTAGCTTTCCATTCTGTCAAAAAGTCAGCCTGGGCCACAAACGGCTTGGACATTGACATGAACTCCACATTGGAATGGTTTAAAACATCATTCATTGATTTCATGTCTCTTAAAGATCCTCCTAAAATTACCGGAATGTCAATCTCATCAATCAGATTGTCCACATATACCAAAAATGGATTTTTTTCACGTCCGTCATAAAGGTAAGAAATGGTACGTGCCGTCAGCTGAATGCTGTCAGCACCGGCCAGTTCCAATTCCTTTGCAACCTTAAGACTTTCTTCAGCAGTCATTCCATCCTTTCTCACATCCCAAGGATTGATTCTGATGCTTACATGAAAATCAGGCATTGTTTTCTTAATAACCTTAATGATTTCAGAGACAATTCTTACACGATTTTCAGTGCTTCCGCCATATTGGTCTTTTCTTTGATTGAAGTAAGGATTTATGAAACGTGTCAGATAGAAATTGTTTCCAACATCAATTTGCATCCCGTCAAAACCTGCAAATGAGAATTTTTTAGCAGCCATTATGACTTCTGCCTGAAGTTTTCTGATTCCTTCAATTTTTAAATCGTTTGGTTCTGCCTTTTGATTGTCACCGTCATCATAGTAAAAGAACGCCAATTGCCCAAGGATTGGAATATCATAATTGTGACAGATGTCGGTTATCATCTTATACTCTTTAACAAAACCGACATAATTCAAGTTTGCGGAATATGGTGCAAAACGGTCCTTGTGGTCTAGCACAAACATTTCTGAAATTATTAAACCAACACCGCTAGAAGCAATTTTTTCGTACTTATCATAGGCGGCTGGAGATAGAAATCCACCATCTTCAGTTTCTGTTTCCCAAGTTCCTGTTCTGACAATACGGCTGTTAAGCTTTAACTCTCCAAATTGACATTCATCAAATATGTCTTTCATAATATCACCATACAACTACTAAAATATAAAATTAATTTAAAAACAAGAATATTTAAATTGTTAAGTAACTTTAAACTTATCTAAAAAAAAGAAATAAAAAATGGTTATTCGTCTTTAATAACCATTAGTCCATCACCGACAGCTACTGCATCACCCGGTTCCACGAGAATGTCAGTTACAACACCATCGTGGTCTGCCTCGATGTTATTTTCCATTTTCATAGCTTCTAGAACACATATTGGAGTTCCAGCAGTGACTTTGTCTCCAACTTCAACTGAAAGTTTGATTATGTTACCTTGCATAGAAGTGAATACTGTTCCTTCTTCATAAACAACAGGAGCATCCTCTTCACTGTCAGGATCAACAAAACCTGTAGGCATGATTCTGACTTCAAATATGTCTCCGTCAACGTCAACAGTATAGTCAGTTGGAATTGCATCCTCTTCAACAGAATTATCATCATCAACTTTAGGACAAAGTTTTTCCTCTTCGGCTTTACCCATGAGGAATTTCGGAGCCACTGTAGGATACAATGCATAAGTCAATACATCTTCATCAGATTCTATGAATCCTTCCTCTTCACCTTCAGCTTTAAATTTATCAAATTCAGGTTCAATCAAATCAGCAGGTCTGCAGTCAATTACCTCATCTTTATTGATGATGTTATTGGAAATCTCTTCATCAACAGGAGCTGGTGGTTTACCGTACATTCCTTTCATGTAATCTTTAACTTCGTTGGATACGATTTTGTATCTTTCACCTGCTAAAACATTCTGTACAGCCTGAGTACCCACAATCTGACTTGTTGGAGTTACAAGAGGAGGATATCCCATGTCTTTTCTTACTCTTGGCATCTCATCCAATACGTCTTCATATCTGTCCATTGCTCCTTGAGCTTTGAGCTGGGAAATGAGGTTTGAAAGCATTCCTCCAGGAATTTGATATAACAATACATCAGCATCAACACTTTCGGAAATTGGATCCAAAATGCAGTGATACTTCTCTTTGATATCTTCAAAGTATTTTTTAATGTGAGTCAATAAGTTTAAATCAAGACCTGTGTCAAATTCAGTTCCCTGAAGAGCTGCAACCATACTTTCTGTAGGAGGTTGACTTGTTCCCCAAGCGAGAGGTGAAATAGCTGTGTCCAAAATGTCCACTCCAGCCTGACATGCAGCATAATAACTGATTGGAGTCATACCACTTGTACAGTGACAATGCAAATCCACAAGCAAATCAGTTTCTTCTTTTAGTTTTGAAACCAATTCATATGCTGCAGATGGAGTAATCAAACCTGCCATATCCTTGATAGCGACAGAATCACAATCAAGCGCTTCAAGGTCTTTTGCAAGATCTACAAAATTGTCAATTGAATGCACTGGACTTATGGTATAACTTATTGTTCCCTGCACATGTGCTCCCTGGTCTTTTGCAACTTTAATTGCTTTTTCCATGTTTCTTATATCATTCAAAGCATCAAAAATCCTGAAAACATCAACACCATTTTCATATGATTTTTCAACGAATTTAGTTACAATATCATCAGGATAATGTTTATAACCTACTAAATTTTGTCCTCTTAACAGCATTTGAATAGGAGTTTTGTTGAATTCAGATTTCAGTTGCCTTAATCTTTCCCAAGGGTCTTCATTCAAAAATCTAATACAAGTATCAAAAGTAGCTCCACCCCAAGCTTCAACAGAGAAATATCCAACATTATCCATCTCTTCTGCAATAGGAATCATGTCCCTTGTTCTCATCCTAGTTGCAAGTAAAGATTGGTGAGCATCACGAAGTGCTGTTTCTGTAAATCTTACTTTTGCCATTCTTTTACACCTCTTTTAATTTCCATTAATAAATAATCAATAAATATCCAACTATAATATATGTTTTTTGTAATATATAAAATGGTAATACTATATAGTTTAAAAAATGCAAAAAAATGGTTATGAGAAATATTTAAAAAAAAAGTAAAAAATAGAAAATTTGAAAAATTATCTTTCTAATTCGCCAGAAATGAATTTTTCAACATTTTCATATGCTTCATCATCAGTGAACTGTACAGGAGGATGTTTCATAGTGTATGAAGAAATAGAAGTCAATTGACCACCAATGCCTCTTTCTAAACCTATTTTACAGCATCTTACTGCATCAATCACACATCCTGCAGAGTTTGGAGAGTCTTCCACACTTAATCTGAGTTCAATGTTCATTGGAACATCACCAAATGTACGTCCTTCCATTCTGAGGAAACATAATTTGTTATCGTTTTGCCATGGGACATAATCACTTGGACCTATGTGAATATCACGATCATCCATTCTTTCATCTAAAACAGATTGAACAGCTTCTGTTTTGGATTCCTTTTTGGAGTCGAGTCTTTCACGATTGAGCATATTCAAGAAGTCAGTGTTACCTCCAGTGTTAATTTGATAAGTTTTATCTAACTTAACACCTCTGTCCATGAATAAACTAGCTAGTGTTCTGTGAGTAATGGTAGCTCCAATTTGAGCTTTAATATCGTCACCGACAATAGGTATACCTTTTTCTCTGAATTTTGCATCCCATTCATCATCACTTACAATGAATACTGGCATACAGTTTACATATGCAATTCCTGCATCAAGAGCACATTGCGCATAATATCTTGCAGCCTCTTCAGATCCTACAGGCAAATAGTTGACTAATATTTCAGCACCGCTTTCTTTTAAAACGGAAACCACATCAACAGGTTCTGCATCACTAACTACAAAAGTATATTCATCATCATAATTGGACATGTGTTCAGCAACACCGTCTAAAACATGACCCATACTTACTTTAACATCATATTTGGGAATATCCTCTTGGAAAACAGTTGTACAATTAGGTTTTGCAAAAATTGCTTCATCAATAGTTTTTCCAACTTTTCTAGCATCTACGTCAAAAGCTGCAACAACATCAATATCACTAGGTTTGTATCCTCCAATCTCCCAGTGCATGAGGCCTATTGCATCTTCTGGTTTTTTACCATCATAATAATGAATTCCTTGAATAAGTGAACTTGCACAGTTACCTATTCCAACAATAGCTATTTTAATTTTATCCAAATTTAACACCAGCTAAAAATTTAATCAGTAATAATTTTTATTAAATAAAATACTAATATTATGTTATATAGTATACTTTATAAAATTATGCTTTATTTGTATACCTTTTAATTAATAAATCATTTGAGGAAAAAATAATGAATCCATATGTTGAAATAATGAGGCCTGGAAATGCAGTGATGGGCGCAATAGCTGTAATCCTAATAGCAATTATTGACAGAAGCCTTAATTTACCCATAATTCTTGCAATGCTTGCAGTATTTTTAGAAACTGCGGCTGGAAATGTGATAAATGACTATTTCGATTATCAAATCGACTTAATCAATAAACCTGAACGTCCAATACCGTCTGGAAGAATTTCACTGAAAGGCGGTCGGAATTATGGATATCTGTTATTTTTACTTGCAACATTCTGCGGATTCCTAATAAGTTATATGACAAGCAATTGGATTCCATTTGTCATTGTTTTAATTGCAGATATTCTTCTTTATCTATATGCATACAAATTAAAAGCAACACCTCTCATTGGAAACCTAACAGTGGGACTTATGACAGGACTTGGGTTTGTTTTTGCAGGATTTACATTAAATAATCCAACAATTATTTCAACATCAATATTTTTAGGATTCTTTGCATTTGTCATGACAACCGCACGTGAACTTGTAAAAGACATTGAGGATATGGAAGGAGATAAATCTGAAGGTGCTAAAACATTGCCAATCATATGTGGCGAAAAGGCAACTTCCATTTTGGCATTCCTTTTAATAATCGTTGATTGCGCATTATGTCCTCTTCTTTATTACTACCATGTTTTCGGATTCTATTATCTGATTGTAATTGCAATAGCCGTGATATTATTTATCTACTCAGCTGTACTAATCATTAGAAATCAGGACAGGATTACTGCAGGAAAAGTTTCAAAATATCTAAAAATAGGAATGCTCATAGCTTTTGTTTCATTCATATTCGGAACATTTTAACAAAGATTAATAAATACAACCAACAAATAATAAGATAATGTTAGAAGAGTTCAATATTAAAAATAAAGATAAGTATTACCTGTTATTCCTACTAATTTTCAGTAGCATTCTGGTTATTCATTACATTAACTTCAACGTTAAAGTGGGCGTGAGCTGTTCTGACGTATATATTTATCTTCTTAATGCCTTATATTATACTGGAACAAATAGAGGAATAACAGAATTCATCTATCTGTCACCTTTAATCTGTTTTCTAACATCAATCCTGTTCCAGTTCGGTTTGGTTGACAAATTAGCAATATTCATAGTAACTGGACTATTTGCAATACTGGGAAATTTCGGAATTTATTTTTTATTCAAACAATACTACGATGAAAACTTAAGCTTATGCGGAGCAATAATCTATTCAACAACTTCACTTAGTCTAACATGGCTTGCAAACGGTACATTGGATGTGCCTGCAGTGGGAATGACAATATGGTTTGCATTGTTTACGATAATAGCAATTAACAAAAACCCGAAATATTACAGATACGCAATTCCAATCTGTGCCATTGCATTTTTCACAAGATACACCCTCATTTTAACAGTGCCGCCATTATTGCTTTATTATTTATATCAAAAAGGATTTAAAATCGATGCAAAAGACTGGAAATATATCAAACAAGGCATTATAATCGGAATTATAATCACAATCATAATTTTGGCAACAGTACTTATAATGGGCCACGGACAGTTCGGTGCGGCATCACAAATGGCAAACGGAATTGCTGGAAAACAGGGGGCCAATACCGATCCCGCATACAATACAGAATTAGGATATTATCTTTTTAACCTGCCCAATTTCATTTCAAACTCCCATACTGTTTTTGAAGGAAATCCAGTATTGGAAAATCCAACAATATTATCATGGGTGCCGTTTATACTAATAATTCTCGGAGCGGTGCTTTGGTTAAAAGACAATAAACCCGATTTAAACCGGAAACATATTATTCCACTAGCAATATTTTTAATTGCAATATTGACCTACACCAGGATAAGCTCCGTTTTAACAACCCTAATTATTTTATTGGGATTGTATCTGATTGGAAAAGAAAGTGAAAATAAAACTGGATACATGATGATTGCCTGGATATTGGCAAACTTCATATTTTTCAGCTATTACAGCATTAAAGTTAACCGATATATCCTTCCAATATTTCCGCCGTTGATTTACTTCATACTTAAATCAGTGAGCATTATTCAAGAAAATATTAAAATAAACAGAAACATTATCCCTGTGATATTAATTTGTTTATTTATTATTCAGGGATTCGCATTTACCGAAACATTTGAACCTACAGACAAATATACTGCAACAGAAAAAATTTCTGAATATATAATGGATATCAATCCCGATTATCATGACATTGATATTGGAGTGTACAACGTAAGGCCTTACCGCTGGTGGATCGGAGACAATGTTGTAGGAATACCGTCATCACAAATTGATAAGATTCAGGAAAGCAACGTGACATATTATATTTCAAATGCCAAACTGAACAATCTAGAAAACTATTCAGAAATTAAAAATATTGATACCATATATTTATATGAAAAAAATAGGTAAACTTATTCCTAAATTAATTATATTATATTTAAATGATTTTAAACAACTTTAAAAAAAATCATGAAAAATATTTTTTTAGAAACATATATAATTAAAAAAATAAAAAAGTATTATCATAATTAATTAAAGAGGATAATATGAAAGTTGTATGCTGTAAGAACTGTGGTGCAAAATACCAACTCGAAGATGATGATGATATCACTACATTCGAGTGTTCTTCATGTGCAGGTGACCTTGAATATATAGATGAATATTCTGATGAAGAAAATACTTCTCGTTCATCCTTTATCAGTTCATTCAAGTATGATAACTCACATATTGTTCAATGTGAAGACTGTGGACTGAAATATAAAATCAGAAACAGTGATAACATACTTGACTATGAATGCGACAGTTGCGGAGGCTCTTTAAGATACCTCGATGAGGAATTAAATGAAGAACTTGACAACTACATTGAAGAGAGAAGAAAAGAAGTTAAACACATCAGACAAGAATCAAAACCTCAAGATTTCGAACCTGAAGAAGAACAAACAGAAGATAATGCACGCTCCGTTAAGTCATTTACTGACAGGATAGGAAATTTCTTCTCAGAAGAGCATATGCTCGAAATAGCTAAAACCGAAAAAAAAGAGCAAGAGCTTAAAGAGGAAGAAGAAAGAAGTTCCAAAACCGCAAGAACAACAATTCCTCAACCAGTTTTATCTAAATTTGGAAAAGAATTTGCTCTTCCGAAAACTAACGACTACAATATCTTAAAAAACTTCCTTAAAGATGAATTCTTTAAAGGAATGAACGAATATTACCCAAACAATGAAAATGAAACTTCTGAAAAATCCTTCGGAAGCTTTATTGACAGACTCACCATACCAGAACCTGAAACTGGAATAGGATTATCACGTGGAGATGATTTTGATATCAAAAACTTGGATACCAATAATACTATTCTTTTAATTGGCGCAGTTATATTCATTTTAAGTATTATAGAGATATTATTAATAAATAGTGGTGTTGGAATAGTTGCTTTATTTGTTGGAGTAATTATCTTATGTTATGGCCTTTATAAAACTAGAGATGTGAAAGAAACTGAAATAAGAACTAGAATCATCAGAGAACATTTATTAACTTTACCTGAAGATTTCTACGTATTTTATAATGTTAAAACTCCAACATCAAATGCAAGTATAAACCATTTAGTTGTAGGTCCAACAGGAATTTATGCACTTCTCTCACAGAAATACAATCCTAAACTTAGATTGGAATCTGAGAATGAAAACTTAAATTTAATAGGATCCAGCGAACTAGATGAAGATAAAATTGAAGAAGTTCCAACCACTGGAAGCATGAGGAAATTTAGATACACTACAAAACAGGCTAAATTCTCTCAAGACAATAAAATCAAACAAAAAGCTTTAAGTTTAGGTGAAGATTTAATTAACTTCCTAAATGAAAACAATATTAGAAATTGTTTCGTTGAACCTTTAGTCGGTTTCATAAACAATGAAGTTGTTGTTATAAATATGCCTTTAACTGATGAAGATTTATTCATTGAGGAATTATTAAATCAAATCCAAACAGGCACTATTAAATTAGATTCTGAAACAATTGACAAATGTGCTGTTTTAATCAACAACTATTCTGCAGATTGTTCTTCAGAAATTTAATTTTTCTTTTTTTAATTTTCAAGCATTTCAAACTTGATTATGCTATCTTTGGAAATGTTCTGATTAGCTGTTTTGCCAATTACATCATCAAAATTTGATGGAGAAATTCCAATTCCCGGTCTTTTAAATGTAATGTGAGACTCTTTTATAATTTCTCCCTGTTTAATATTTTCATTGGCAACTATTGATTTTCTAACTTCTTTTCTAGTTAAAGATTCGCAAATTAAAGGCTGTTTATTTTTACGACCATTGATTTTTGATAAAAATAAAATATTTCTTTTAAAAGTGATTACATCATCCGCATCCATTGCATAGGAACTGTCCAAAGAGTCAATTTCTTTATCAAAAGTGAAATGCTTTACCAATACCGTAGCACCATAATTAAAAGCAGTGGTTAAAACCATCATATTTTCATCGGGTTTTGTGTGGTCAGAATATCCAATTTCATAATCCGGAAAATTTTCGGACAAATCCTTAATCATCAGTAAATTTGCATCTTCATATGTTGTTGGAAATGACAAAACAGAATGCATAATAACAATATCTGAAGTTGAAACATCTTCAATAGCCTTAACAGCTTGTTTTATTTCCCCTATTGTTGCTCCACCTGTTGAAAGCAATATTGGCTTATCTTTACTTGCAACATATTTTATAAAAGGAATATTGGTTAAATCCGCAGATGAAATATTATAAATATCCATAAACTCATCAAGGTAATCAACGGATTCAAAATCGCCGGGAGTTGATAAAAAAACCATCCCTATCTGTCTGCAGTATTCAGCTAACTTGCGATACTCTTGCGCACCAAATTTATCATATTTTTTAAATGAATCAAAATAATCATTTGGAGAATCTATATCCAGTTCATAAAAAGCAGAAGGATCTCTTGATATAAGATTTTCTGAGGAGTATGATTGAAACATTATCCCATCAACGCCACAGGATTTAGCCTCATCAATCAGAAACATTGCAGATTCCATAAGAGATATTTTTTCCTGATTTGCAAAATCAAATAAATTTAAGCTGATGTCCGCAATAACGAATGGAGTTTTATAAAAAACTTTCATAATCTAACCTAATTTAAATTTTTTTCAAATTCAAATTTACGATACTTATCTTCAATGACCGCAACAATATTTTCAAATCCGTGCTTTAGATTGAATGACAACATTTTATTTTGCAAATTCAATCTCAGTTCATAATCATTGACAAGTTTCGCAAATTCTTCAATCAATATTTGAGGATTGAGATATTCTCCCAAACCCAAATTAACAAATCCGTTATTTATGTTTGCAAAACTATGTGAATTTTCCCTATCATCCTGAGATATGACAATGGTCGGAACTCCAATAGAGCAGATTTCATATAATGATTTGTTGTTTGATGTGAAAATTAAATCCGCATTAAACATGAATTCACTGATATTTGGAACATTCTGATAAATTTGAACTAACGGATTAGATTCATATTTGGAAATGAGACCTTCCAAGTTAGGATAAGTAAGCCCTACAATAACATCCAATCGACCATCATAATTAGTTGATAAAACTGAATCTATTACTTTATCAGTTAGGTTTTGAGGATCACTTCCTCCAAAATTAATTAACACACGATTGACGTCATTTTTAATAATTTTAGGAGGTTGGTAATAGAATTCATCGTTTAAAACGAAATACTTATATCCGGTATAAACATTTTCCTCGGACATGTCATGCTCATATAAATCATCGAATACCACATCAGCATGCTCCATTCCAATGCCTAAATCTTCAAAATTGACTATAAAATAACCATTTTCCTTTAAAGTCAGGATATATTCTTCAGAAGTATCCAAAATGTCATTGACAACAATTTGAGAATTGTATTGTCTTAAGATATCAAATAACTCCGTATAATCTTCATAAATTTTAAATGAATAGTTTAATTTATTTAATGTATCAATTGCCAATTGATGATTTTCTTTTATTAAAAACAGAACTTTGTGGAACACCAATTTTGAGGCGAGTGAAATACATCTGTCGATATGGCTGGTTCCGATTTCATCGTTTGCATCTACAATCATTGCAATATTTTTACGCTTCAAATAATTTTCAGCAAGCCACCAGTCCTCATATCTTTCAATGCTGACGCTTTCTTCTGGAGACACTTCAACAATATCAATATTTGTACCGAGACGTGAGTTTTCATGAACAAAAGAACGTCTAGTGGCCAAAATTGCACCGGTTTCCCTGAATGATTTAGGCAGGTTCTCCTTAGCAACCCTTTCAATATATGTTGGGAAATACCGATTGTTACTTTCATCATACCCCCAACTTAAATGTCTGTCATCAACAACTGAAATTACACTGTCAATACTGAAATCTTCAAATTTCTCGATTACCTTGTCCAAAGTATCAGTTTTGATTAGTGGAGAAGTAGGCTGAAGCGTAATTACAATATCATACTCGTCAAAAGCCAATTTTTCCTTTTGAATCATTGCATCATGGATAACCGGGTCAAGAAGTACTTCATCGGTAGACAATTCTTCAGAGCGCCTAACTACACTTGCTCCAAATTTTTCGGCTATCAGTGCAATTTGAGAATCATCAGTAGTCACTACAACATCATCAACATACCGAGACGCTTTTGCCACAGCAATAGAATAAGAAATAAGTGGCTTATTATTAAGCAACCTCAAATTTTTACGGGGAATTCCCTTTGAACCTCCCCTAGCTGGAATAACCACTAAAATCATATTATTATTAAACATATTTATCCCTTAAAATAATAAAATATAATAAATCCAATACTAAATATATTTATGATATAATATTAAATCTTCGGTGTTAATATGAATATGAAAGATATGTCTGAAAAGTTATTAGGAAAAATAAATGAATTGGCTACACCCGTTAAAATAATGCATGTGTGCGGTTCCCACGAACACACCATAATGGAAAATGGGATTAGAAGCCTGCTTCCTGAAGAAGTGGAAATCATTGCAGGCCCAGGATGTCCAGTATGTGTTGTGCCTTCACGTGAAATTGATGAGGCATTGGAACTTATTGATAAGGGAGTTACAATCACCACCTTCGGAGACATGCTGAGAGTTCCGGGTTCCGAAAGATCTCTTGCCGATGCAAAGGCTGAAGGAGGAGATGTGAGAGTAGTTTATGGAATTAACAGAGCAATTGAAATAGCTGAAAAAGTAGACAATGACGTTGCATTCATATCTGCCGGATTTGAAACAACTGCACCTACAACAGCAGCAGAATTATTGGCCACACCTCCAGAAAACTTCTCAGTACTTTCATGTCACAGATTGATTCCACCGGCAATTGATTTTTTAATCAATTCAGGAGAAACAAGCTTAAATGCATTGATTCAACCGGGACATGTATGTACAATCATTGGAACAAAACCCTTCGAATACTTCTCAACTGACTACGGAATACCTCAAGCAGTTGCAGGATTTAACCCTCTGGACATATTAATGTCAGTATATATGATTTTAAGACAAATTCACAATGAAACACCGAAAATTGAAAACGAATACAAAAGAGCAGTTAAAGAAGAGGGCAACGTTATAGCGCAGGACATGATCGATCAGGTATTTGACGTGACTTCCAGAGAATGGAGAGGATTTCCAAAAATACCAAATTCAATCCTGGAAATCAAAGATGAATTCAGTGAATTCAATGCTCGTGAAAAATATGATATTGAAGTTAAAGATGTTAATGAAGCTCCAAAAGGTTGTATTTGCGGTCCGATTTTAAGAGGACTTGCAAGACCTGAAGACTGCAAACTATTTAGAAAAGCATGCAATCCCCTTCACCCTATCGGTGCATGTATGGTAAGTAAGGAAGGAACTTGTAACATCGCCCACAGATATTCAAGAGGATAATATGACAATTGAAGCAATTGCAGTAGACATCGATGGAACAATTACAGATGAAAAAAGACAGATATGCATATCCGCAATCGAAGCATTGAGAAAAGCGGAAGATGCAGGAATACCCACAATAATAGTTACAGGAAATGTAGTTAACTATGCATATGCTACTGAAGTCCTCATCGGATGCAGTGGAGGGCTTGTATGTGAAAATGGAGGAGTTGTTTTTAAGGAAGGTGAAAACAACAATGCAGTTGAAATAATGGTGGATAAAGCCTTTGTAACATCTGCCGAAACCCACCTAAAAGAAAAATTAGGTGACAAGTTTGAAAAACATGCTTCCCATGACAATATGTACAGGTTGACTGAAACGGTCTTTTACAAGACAATACCACAAGCAGAGATAGAAGACGCCCTAAAAGACTTTGAATATTTAGATGAACTTGAAATTTATGACAGCGGCTTTGCACTCCACATTACAGATAAAAGAGTGAATAAAGGAACTTCACTCAGATATTTATGTGAAAGAAATGGAATAAATATGGAAAATGTAATGGCTATTGGAGACAGCCAAAACGATGAAGACTTCTTGAAGGAAGTGGGCTATAAAATAGCCGTTGGAAATGCCGAAGACAAACTAAAAGAAATAAGCACATATACCTGCGAGAAGTTTTACGGTGACGGAGTGGCAGAAGCTATTGAAAAATTCGCACTATAGTGATAACATGATATATGAACTAGCTGAAAAAGCAAAAAAAGCAGTTGAAAATAAATGTGACTCTTATGAAATATACATTGACGAGTCAAAGCTTATAGAACTTGAATCAGAGCAATCTGAATTGAATTTCGCAAAGGAAGAAATCGAGCAAGGAATTGGAATACGAGTAATTAAGGATAATAAAATCGGCTTTGCATTTACATCAAACTTGGAAAAAATAGCTGAAACAGGAATTCATGCCATTGAAAATACAAAGCTTAACAAACAGGATGAAAATTACTCATTCGCCGAAGCGGGAAAAGTAAGTGATGTTAAAAATGTTTATGACAAAAAATTCAATGACTTGGATCTTGATGAATCCGTTGAGTTTTTGAAAAATCTCATCTTAACAGCAACAGACAGTGGATGTGAAGTAACCGGATCAGGATTTTCTGCAAGCGAAGGCAGATCATTAATTATCAACTCAAACGGAGTGTCAATAGAAAATGAAGGGACAGGATTTGGAATAAGTCTTTCAGTAACCCTTCAAAAAGACGGCAAAATTGCCACAGCTTACAACTCACAATCATCAAGATTCTTTGATTTGAATGGTGAAAAATTAGCAAATGAAGTGTGTAACCTTGCAAAAAGTTCTTTGGATACAACACCAGTTGAAACAAACAACTATGATGTTGTTCTAGACTACTATGCTGCAACAGGATTGCTTCAAACTTTCATAAGTGCATTCAATGGTGAAAATGTAATGAGAGGAAGGTCAATTTTAAACGGAAAAATTGGCTCAGAAATTGCCAATCCAACACTGTCAATTATTGACAACCCTCTTTTAGAAAAAGGAATGTACACTTCCAAATGTGATGGGGAAGGAAGCGCCTCTCAAAAAACAGACTTGATTAAAGATGGAGTTTTAAACTCATTTATTTATGACATATACACTGCAAACAAAGCGGGATTGAAAACAACTTCAAATGGATACAGAGGGTCATATCTCACAACACCAATGATTAATCCGACCAATCTGGAATTCAAATTCAGTGAAATGAAAGATTTATCTGAAATTGACAAAGGTGTTTTGACAACAAGCGTATTGGGAGCACACACTGCAAATCCTATTTCTGGAGATTTCTCAGTTGAAGCAAGCAATGCATTTAAAATAGAAAACGGAGAGTTAACAGATCCAATTAACAAAGCCATGATTTCAGGGAACATCTTTGAAATTATGAAAAAAGTAGAAGGTTTAAATTCAGAAATCAAACAGTACGGACCCTACATCATTCCTAAACTGCTCGTGCATGATTTAAGAGTTGTTGGTCAAAATTAAAAAAAGAAGAAGAAAAATTAAATCTTTTTTAATTTTTCTCTATATCTATCTATTGTATCTTGCTTATATTCAATTGACAAATACTCGGAAGTCAATTCCTTATTTTTATCGAAATCTTTTATTTTTTGTTTAGCAAGAGCATCAATGTCCTTATCTAATTTTTTTATTTGATTTTCAAAAGAGTATTCTGATTTTCTTATGTTTATGTTTGATTTACGAGCAAGTCTTTCAAGTTCCTTATCAACATCAAATTCCTTTTTAGACATATTATCACTACATCTCAATAATCGGTAACTGAATTTCTGTTATGAACTCATCTTCATTGTCACAGTTATGAAAACCTTTTATTAAAACTTCCTTAGGTGATCCAATAATGTCATAGTGATTTTTTTGGGCAACTTCGACAAGCCCTGCATAAGTGTCCATAATAGTATCTGTTGAACCGAAATGCTTTGCCGCCAATACCTTATTTTCAATCATGTCAACAACACGGATTCTATCGGTTTCATCAGCATCACCTTTTATTGCAATACTGACATCATAAACTACATCACCTTGATTAACTTCATGCCTTGGAGAGAAATAAACAATGAATGGTTCCCCTTCTGTTTCTATATCTTCTGCATCAACCCAACCCATCAGTATGGAAAGGAATATTCCCAACTCTTCAATTGGAGTTTTACAATTAATCACTCCCAGTTTTTGTTCCGGAATTACTTTTACTTCATAATCCATTATTACACCTTATCTTAATTATAATCTTAATTGAATAAATATACTTCTACTTCCTCACCTTCATCAACCAACTCAACTAATTTTGGGATTTTAACATAACCGTCAGCTGTTGAAAGTGAAAAAATTGCTCCTGAATCCTTAAATATAGGTTGAACTTTTTCACCATCGACTTTAACTAACTGATATTGCATTCTTCCCACTTGAGAATGAATTCTTTTGGTTATTTTGCCTTTTACGGTTTCAAGTTCAAAGTCTTTATCAATTCCAGCAAGTTTTGTTAGGGGTTCTGCAACAAATGCATTGAATATCATTAGAGCAGAAACAGGGTTTCCAGGAAGGCCGATGACAATTTTACCATCAATGACTCCAACGATTGTAGGTTTACCCGGCTGAACTGAAATTCCATGAATGTAAACCTCACCAAGCTCATCGAGAACATGCTTTAGCACATCACCTAGACCGGCTGAAGTTCCGCCGGAACATAATAACACATCAACATCATTAAGTGATTGGGTAATCTTTTCCTTAACTTCATCATAGTCGTCTCTCATTACCCCCAGGAAATTTGCATCTGCGCCACAGGAAATTGCATCATTTTTAATCATCCCACCATTTACATCATAAATTTTTCCAAATGGCAACTCCTCACCATGAAGTGTGATTTCATTACCTGATGAAACTACACCAACAGTCGGTTTTTTATATACTTCAATGGTTTCAAAGCCCTGTGACAACAATACTCCAATTTTTCCAGGATTTAAAAAATCGCCTTTTTTAAGAATCAAATTTCCTTCTTCAATATCAGATCCCTTTTTAGCTACATCCTGTGAAGGTGTTGCAGTCGTAAGCAAATTGACTTTTCCATCCAATTTTTCAGCATATTCAACCATCACAACTGCTTCAGCACCTTCAGGCATTGCTGCACCAGTACTGATTTCAATACACTTACCTTTTTCGACTTTCTTATCAGTAACAGAACCCGCTTCCAAAAAGTCAATGACCTCCAAGGTATTTGGAGACTCTTCAGATGCACCAAAACTGTCTTCAGCAAGAATCGCAAAACCATCCTTCAACGCTTTATCAAATGGAGGAAAATCCATTCTTGAGTAAACATCCTCAAACAATATTCTTCCGTAAGCTTCAGTCACTGCAATCTCTTCACTTTCAGCAGCCAAGTTCTTGTCAAATAAATCTTGAATAATATCGATTGCCTCATCGCATTCTTTAATTTTTAAAAATTCGGTTCCCATAGTTATCTCCTTATATATTATCCAATAAATTAATATATAATATATCAATAAATATATAAATAATTTAATCTAATGAGAAATTATTATATTTTTTGGAGGAGAGTATTTGTCAAGACCTAATAACAATAATCAACAAGAGTACAGAAGGGTAAGAACTCCTAAAAAAGGAGAAATACCTGGAGTAGTTGAACAAATAATGGGACACGGAAAACTTAAAGTCCGCTGTGCTGATGGAAATATAAGAATGACCAGAATCCCTGGAAAAATGAAAAAACGTATTTGGATTCGTGAAGGAGACGTAATCCTTGTAAAACCATGGGACTTCCAAGCTGATGAAAAAGCAGACGTAATTTGGAGATACACAAAAACAGAATCCAATTGGCTTGAAAGAAAAGGCTACTTAAAAATGTAGTCTTACTACTTATTTTTTTGATATAAATGGATCCAAAAGTAGCTAAAGCTGATGCCAAGCATCAAAAAATCCACTCTGAAAAAAGAAAGAAAGACAATTCAGAGCGAAAAACCGGAAATGAAGTTTTTGATAAAATAACTTTAGAAACTTTGTATAAATTAGCTAATCAGGGCCATATCGATATTTTAAACGGTGCAATAAGTACTGGAAAAGAGGCTAACGTTTTAACCGGAATAACTGATGATGAGAAATTCATTGCGGTTAAAATCTACAGGATAGCTACTTCTGATTTTAAAAAGATGGATTACTACCTTAAAGGCGATCCAAGATTTAACGTTAAAACCAAAAATAAAAGGAAAATCATATACTCCTGGGTTACAAAAGAATTCAAGAACCTTACACGATTATATGATGCTGGCGTTACCGTACCAAAGCCAATTACAAGTGCGAATAACGTGTTGCTGATTGAATTCATCGGTGATGAAAACGGGAATCCTGCACAACCCGTCAGAAACCAACCCCCACAAGATCCTGAGAAATTCTGGAACAAACTGCTTGTACAGTTAAAGCTGTTTGTCAGAGAAGCAAAACTGGTTCATGGTGACTTATCCAATTACAACATCCTAAATTTAAATGAAGAACCAGTCATCATTGACGTTTCACAATCCGTAGTATTAGACAATCCAATTTCAAAAGAACTCCTAGAACGTGACATTAACACACTTGTTCGTGAATATACCAAACTTGGAGTTGAAACTAGTTTTGAAGAAGTTTGGGAATATGTCAACCCCAAATTTTAGATAAAAACATTATACATTTTAATCCATTAATAAACATTAAAGAATATCACTTATACGTTTAGTTTTTAATTCTTCATCAATTTTTTCCTTATTGGATTCCAATAATTTTATTAACTTTTCTAATCGAGATGTGAATAACAAATCATCATAATTAAAATTAAACTCTTTAAAAACAAATTTATTTGAATATTTTTCTTCAAATTCATTTTTATCATATTCACTACAAAAACCATATCTTTTATCACCATAATAAACTTCATAATATATGTATCTCTCTAAATTTAACAAAGCTTGTTGAGGAGTTAAACCCATAACCATGACCTCCATTAATTGATTTCAATTTAAAACCTTTCATTTTCAATTAAACAATTCTCTTCATTACAACTTTCACATTTAGGAACTTTAACATCTTTTAATATTTCTTTAAAATTTTTCCTGTCCTTATGTCGGAAATCATCACTGAATAATGATTCTCCACCATATTCGACCTTACTTTCAAAATCTATCTTTTTAAATCCAAACATATTAACTAAAGTATCCGGAAGACTTTCATCAAAAAATAAATCACCAATATCCAGATGACATGGAAAATTTAGATAAGTATCATAATCTTTTTCAACATAAGTTTTAATTGATTTTATGACCATTTCATCCAATTCTTCTGAAGTGAATTTTTTCCAGTGCGTTAGTTCAAAAGAATATTGCTCTTCAAAATCTATTGACTCGAATTTGTAGTAATACATGAGAATACATTATTATATTTAACTTATTTAAAGTTTTAGGTCCAAAATTGACTCCATTTCGTAAAATTGTAGTGAAAAAACCATACTATATAAAATTAACTACTCAAACATCTGTAAAATATTATCTATAAATAGCTTACTATCTCACTTGTAGCTCTTTCAAGTGATTTTCTCTCATCCGAAGTTAAATAGATTGAATCTTCCAAAATATAAACGTACTCCATAAAGTCTTCCGCTAAGTCATACCATGAATCATGACTTACTGCCAAATCATCCCCTAATACTTCTGCTATCTTTTCAACCAAACTACATGCAAAGGAATGTTCACACATACCCAGTATTTTTGGCAGTTCATTATCCATGAACTCCGATAATGCATATTCCATCATATCTATATTGTAAATTCCAAAATCCGCAAAGGACCCGTCTTCACCTGAGCGGAATACCTGATTTAATTTTTCAATATAATATTCTTTATCGATTACATCTTCCTGGCCAAATTTATCTAAAAAAGCCTTTTTAAGTTTTGGATTTTGTTCCATCTCATTTTTCAGAAAATCACGCAGCTGATTTTCATCAATTGAACTAATTAAATCCTCTTCGCTTTGACAATTTAACAATTCTGAATGTTTTTCAATATAATATATTAACGCAGCTTCATGTTTGCAAGAATATTTTGATTTACAACTACAGAAAACATGATGGGGAGAGTGAAAGACAATTGGTGCCACTACTTCAAAACCATCAACTTTGGCAATAATCTCTCTATCTTCAACATTCAAAATTTCAACTTCACACTTTTGCGCATCATCTAAAGATTTCCCATCAAAACTTAACTCCCAACCGTTCATATAATTATATATTTACCTATCAGATAAATAATATTATGAAAAGAAGTGATTTGACCAAATTAAAGAAAATATATTCCGACGACAACGGCATCGTTTATGATGCAAGAAATAGTCCCTTTTCCATTTTTAGTCGTAAAAATACAGGTTATGTTCTTGACGAGGACATTATTTTTGGAAAAGACTATCCTACAGGGTCATTTGACTATGACACCTATCAAATATTACTTTATTTAAAAAATGAACCTAATTTAGATAAAATTTTTGAAAACCTTGAATTTAAAACTGTTCATGGCGACTATCTTCTTAGACAAAACATTATAGAAAATAATTATATAACCCCAATTGCATCAGATACTGTTGATTTTGAAAATGAAATCTTAAAAATGAATGCAAATGAACTGACAAATATTTTAAAAAAACATGGAATAAACGCGTCAGGTAAAAAGAAAAAATTAGTTAAATTAGCACTTGAAAATGTTACATCACTTGATTTTGATAATTGTGAGTTTGAACTTGCAGAAAATGGTAAAAAATTCCTAAATGATTTCGAATGGATTGATTTATATGATATTTGCCTAAATGATTTTGAATTTGATGATTTTTATAAATTCGTTGATGAAAATGAATCTGATGATTTAATCCAAATGGGCTTTGAATATATCGATAAACATCTGGAACATGCACATGAATGTGAAGACTTTGGATATGTCAGTGATTGTATAAATGCTCGCGCATTTATCTATATCTATGCAGAGGATACCTACGAAGCATTGATAGAAGAGATTAAGAATTATATTTTTAGAATCAATCCAATTTACGATTATGAAGATTATTATAGCATGTATGTCCTTTTAAATTACTATGACATTGATGGCATTAGAAGTTACGCATCCCAATTAGAGATTGATAACCTTGAGGAAATATTTAACAATGTTTGGGATTCCATGAATCTTGAAAAAGAATTTGTTTCCAAAAAAGAAGCTTATGAATTTTTAAATGAACTATTTGATGAAGAAAAATTCGATGATTTATGTGAAAATTATTTGAATGAAATGATTTTTTGATTGATGGATATTAATGGCAGTTAGATTTTCACTATCGTAAAAACGGAACTGGCAAAAACTATTATAAATCAGGGCGCGTTAAATTTATTGAAAAAACTGGAAATACAGTCAATGCAACTGTTTTAGATGAAAATAAGTTTAAAGTAAAAATTAAATTATATGACAATAAATATGTTGATTCCATTTCGTGCGATTGTGGGGAGGAATCCTGCGAGCATATGGCCGTATGTCTCCACTTATTGTCAAATGAATAAGTTCCAGACAACAAGATTGAACTACCTCGACCTTGGAAGAGGTCGAGGATTCTTACTTCACGGGCCGGTACTTTCCCACGAAAGTAGTATTACCGTGCTATCCCCCCAGTCCCTGAGGTTCATTTTATTTTTTTCTTTAAGAAGTCTGAATCCTTCTTGTTTGATGTTTTTTGCTGCGTTTATGTCTCTGTCGTGTTGTGTTTTGCAGTGTGGGCATGTCCATTTTTTTTCGTCGCCTAGATCTTTGTTGTAGTATCCGCATACGTTACAGTTTTTGCTGGATGGGTGCCATTGGCTTATTTGGACGAATATTTTATCGTGCCATTGGCATTTGTATTTGATCATTTCCACTAACTTGTACCAGCTGATATTCTGTAGTTTTTTGCTATAATCGGTTTGTTCGAACATTTCGCGTATGTCTAGTGTTTCCATACAGATTAGGTCGTATGTTTTGACTAGGTAGTGGCTTAATTTGTGGTATGCATCTTTTATGCGGTTGTTTTTTCTTTTTATCCATTTGCCGAGTTTTTTTAGTGTTTTGTTGTAGCGGGTGCTGTTGTATTTTTTTCGTGATAGGCTTTTTTGGTATTTTTTAATCATTTCATCCTCATATGTGGTGTCTAAATTGGCTATCTTTAGTCCGTTGCTGAGGGTTGCTAATGTTCTCATACCAAGATCAATTCCCACAATATTATACGTATAATCCATTGTCTCTACATTTGTTTCTATGTTGAAAACTGCATAAAAGTGACCGTGCTCCTTTTTAATTGTTACATTGTTGATTTTAGATTCTTTTAGTAGTTTTTTATAATGGTTGCTGGTTCTGTAATGTACTTGTCCCAATTTTGGTAAAACAATTATGTTGTCCTGTACTTTGATATTATTGTTGTTTTGTATTCTGAAGCTATGTTTTGGATTCTTTTTGGATTTGAATCTAGGATAACCGGATGTATTGTTGAAGAATCTTTTAAATACCTGTAATAGGTCACGGAAAACCTGCTGCAAACTGCTTGACTCACTTTCATACAAGAATGAATATTGTGTTTTCAGCATATTCAACATTGTATTGAATGTTTTTATGTTGCATTGTAACTTTGTGTATCCTTGTTTTTTAAACAATTCAAATGTTTCCTGATATTCCTGTAATAATTTATTCCAGGTAAACCTGGCATTACCAATATTCTGATTAATTTTATCCCTCATACTTTCATCAGGATACAATTTAACCACAATACCTTTATTAACAGTATTATATTCAGAAAACACATGAATCACATCCAAAAACGGGTTTTTTAAAATTTTTTACAAATTATAAAAAACACACAATAATAATATTAAATAACCATAATATAAACAAATAGTGAGAGAGCATTTGAAAACTAATAATATCCATACCCTGTTTTTGTGCAATTCATCCACGACCTAAAAAGAGGTCGTGGTATTCTTGCACGATTAAGATAAATTTATGGAAATTAAAGACATCCTTTATAATCTAAAAGATGACGAATTAATCAAATTTGTTAAAAAGCAATTAAAAAATGATTACAATTTCTATAGGAAATTCAAAGAGGAATTTGGATTATGAAAAAACCAACTCCAAATCATTTAAAATAATCATTTAAATCCGTCTGAAGAGTATTGTCCATGCGATTTTTCCCAAAGTACATGTCTTTAATTTCTTTATTAATTAATTTTAAATCTTCATGATTATTCAATAGTCTTTTAAGAATAGCTTTAGCATCATCTTTTGAAACAATGCACCTATTGAATTTAAAATAATCCCAAGACTCATCAAATGAATCCATTAACATATCAATTGAAAATTTATCATTCAATAACCTTAAATTATCTATATTTTCTTTGTTTAAAGGAATATAAAAATTATAATAAGACTTATCCAAATATACTGGATTGATTGCTAAACAAAATCTTCTCATTTCCCATTTTAGTGAATCATCCATATTTTCATCCAGTTCCGCAAATATTGCTTTAGAGGAAAAACAATTTATCAAATAGTCAAAATCTCTTTTCTTTTTAGCCAGTTTAATATGTTCATCAAGATATTCTGAAACAATTTCGTTGAAATCCCCATCATTAACATCATGAAATCTGTTAAAATCATCAAAATCGAACATACTTAAAAAATTCATGTAAAGTTCAATCCATGAATAATCATTTAAATAATCTTTACCTTTTTGGGTTAAAAATAACTTATCAGAGACAAATTCATCGAATGAAATGTCACTTTCACCAATTCTATCAATAAGTTCCTGTTTTTTCCCTGAAACTTTTAGTCCGTTATCTCTTAAGATATCTTTCAATTCATCCACAATTAAATCACTATTGGCAAAATCAGACCAAGTTTCTTTAGTGATTTCATAAGTAACATATCCTTCGTTAAATAATAATTCAGAAAATATCTCTTGAGGCAATTTTAAATTGTTTATTATAAGAAATGCAAAATCTAAATTATGATATTCATCAATGAATTTTAAAAGTTTAAATTGATCTAAATCATGGTTTGTAGAATAATCTTTTCCATAATTAATATTTTCAAGCTTGTATTTTCGATCCAGTCTTTCAAATAATTCCGATAGAGAAGAAGAAATATTGTCTTTATCAATGACAAATCCCTCTTCAAAATCATCATCCATAAAATCAAAATCAGGTTCAAAAAACAGATTATAACCACAAATTGAGCATGATTCATCAGATAAATTTATTGGGTTGTGACAATATGGGCATAAATTTGTATTCAACTGAAAAATATCTGATATGCCTATTTGTGAATCCAAATCGTTTAGGAAAAAGTTAAAACGAGTAATTATTCCATCATCTGTAACTTCACCACGTTCATATTCTTCTGTTAAAACTTCCTTAATTCTATGAGCTTTATTTTTAGAAATGATTCCCTCATCAACAATGTCTTGCATATAATCTGAAAATTCTTCACCATGCCCTACAACTATATCAAATCCCAACTGAGACTTTGGCAATTTATCTTTTAAATCAAACATTATTTGAGTAAATTCTTCAGAATTCTGCAGGAATAACTCTTTGATTTCATTAAAATAACTATTATTTAAATGTTTACGTTCCCCATACCTATTAAAATCATTTTCAAGTTCTTCATGATAATAGATAATATTCCGTCCAGGAGTTGAAATATCCATAAGCAATAAAATAGAACGAATATCTAAATCATAGATATTAGAAGACATTATTTGTTCATCATCAAATCCTTCATTAGAATTGGATAAAACATTCTCATTTTTAAAATCAAAACTAATAGCACTAGCTACAATATTCTTATTTAATTTATATGCAAATCCATAATGAATTAAAATTTCAACAATATTTTTTGTTGGCTGTAAAATACTCAATGAGTTTCCTGATGCAAGAATGATATTAATTTCCAATAAAAACAATGAATTGCCTCTAAATTCCGGCAGGATATAAATCTCATTTAAAATAAAATTCGTTGCCGAATTTAACTCATAAAAAGTAAATCCTACAACTTTATTTTCAAATAATATTTCTTTAAAAACATCCCCCCAATTATTTTCCAATATAAATCCTTCATTTTGAATAGCTTCATAAATATATCCATATTTTTCTTTTAAAATAGATTCAACATCCAAATAATCTGATAAATCATTGTGAATAAATTCCGGATTATTATCATTTCTAATTATGAATTCTGTTGCCATGACTCTCTAACCCCTATTACTTATAGACTTTTTTATTAATACAATTAATCAATTCTCCTATAAATAAACCGCACACCATCTTTAATTTTATCTACAATCTTCATATCAACCAAATCGTTTAAATCTTTGGTTGCAGTATTTCTTACAACACTAAATATTTCCATATATTCTTTAATTGTAATTTCTCCAACATCATTCATTCTTAGGAATTGTTTTTGACGTGAATTTAATCCATTACCATTTTCATTGGATCTGAATATTACCTTGAAAAATCCTTCAGATTCTATAAATTCCGGTTCTTCCAAATCATTTAATCTCATTGCATCTTTCATGCGTTTTATACCTGTTCCAACATGTTCCATGTATTTTGTTTTTGAAAATATGTTGCATATTGTTTCATTTCTGTGAAGTGGTTCATTTTCTTCCAAGTTTTCTACAGTTAATGGGTATACCAAACGTCCGGGACTTTTTATTTCAATACGGTCATTGTAGATATAAAATGTTATTGCAGCAGTTGTTATTGTATAATCTCTATGTGCTAGGGCATTTACAAGTGCTTCACGTATCGCTTCATAAGGGTATTCATAAATTGTTTCTCTTTTAAAGCCTTTAATTTGAGAGATATTCGCCAGAGTTTTATTGAAGAACAGTTCTGCTTCTTTGAGTAATTTTAAAAATGACATGTTGAATTCTGCTTTATCGAATGTTTTAACTCCTTCATCGTCAAAAAAGCGAACCATTTTTACTTGATGTGATAAGTTAAATTTTGAGATGTCTTTGGCAAAGAATAATGCTCCTGCAGTGTTTAATCTGAATTCCCCATCCACATATTCTCCGGCACGTATTGTTGATAGGACTTTTGTCAATCCTTTTTCATCCCTTATCTTTTCAATAGGCTCATAATCCAATACATTGAAAAACATGTCCAATGCCTCTAAATCCACATCATCGCATGAAGAATTTAACAGTATTTCAGAGTCGAAAGCTTTATAGTTTCTCAAGTTTTTGGCTATGAAATCGCCTAGACTTTCTTTAATTGCATTCATCAAATCATATCTATTATTGAATCGAGTATAGCTATGATTGCTGACTTTTTTGATGAATGCTTCAGTTTTATCTTCTCTGAATTCAACATCTTTAATATAAATTAATGCATCATTATGAGTCTTGTTATAGAGGTCGTATTCAAGTTCTGTTGGAGATATTCCAGATTCAAGAATACTTCCATAATCTGAACCAATCAAACCAATGTAAATATCTGAATTAATAGCTTCTTCAGTATATACCTCTTTAGGAGAAGCACCCAATGCAGATAACTCTTCATAAAGAAAAACATCGAAAAACTTGTTTAGGATATAATCATTTTCAATTTCCTGCTTGATGAACTTTCGCTCATGCTCAAATTCTCTTCTAACACTGCTAACAAAAATTTTATACTTCATGGTCCTACCCTCCTTTATTAAACGTCAGAAATACACTTGAAATGATAATACTTTATTTAAAGTATTGAGTAATATAATATTAAATTATAAAGTATATAAACATTTTGTAAGTAAAAAAAATTATAAAATTGTTAAAATAGTTAAAAATAACATTAATAGAAGTTATGTTACATATAACACTCAAATAATTTAATTTAAATTTTGAAATAAATTTGTAAAAATTGATAATATATGAAAAAAATTATAAGAAATCTAACATCAATAATTTATAAAATTTCTTTTATATAGTTTTAATAAATTATTAAAAATAAGATTAATTAAATTATATTTTATTTAGTTACTATCAAAAATTTTAATCATAAATATAATTAAAAACTGCTCAATAAAAACACTCACATGCTCAATCAAAAATTGATAATATTGATAATATCTATTAAAAATCGAAGTAGAAAATAATGAGAAAATTTCTTTTATATAATTTTAACAAATAATTAAAAAGATGATAGATAAAAAGATAAAAAAAATTAAAAACTATCTAAAATATCACTCATAAATATAATAAAAACTGCTCAATAAAAATACTCAAATGCTCAATCAAAAATTGATAATATTGCAAATATTTACTATGAACTATCTGATGAAGAGCTTACTGAAAGATTTAATGCATCAATTAAAATAGATCAAGACATATGTAAAATCAAAGAACTTCCTATTGCAGGTTATGATGATGAATCAGATAGATCTTATATTGAGTATCCCGATGGAAGGAGAGTTTATCCAAATGAAAAATAGGCTTCCTAAGGTGATTGTTTTTGCAGGGCCTAACGGCAGTGGAAAAACCATTTATATATAAAATAAATTAATTTAAAAGCAAATTTAATTAGATTATTAATTTAAAATTTTATTACAGAAAAATGTTACAGAAAGCATTAGTAAAACATCTTTCCTATGAGAATATGTTAGCCCGAAGTTTTAAAACTATAATAATTTTTTCAAATATTCCTTAAGTTCTGGAAGCTCCACTTTCATAGTTTCCCAAACCAAATGCTCAATAACATTTTCATAATCATGAGCATGAATATTTCTCATTGCTTTTAAACTATTCCAAGCTATTTCAGGATGCTGGTCTTTGAACTCATCGGACAATCTGCCAATATACTCTCCAATTTGGATAATATTAAACGCACATGCTCTTTGGTAATGATCATTGGTTAAGTATTCATTAAAATCATCACCAAATACTCAATATCACTTGCTGTCGCTTCACAGTATTCTATGATTTTCTTAATATGTTTTTCATCTTTAGCGTTCATAGATTATAACCACATCTTTTTTGATTTTGTTTAAAAATTCCTTATTATGACTGCATGATGAAACCAAATCAACATGACATTTAAATTCATCTTCCAAGTCTTGAACAAAAGACATATATTTAATTAAAGAAGTCACATCCCCATCATCCATTATGAAGTCCAAATCACTTTCATCACTTGCCTCATTTCTAGCATAAGACCCAAAAAGGCATAACCTATTAACCCCATGCTTAATGGCTATTGGAATGGTTCTTTTTGTGATTTCTTCAATAGTAAATATCATTAAAAACACCTAATGAAAATTAATCTGATTAATATTTACTTTTAATTTTATATTAAATAAATATTTTTTTATGCACTAAGTTAATTAAACAAATAATCCAAACTTTATTCAGACAAATGTTACAGAAAGTATTAGTAAAACATCTTTCTTACAGAATATGTCAACCCTAAGTTTTAGATTAATTTATACTAATCCCAACTCATTTTTATATCAATACCTTTTTAACCTTAAAAATCAAAAATTGAAATATGAAAAGGATTTTTGAATTTATCGAAAAATATTTTTTTATAGTGATTTTGGTGGCTGTTGCCATTTCATTAGTTTATCCAAATTCATTTAAATGGGTTTTAAGTGAATATAATGGCATCAACATTATCAATTTACTTTTAAGCATTGTTCTTTTTACAATGGGAACCACCTTGAAAGTGGACGATTTCATTAACGTGTTCAAAAATCCTAAAGTAATATCAGTTGGAATTTCATCACAGTATATAATAATGCCCATTATAGCATTTGCTCTTGCAAGCGCTTTTTCTCTTGATACTGCTTTGACAGTCGGCCTCATTCTTGTTGGAACAGTGCCCGGAGGAACCGCATCTGATGTCATTACTTTTATTGCAAAAGGAGACGTTGCCCTGTCCGTTTCTTTGACTGCAGTCTCCACCGTGATTTCACCCATATTAACCCCAATAATCACATTACTCTTAATAGGCAATCAAATTCATTTCAATCCGGTTGATATGTTCATTTCAATTGTACAAATAGTGATTGTTCCGATTATTTTAGGTTTAATCCTGAATTACAAATTCCCTGACTTTTGTGAAAAATTAAAAGTCTATTTGCCTACAGTATCATCCATTGTAGTTTGTTTAATAGTTGCAGGAGTAATCGGTACAAATAAACAGGCCATTTTAACTTCATCCACTGTAATACTCATAATTATCATCTTACAATATTTCATTTCAATGTTAATTGGATTTGGAATTGGCCACCTTGCAGGAATGGACAGAAAACAGATAATTACAGTAGCTATCGAACTGGCATTTCAAAATTCAGGCTTGTCAACCAGCCTTGCAAAAACCCATTTTCCAAACTTATCCCAGGCAACAGTTCCGGGAGCACTCTATTCCGTCTGGCAGAATTTTGCAGGATCAATTCTTGCCTATGCATTCAGAAAATATCAATCATGATGGCAAATATTCTTCATGCCAATGAAAATCAATTTGTTGACAAACTTTACTAAATAATTGCCATCTTCATGACATTCATTTTTGTAATATATTTTTAACAAATATTTGACTTTTATTTTTAAAAATAATTATTTTGACATGATAAAACAAATAATTTTATCAATTAAAATTAGTTATAACCCTTAAAACAATATTAAAATTCATATTTCACAAATATCTAATCAAATTTTAAATATAATTAGACAATCATGATTAATAATGATTAATAAAATCAATTGAGTTTTTCAAAAGCAATTCATGAATATAAAAAGAATATTACTTTTTTTCAATAGATATTGATTTAAAATAAATTTTTCTTTATTTAAAAACTATAAAATTATTATTTTAAAAATTAAACAGTATTATTAAAAATATATTATAAATTAGTGAATTGTATAGATAAATTTATATATAATTAAAAAAAGAACTTTTATAGACTTAGCTTTAATTTTTTATAAAATAAAATTGAAAAGTTAAGTCGAAAAATATAGAGGTTTATTTAAATGTTTAAATTTGATAAAGAACAAGAAGTTTTTGACTTCGCAGGAGTCAAAATGGGTGGACAACCTGGAGAATACCCTACTGTACTAGCAGGAACTATTTTCTACGGTGGACACAACATTCTTAACGATGAATTAACAGGAGACTTCGACAAAGCAAAAGCCGAACAACTAGTTAATGATATGGCTTCCATTTCCGATGTAACCGGTAACCCATACATTGTTCAAGTTTTCGGTCAAACTGTAGAAGCACTTCCAAAATACATTGAATATATTGGTGAAATTTGTGACGCTCCGTTCCTTATAGATTCAACTTCAGGTGACGCCAGGGTTGCTGGTGCACAATATTCCGACGAAGTAGGATTAACAGAAAGAGCTATTTACAATTCAATCAACATGGCTGCAGATAAAGCTGAATTGGATGCACTCGCTGCAACAGACATTTCTGCTTCTATCATCTTAGGATTCAACCCAATGAATGCTACCGTTGAAGGTAAAATGGCAATGTGGGAAGATGGAGATGACGGTGCATACGAAAAAGGTTTACTTGAAGTAGCTGAAGAATGTGGAATTGATAGATTTATGATGGACACAGCAGTAACTCCTTTAGGTCAAGGTGCAGGTATTGCTGCAAGAACTTCCTTTGCAGAAAAAGCTAAATGGGGATACCCTGTAGGATCAGGTATTCACAACGTTCCATCCGCATGGGACTGGTTAAGAGAATACAAAAAAGAAGGAAACAAAACCGCATTTACCGTTTGTGACATCGGTGCAAACATTGTACAGGTAATGTGTGGTGGGGACTTCGTTCTCTTTGGACCTATTGAAAACGCAAAAATCGCGTTCCCTGCAGTAGCTCAAACAGATATGTTCATCTCAGAAGCTGCAAAACCTTTAGGAACCGAACCTGTTGATTACCACCCAATGAACAAATTGTTATAACCTTATCAAAAATAAACCGTTTTCAAACCTCGACATCAATTTGTTCTCAATATCCAAAGCACCAAATGGATATTGCAAACAAATCTAAACATTAATCCAAAATACCAAATAGCACTGGAAACCAAAACACGTCCAGTGCTATAATTAAAGATTCTTTTTTTTACAACATTAAAACCGCAAAGTTAAATACTCACTTATTCTAAATGTTTAATAATATTCTTTTTAACAAAAACATTTAAAAATTTAAAATTAAATAAATATTATTAATTCTAATTAAATTAAAGGTGATAAAATGCCGGAAACAGATTATTTGAAAATACCTCAAAACAGAGTAGGGGCATTAATCGGAAGCAACGGAAAAGTTAAAAAATCCATTGAAAACGCTACCGGAACCATGTTAGACATTGACAGTGATGACGGTACAGTATACATTACACCTCGAGAAGACATGGAAGATCCGTTAGGAGTCTGGAATGCAAATCACATCGTTAAGGCAGTGGCTCGTGGATTCAATCCTGAAATTGCTTTAAAATTAGTCAGCGATGACATTTATCTGGAAGTATTAAGCTTACCATTATACATAGGAAAATCCAAAAAGGCCCTTGCAAGATACAAAGGCAGAATCATAGGAAAAGATGGAAAAACACGTGAAATAATCATGGAAATGGCTGAAGTGGATATGGCGGTTTATGGTAAAACAGTTTCATTGATCGGTGAAATGGACAACATCATGATTGCAAAGGAAGCCCTCGAAATGATTTTAAACGGATCTAGACACAAGTCAGTCTATGGATTTTTAGAACACAAAAAAGAAACACTTAAGATGAAAGAATTTAAAGATTTAGTCGGAATTGAAGACGATAAAATCGAATTTAAAGACGGAATCGAGTTTGATGAGAAAGATTTTTAGGAGAATTAACTCCTAAAACCTATTTTTTAATTATTCTGTAAATTGATACCACATTGTCATTTTATCAGGAATGACAGTTATGCCTCTTTTGGAAAATAATTCCTTAAGTTTATAGTTTCCCGTGACAATATTAGGATTTTCAATCCTTTCTTGAATTTCCCGTTTATTTTTTGGAGAAATAGATTTGATTTTACTATAACCTGCATCCCGCATTACTTTAGTAGGTTCTCCTAATTCCTCATATTTATCCATCCAAATACCTCCTAGTTAATTTAATATTATCAAAATCATTATTTAAATAATCTAACAAAAAATTTCCATATAAAAAATCCATATTATCAATTATTAAATAATTTTTTTCTAAATCAACGTGAGTATTTTCTGAAATAAAATCAAAATACTCCTTAGCATTTTTACGAATATTTTTAATTTTTTCATCACTTACCATTTCTTTTGATTCTAAAATCCATAATTCTCTTTGAGAAAAAATTAATTCATATTCCTCAAAATCTAGGCTTAACATCTCAAAATTTTTACATGAAGGAGGAGAATAAAACTGCTTTGGACGATTATGAACAGAAGAAATATGCATATTTTTTAAAACATCTGCATAAATCTCACCAGAAACTTCGTCAGGTTTATTTTTATCTGCAAAATTACAAGAAACAATATTTCCCGTTTCAATATCAAAGTAAATCATACATTCAATATCTAAATTATGAGTTTTCCTACGAAACATGTCCACTGTTTTGACTGCCTTTTCGGAAAATTCATCTGGCAAGTCGTCACTTGTTATTGGTGAAAGTGACCAGTCAATTGGAAGATTGCGATATCTTTTATATTCCTCATCAGTGACTTTCGCTTCAATGGGTATTAAAAATCCTCCTTTATTGTCTTTTAAAAACTCCCTTTGAGATTTAACAAAATCATCAAGGTGAAGTTTATGTACAATATGGTTAATACTATTTTTTGAAATCATAAGTAATAGATTTATCGATTAAAATATTTAAACAAGCCAGTTTTAAAATAAAGCAATTTTACAAACTTAAAACAACTTTACAGAATCATACAACTTTTTATTATAATTAAAAAATAAGGAAGTTCATATTAAATTTTTAAAATAAATAAATTTTACATCTTCAAATCAATTTTAATGAAAGATAGCTATAAAAATTATGCAAAATATAGCAAACTCTTATATACTTCAACCAACATATATAGATAACATAGTACAAATACTATATTTTCTACATGTTTTTAAATTATTATTTTACCATATATTTAAACTAGTTAGCTAGGGTAGGGTAAAAATATTACTCTTCAAATGCTCTCTCATTTCATTTAAATATATTCATGATAATAAATTTAAACATATTTAATTTAAGGAGGAAAAATTTTGGCTCAAGAACAGCAAATTGGACTTGATTGGGAAGAGGATTTTCAAAGGTTAACCCCATCACAGTTCTTTAGAAAAAACAAGCAGATGCTTGGATTTACAGGTAAAATTCGTTCTTTAACTATTGTTTTTCACGAATTGATTACAAACAGTTTCGATGCATGTGAAGAATCCGGAATATTGCCTGACATCGATATCGAATTAAAGCGTATCGACAAAGAACATTATATCCTAAGACATAAGGATAACGGACCTGGAATTCCTGAAGATTATGTAATGCAAGTATACTGTATGATGTTTGCAGGATCTAAATTCAGAAACATCCAATCCAGAGGTCAGCAGGGTTTAGGTTGTAGTGGATGTGTGCTATTATCACAGATGACTACAGGTAAGCCTGCCCGCGTAATTTCATGTTACAAGGACGGAGATGAAATCAAGGGAGTAAAAATGAAATTCCAAATGGATGTGGAAAACAACCGTGGAATTTTAATGGAAAGAGAAGATTATCCTGCTGAAAGTACAGGAGTATGTATTGAATTACAATTTAAAGATGTTTCCTACTCCCTTGCAGAACAGGGTGCATTCGAATACATAAGAAGAACCATGATTGGAAACCCTCATGCAAAAATTACTTTCAGGGACCCATCAGGACACAAATATATCTTTAAAAGAGCAGCAGATGTTGTTCCAGTACAACCAAAAGAAGTATTGCCTCACCCTAAAGGTGTAAGTGCCGATGACTTAATGACAATGGCTAAAAACACAGACAGTAGAAGATATAAAAGTATGTTAACTTCATCAATGTCAAGAATGTCTGCAAAAAGAGTTGATGAAATTGCAGAAATCACTGGAATTGACATGAACAAACGTCCGAAAGCCATGACCTTCCAGGAAGCGGAAGCTATTGTGCACTGCTTTAAGAAAATGAAATTTATGGCACCTCCAACAGATGGACTTATACCAATTGGATCAGAACAGGTTGAAAAAGGTATGAAACAAATCCTTAAACCAGAATTTGTTACAACAATTACAAGAAAACCGGTGACATATGCAGGTGGTGTATCATTCATTATTGAAGCAGGCCTTGCATACGGCGGAGAAGCAGGAAGAGTTGTAAACGAACAAAGGAAATCTGAAATCATGAGATTCGCTAACAGAGTTCCATTGACTTTCGATGCAGGAAGCTGTGCAATCACTGAAGCGCTCAAAAGTATCGATTGGAAACGTTACGGACTTAGAGATATGGACAACACCCCATTAACTTTATTTGTAAATATTATCTCAACTCAGGTACCATACCTATCAACTGGTAAACAGAGTGTATCACCAGAACCCGAAATTGTTCATGAAATAAGACAGGCAACCATGAAATTAGCTCGTAAATTGCAAAAACACTTAAGAGCTAAAAGAGCAGCTAAAGAAAAAGAAAAACGTTCAAAAGTATTTGAAGAATACGTACCAGTCATTATTGAAGAAGCTGCAAAACTTGGTGAAACCGGAGTTCCTGAATATCAGGACATACTTGTAAAGGTTACTAAAAGAGCTCTTGCCGAATTGCTTGGTGAGAAAGTGGAAGAAGAAGAGGAAGAAGAACTTGATGCAATCATCATGGAAGAAGTTGATGAATACGGACATGCAGTTGAAGACGGTCAATCCGCATTAGATAGCTTCGAAGAAGATGATGTTGAAGATGGTTTTGAAGATTAGGTGATTTAGATGGCAGACAAACCAAAAAGTGGAAAATCCCATAAAGAAGAAAGAAAAGAATACACCTATAACAAATTAAAAGGATTAGGTCAGGAAATTATTGAAGATATTGAAAAAAATAAAGTACCTAGTCTTAAAATTCCATCTCGTGGTACTGGAAACATTGTTTTCAATGATGCAAAAAGATACTACGAATTAGGTGATAGATATGGAAGAAGATCTTTAGGAAATGTAAAACAAATCAGAAAATTGGGCCAAATGGTTTATGTAGGAAATTTCTGTAAAGATTTAGTTGCAAGAGAAAAAACCGCTACCATCAGGGAAATGTATTATGTTTCCGAAGGTTGGGGAATCAGCTTCAAAACACAGCAAGAATCCAACATTGTCGGTGAAGACTTGGAAGTAAAATTGGGAGTTACTCGTGAAGATTTAGGATTAATGCCTGAAGAAGACGGTGCATCAGTTTACGGGGATTTAACCCTTTTAGACGAAGTGGAAGTTAATGCAGCGAAAATGGGAAAATCAGGATATACAATTTCTCCTACTATTGACCAAGTAGAATTCCTCGACCATAATGTGGACAAAGTATTGGCTGTGGAAACCATGGGAATGTTTCACAGATTAGTTCAAGAAAACGCACATGAAAGATTTAACTGTTTAATTGTCGGACTCAAAGGACAGGCAGCTCGTGCGACAAGAAGATTCATTAAAAGAGTCAATGAAGAACTTCACTTACCAGTCTACATTTGTAACGACGGAGACCCTTGGGGATTCCACATTGCACAGGTAATTATTTCAGGAAGTGCAAAATTAGCTCACGTTAATGACCAACTTGCTACTCCAGATGCTAAATTTATCGGAGTAACCGCATCAGACATTATCAATTACGATTTACCAACTGATAAACTAAAAGATGTGGACGTCATGAGACTAAAAGAGCTTTCAAAAGACCCAAGGTATAAAAGTGACTTCTGGCAAACTGAAATTAAGAAAATGCTTAAAATCGGTAAGAAAGCAGAACAGCAATCTTTTTCAAAATATGGGCTTGAGTATGTAGTAGATACTTATTTCCCAGCTAAATTTGAAGAAATGGAAAATCAAGCATAATCTTGAACATTTCCTCCTTTTTTATTTTTTAAATTAATAATAATTCATTATTCATGAAAAAAAATATATTACTTAAATAACTTTTTTTACGACATTTATAAATAAAATAACAATAAAGATATGCATATAAAAAATTGAATGGTGTAAAAATGGAATATATAAAATTGAACAATGGTGAAAAGTTACCTGCTTTAAGTTTTGGAGTTTATGAAATCGAAAAGGATGAAACAACAGAAGCTGTACTTAAAGCATTAAATGTAGGATACAGATCAATAGACAATGCACAAGTATATTATAATGAAAAAGAAGTTGGTGATGCAGTTAAACAATCAGAAATTCCTCGTGAAGACATATTTTTAACAAGCAAAAATTGGGTCACAAATGCAGGATATGATAAAACAATCAAAGCATTCAATAAAACATTAGAAAACTTGCAAACTGATTATCTTGACTTATTTTTAATCCATCAACCATTTGGAGATTATTATGGTTCATACAGAGCTTTACAAGATTTGCAAAAGGAAGGTAAAATAATATCAATTGGAGTATCAAATTTCAATCCTGACCGTTTAGTAGATTTGATATTGAACAATGACATTGTTCCCCAAGTCAATCAAGTTGAAACAACACCATATTTCCAGCAATTCGAAGCTAGCGAAATCATGAAAGAGTACGGTGTTGCTCACCAAGCATGGGGACCATTTTCAGAAGGAATGGACAACATATTTGAAAATCCAATTCTATTAAAAATTTCTGAAAAGTACTCAAAAAGTACTGCACAAGTAATTTTAAGATGGATCATCGACAGAAATATTGCAGGAATATGCAGATCAGTCAAAGAAGAAAGAATGAAACAAAACTTGGATATTTTCGATTTTAAATTATCTAAAGAAGACATTGAAGAAATCAAACCTATTGACAGAGGAGAAAGTCCATTTGTAGACTACACCGATCTTGAAACAGTTATTGAATTCAATGAAGAAGATGAAGAACTTTAAAACTAGAAATTAAAGTAAAGATTTATATACAATAATATCCATATACCCCCATAAGTATAGGATGTGTTATTTTGAAAGAATGTATGGATAGTGAAAATTTACACAGGAGACTTAAGAAAATCATCGGTCAAATCAATGCAATTGACAGGATGATTGATGAAGATATTCCCTGTGAACAGATTTTAATGCAGGTAAACGCATCAAAATCAGCACTACATAAAGTCGGACACATTATTGTTGAAGGACACCTGGAACATTGCGTTAAAAATGCCATTGAAGAAGGCGATGCAGATGATGCTTTAGGCGATATTTCATCAATTTTAGAATATTACTCCAGACTTTAATTTTTTTTAAAATAACTTTATACCCTATGGGGTATACCTATACTATTGGGGCTGTTTAATATGAATTTTACAAGGGATGAAAAAGTAGACATTCTACTTATAGCAATCTCCACAATAAGTGTAATCGCAAGTTTCGTTCTATCTCTCGATTACATAGCATGGATTGCAGTTATACTATGTGGAATACCAATATTTAAGGAATGTATAGAAGGATTAGTAACTGAATTCGACATTAAAGCGGATTTGCTTGTTACAATAGCAATTATTGCATCAATAATCATTGGTGAAGTATTTGCAGCAGGCGAAATTGCAACCATAATGGCAATTGGAGGATTTTTAGAGGAATATACAGTAAACAAAACACATGGAAGAATAAAAGAACTTGTGAATATGACTCCTCAAGTTGCAACCAGAATCAGAAACGGAGTTGAAGAGAAAATACCTGTCGAAAAGGTACATGTAGGAGATATCTTAAAAGTACTTCCCGGTGAAAGTATACCTACTGATGGAATCCTTGTTAAAGGAGAGACTTCAATTGACCAATCTACATTAACCGGAGAATCCATACCGGTAGATAAAAAAGAAAATGATGATGTATACAGCGGAACTATCAATCTTTACGGATCATTTACAATGAGAACAACAAAAGTCAGCAAAGACAGTTCTCTTCAAAAATTAATAAAATTGGTCGAATCATCAAAACCCGAAAATGCAAAAATTGTAAGACAAGCAGATAAATGGGCGACTTTAATTGTTGTAATTGCATTTACAGCAGCAATATTGACCTACTTATTCACATTCGAAATAATAAGGTCAGTTACAATCCTAGTAGTATTCTGTCCATGTGCACTAGTTCTTGCAACACCAACTGCAATCATGGCAGCAATAGGCAATCTAACCAAATATGGCATTTTAGTTAAAGATGGCGAATCAATAGAAGAATTAGCAAAAGTTGATGAATTAGTATTCGATAAAACAGGGACATTAACATATGGTGAACCGAAAGTCGTTAAAGTTATTTCAGACCATCCTAATGAAATGATGTACCTTTTAGCATCACTGGAATCACAATCAGAACATCCAATAGCAAAGGCTATTGCTAATCATTACAATAATACTAATTTAGCTGAAGTAAATAACTTTAAAATGCATATAGGAAAAGGAATCACAGGAACAATAAAGGATTTGAAAATAATAGCCGGAAATAAAATGCTTCTTGAATTAGAACAAATTGAAATAAATGATGAAGAGGATTCTAAAAACGGTGAAATAACAATATATGTTGTTAAAAATAACAAATATCTTGGAAAAATTCTTTTAGCAGACACCATACGCGATGAGTCTAAAAGAACAATAATAAACCTTAAACGATTAAGAATCAAAACAACATTGCTTACAGGAGACAACGAAAAAACCGCCAATCATATTGCAAAACAGTTAAAAATCAGAAACGTCAAATCAAACTGCTTACCCGAAGACAAAACAAATTACATTAAGGAAGAACAATTATTGAGCCATAAGGTTGCAATGATTGGAGACGGAATAAATGATGCCCCATCACTTAAAAAGGCAAATGTTGGAATAGCTATGGGAAGTATCGGAAGTGATGTAAGTGTTGAAGCGGCAAATATTGCTTTAATTAATGACAATATCGAAGATATTCCGCAACTGATTGGAATTGCGAGAAAAACAATTAGAACAATAAATATCAGCATTGCATTTGCATTGATACTGAATGTCACAGCTATGGGATTGGCCATTTTAGGGGCTTTAAACCCTATTGAAGGAGCATTAATCCACAATATAGGTTCTGTGGTTGTAATCATCTACTCATCAACATTGATGAAATACAAAATATCAAAAAAAGATTACAAAAAATCAGAAAAGTTAGGCATAACTAAACATTTAAATAAATCAATAACATAATATTAACTATCGATAATAAGGTGATTTATCATGGCTGAAAAAGAAATTAAAGTAGTGGGTATGCACTGCCCATCATGTGTAAACGCTGTAGAATTATGTTTAAAAGATGTTGATGGAATCGAAGATGCAAAAGCAGATTTAGATTCCGGAATTACTAAAATTACAATGTCTGACGACGTAAGTGATGCAGACATTAACGAGGCTGTTGAAGAAGCAGGATTTAAAGTAGAATAATTCTACTTAATCTCTTTTTTTATTATATTTATTATTTTTTCATTATTTCTTCCAACTAAAAGATTATGTTTTGTATTTTCAAAAACAATTAATTTGGAATTCTTAATTTTAGCATGTAGCTCTTTTTGAATATCCACAGGAAATATTTCATCATATTGTCCTGCCAAAATCAATGTAGGAACATCAATATTGGCCAACTCATTTTCAACATCAAAGTTCAAACATGCATCAACTGCCTTAACATAAGCTTCAACATTTGCAGAACCTGAATTTAACTGTTTTAACATTGCCAATTCTTCTTTATTGTTATCAATAACGTTAGGACATAATACCAAAGGCAACATGAAATCAAAAAACTCCTCAAACCCCATATTTAGAGCGTTTTTAAATTCACCAAACAGGTTTGCAGAATGTTCATCAACTTTAAAAAAAGTGGACATCAATGTAAGAGAATCAACAAACTGAGAATATCTTATTGTAAAATCAAGTGCAACCGCCCCTCCCAATGAAAAACCTACCAGATTTATGTGATCGATATTTAATTCATCCAAAAGACTTTTCAAATCATCAGAATAAGAATTTATTGAAATATTTTCACTACCAAGTTTCGATTCACCATGCCCTCTCAAATCAACTCTTAAAACAGTGAAATATTTTTTTAAATGACTAGCTAAAACTTCCCAGTACAGTAAATTATCTGAAAGTCCATGAATTAAAACTAAGACATCACCAGCCCCCTCAATTTTATAATTCATGAAGAACTATTTTTTAACGATACCTTAAATAATTTTACCTAAATTTTTTTTAAAGGCATTACCACAACCATTGCTAATAAAAAATATCAAATTATATATAATTTGAATAACAGAGTTTAATTCATATAATATGTAATTATTATAATAAAAAGGGATTAAAATGAAAACTGTTGCAATTAATGGTTATGGAACCATCGGTAAGAGAGTGGCTGATGCAGTAGCTGCTCAAGATGATATGAAAGTTATTGGTGTAAGTAAAACTAGACCAAACTATGAAGCAAGAACTGCAGTTGAAGAAAAAGGCTATCCTTTATACATTGGAATTCCAGAAAGAGAACAAATGTTTAAAGATGCTGGAATTGAAATAGCCGGTACCGTTGAAGAGATGATTCAAGAAGCAGATGTTGTTGTTGACTGTACTCCTGGAAGCATCGGCCCACAAAACCTTGAAATGTATAAAAAAGCTGGCGTTAAAGCAATCTATCAAGGTGGAGAAGACCATGAATTAACCGGTCTTTCATTTAATGCTATTTCTAATTATGATGACTCATTTGGTGCAGATTACACCCGTGTAGTTTCATGTAACACTACCGGACTCACACGTACATTGTCTACAATTGACCCAATTGCAGACATTAAAAAGGTTAGAGCAGTGATGGTAAGAAGAGGATCAGACCCATCTGAAGTTAAAAAAGGACCAATCAATGCAATTGTTCCAAATCCTCCAAAAGTGCCATCCCACCACGGCCCTGACGTAAAAACCGTTATGGACGGCATTGACGTGACAACCATGGCATTGCTCGTGCCAACCACATTGATGCACCAGCACAACATTATGGTTGAAATCAACAATGATGTTGAAACCGAAGAGATTATAGAAGCTTTAGAAAAACGTTCTAGAGTGCTTGTAGTTTCTGCAGAAGAAGGATTAGGTTCTACTGCTGAGTTAATGGAATATGCTAAAGAACTTGGAAGAAACAGAAATGATTTATATGAAATTCCAGTTTGGAGAGAATCCATTAACGTTGTAGGAAACGAATTATTCTATATGCAAGCAGTGCATCAGGAATCTGACGTAATTCCAGAAAACATTGATGCTATTCGTGCACTTTTAGAAATGGAAAGTGACAACGAAAAATCTATTGCAAAAACTAACAAAGCTATGGGAATATTCTAAATTCCCCTTTTTTTACTATTTTTTTAACTGATTTAAATGAAATATAATGTACTTTTTGGACCTGCAGGAAGTCCTATAAATTATAAAGGTGCGGCATATAAGGCGTCAAAATACATTTCTGAAGAAGGATTGAACTCATATGAATACCAATCACCATACGGAGTTAGAATTGGTGAAAATGCTGCGAACACCCTAAAAGAAGAATCCGAAAAGCATGACATTTTAGTATCCATGCATGCCCCATATTACATTAATTTATGTGCTAAAGAAGAATCAAAACTTGAAAAAAGTATCGGACACCTAATAGCTGCAGCCCGTGCAGGAGAATGGATGGGAGCATATCGTCTAGTATTCCACCCAGGAGCATATCTAAATCGCAAACCTGAAAAGGCCATGGAAATATCTAAAAATACTGTGAACAAGTTATTTGAAGAGCTTGAAGCTGAAGGGATTGAAGAGTTCACATTTGCCCCTGAAACCACAGGCAAAAGAACACAACTCGGTAATGTGGGAGAAGTTGTTGAACTATGTGCCACATTTGATCATTTTGAACCTACAATTGACTTTGCACATGTCCATGCAAGAGGTCGGGGATTTTTAAATAAAAAAGAAGATTATAACTGTATTTTTTCAACAATAGAAGACCAATTAGACATTGACATTTTACATTGTCACTTCACTACAATCGAATATGGTCAAGGTGGTGAGGTAAAACACCATACATTAGCTGAAAGCGATGAGTACGGACCAAATATAGAAGATTTACTGTCCGTTTTAATTGATAATGGTTGGAAAGCAAACATTATTTGTGAAACCCCACTAAGAGATGAGGATTCACTTAAAATGAAGCAAATATACGAAAACATGATTTAATAATCTTTTACAGAATCTATTAAATCATCCATATCTTTAAATAAATTGTTAATATCAGTATCATCTTCCTTATTTGAACCCATATGAATAATTAGCTCATTTATCAAGTCTTCCATTTTATCAATGAAGACTTGAAGAGTTTTTAGCTTATTTTCCAATTCTTTTTCAACAAACGGACTTTCATTCAAATCCATTTCAGCCATCTTTTTTGCAATATCCACCTGAGTGGAAAATAAATTATTTGACTTATTAATTGAATTCATAAATTTTTCATAGGCCAAGTGGTTAGGGTCAAATAATTTTTCAACTAATTCCTTAGCTCTGCTTTGCTTTAAGTCATACTCCTGTTCCAATTGATTAATTTTATCATTATATTTAGATGGAGTTATTTTTACTACAGCTTTTTTTCTAAATACTGGTTTTCCACATTCAGAGCAGAAATTTTGTCCGGCATCAATTCTAGCTCCACAGTAAATACAAAAATGATTGTGATTATCTTCAATATCCATATGATTATTATTAGACCGTTTCTCTTTATAAATTTTAGTTCAAAAATAGAAGAATCAACAAAATTACGGTCTTAACATAATATTATGATTCCTTTTTTAATTTCAAAATCACTATTTCACTGTCTGTTCCCCAGCGCATTGGAACATCCATTGACCCAACTCCAGTTGTTACATGAATATATTTGCCCAAATCGTTTTTGAACAGCCCCTTATTATATTTGAAGATTAAATTAGCAAACCATACGGCGGGATAAAACTGCCCTCCATGAGTATGGCCTGACAACTGGATGTCAAAGCCAAGTTTGCTGAATTCCTCAAAATAATAGGGAACATGATAATTGATGATATTGACCGAATCCCGCTTTATTGAAGATTTATCAATTTTAGGCATTGACCTGTCTTCAACACTATATGATACTCCACAAATATTCAGACATTCAAATTCTAGAGATTCATTATCCAAAACGATTATTCCTGCTTTTTTGCATGCCCCAATCACGCTATCTATCCCCGGATAAAAGTCATGATTTCCCGGAGTGAAAATAACAGGCATTCCCACATCACCCAATTCCATGAAATCATCCTCTTCAACAACCGAAGAACCGTCGGTCAAATCACCTGAAATGATTGCAAGGTCACAATCACTCTCAAGTTCCTTTAACTTAGTTGAAATTTTTCTGATATGAGATTTATGGCGAATAGATCCGAAATGAACATCCGACAAATGGACAATGTTAATGTCACAAGACAGGTTATCCAATGTCAAAACCTTTTCATTAACAACTAATTTATGGGCTTTATAGAAATTATACATTCCCAAAATTGGTACAATTGCCAGAAGACAATAGATGACTGTCACAGGAATTGATATAAACATGCCCATTATGTAAATTGCGACAATGTCAATCAAAAACATCACTGATGCCCACATCCAAACGCCATCAATTGTTGATAATAGTCTTCCCAAAGCCGTTGACTTTTTCGCTTCAAAAAACATAGGCATGCAATGAATCAAACCTAAAATAATAGCTAACATTACCAAATATGTTTCACTGACTTCGCCAATCAATAAGAAGAGATATTTCAGCAGGAAGAACTGAAAAATCATGTAAAATGGCGTTATGAATAATACCCTTCTTGTCCTAAAACTCATTATAGATAATATATCACATCAAGTATTTAAACAATTAAAACAAATGTTACTTTATAATAAAATGCGGAGGTGAGTTTTTGAAAAGCGATAACAAAAAAGTAGAACTGAAAACAACTAACCAAAAACCGACAATAATCGAAAATGACAACAAAGAATATGCGCAATGCGTAGTTTTAAAGCCTGTAGGTTATCCTTTTGATTTCAATATGATGGAAGACGACTTTGAAATCAAAAATCATGAATTATTTGAAGAATATGCGCGTGAACAATGGTTAGGATTAGTTGTGAAAGAAAACTCACATTTATTTGATCAAAAAATTATCCCAGATTACGGTTTTGAAATCGTTTCTGCAAAACCGAATAACTCAATTATTTCTGAAAACACAAAAATTAAGCTAATTACTGATGAACTTAAAACAAAAAAAGATGCAAATCAAGTTAAATCAGATATTACTATCCCAGACATTGTCGGACAGACCAATGCCAAAAACAAAGTTAAGGTCATAGTCAAATATTTGGAAGACCCTGAAATCTTCGGACCATGGGCTCCAAAAAACATTTTGTTTTACGGCCTTCCAGGTACCGGTAAAACCATGCTTGTGAAAGCTCTTGCCAACGAGCTTGACGTTCCATTATATTTGGTTAAAGCAACCTCACTGATTGGTGACCATGTAGGAGATGGTGCATCTAAAATCCACGAATTGTTTAAAAAAGCCTGTGAAAATTCACCATCAATAATTTTCATTGATGAAATCGATGCAATTGCACTGCACAGGTCATTTCAGTCACTAAGAGGAGACGTATCTGAAATCGTAAATTCCCTTTTAACCGAAATGGACGGAATAAGTGAAAATAAATCAGTAATCACCATAGGTGCAACAAATAATCCTACTAGTCTAGATTATGCCGTCAGGAGTAGATTTGAAGAAGAAATAGAATTTAAATTGCCTAATGACGAAGAAAGATTAATGATTTTAGAAAATAGTCTTAAAACAATCCCGTTAGAATATGATTTGGATTTAGAAAAAATTGTAAAACTAACAAAAGGATTATCCGGAAGAGACATCAAAGAAAAAATCCTTAAAACCGCTCTTCACAACACAATAGCTAGCGACAGTGACATAATAAGAATGGAAAATATTGATTATGCCATAAAAGCAAGCAAAGTAAAAAATAATGATGTTAAAGGAATGTTTGAATAATTATTTTGAATTAAACAAATATTCCGCAGCTGCAATTATCTCCTTATTTTCATCTTTTGCAGCATCCTTAACATTTTTGGAAATATCGAAAAAGATCTTGTTGACAATTGAATTTGTTAAATTATTTAAAATTTTTGCACTGCCATCTACATCAGCCAACTTAACCAATGCTTTTTTAGTTTCACGTTGCCTTATTTCTTCCATAGATGCTCTTAAATTACCAAGCATCTCATCAACTTCCATTATTTTAAACGATTCTTTAAGTAAAATGAACTCTTCATCGATGATGTTTTCGGCTTCACCAAATTCTTTTATTCTAAGTTGAGTGTTGACGTCAGCGATTTCCCTCAAATCATCGATATTGAATAATTTTACACCCAATTCACTTACATCTTCAGAAATATCACGAGGATTTGCAATATCAACCATCATGACATCATCATAATTCATTTCAATTCCTTCAAGACGTTTTTTGGTAATTATTGCATGAGGCGCACTGGTTGCACTTATTACCAAATCTGCAGTTGCCAAATATTTTTCCAAATCATTGAAGAGAATAGCTTCTCCGCCCAAATCTTCAGCAAGCTCAACCGCAACATAATAAGTCCTGTTTGCAACAAAAATAGCATTCAAATCCTTTTCAGATAGTGCCTTTGCAACCAGTTTACCCATTTTTCCGGCACCAATAACCAAAACTGACTTATCATCGAGGCTGCCAATATGCTTTTCAGCCAAATCAATGGCTGCAGACCCTATGGAAACAGATCCCTTGTTAATGTTAGTTTTGTTTCTGACTACCTGTCCGACATGAATTGCCTTTGTAAAAATAGTGTCAAGGGCACGTCCACAGTGATGATTTTTCATGGCTTTGTGCTTTGCATCCTTAACCTGACCCAATATCTGGTCTTCACCGACAATCATAGATTCGAGCCCGGAAGTCATCCTCAGCAGATGCATTACCGCAGCTTCACCATATTCTATGATAATGCTTTGATTTTCATGGGACAATAATTCCTCATCCTCAGGAATATAATCATTTTTAATATAATACTCTTTTCTGTTACAGGTGGAAATTTCAATATACTCCCCAATGGAATATTTCTCCTGCAACTCCCAAAATAACTCATCTATGTCCTTTGAAATATTTTCCATGGACTGAATATCTGCAATTTTATGGTCAACTCTTAAATTAAGTATCACTGCAATCCCCTTATTAAATTATCAATATAAACTTTAGCATCATCAATTTGATTATTTCGAATGAACTCATTGATTTTTTCATCCTCAAATATACGATAAAGATATTCTCTTCTCTCCTTCTGGTCGCCAACACATTCCTTTAAAAGAGAACGTGCATAATCCTGAAGTTCAATTTCCAGAATGTCATCCTCCGTGATAATGGATTGAATTTTTTTCCTCAATTGACGAGCCATCAATGGACTTTTTCCATTTGTAAAAATAGATATTTCAATTTCTCCAATCTTAAAGCTTGTTGGAACAATAACATTCCCTTCATAGGGATAATCTGCACGATTTAATAATTTATCGCCAGACATCCTAGAAACATATTCAGACAGTTCTTCATCGCCACTTGCAACAACAACCAAATCAGCCCACGCTACCAATTCATCAACATTTTGAGTGGAACATAATACAGCCCCTTTATCATCCAACTCTTTTGACAAATTATTTCCCGCCAACTTCACATTAGCTCCATGGTCTAAAAACTTATTGGCCCTTCTTGTTGCAACTTCACCAGTGCCTAATATAAAAACATTCAAATTAGAAGTTTTATAATAAATAGAAGTCCAATCCATTTTAATCAGAATCTTCAAGAGACCTTGCGTGCAATACCTTTACAGCAGCTCTTAAATCATTATTGCATTCAGTCAAAACATTCATCGCCTCAAGTTTTGATATATGGAATGTTTCGGCCAATGCCTCAGCCCTTTCATCAGGATCTGGCTTTTGGACACCAACCAATCTCTCTGATAACTCTTTTTTTAAGTCCAAGTATTCATCATGACTCATTCCCATATTTCTTAAAGTCATATCTCTTAATGGACATGGTTTTGATGGTTTGCAACACCATACCAATGAACCAAAACAAGTTCCGGCTCCTTCACCTAATCTAGTTTCCTTTGCAAATTGAGTTTTGATTTCTATATACTCCTGTGGAGTCAAATTAACTTGCTGTAAAGCATTTAATACTGGGCATGGTTTTACAGGAGGGCAACAAAATGCCAAACCCCTAACATCTCCTCCCCTACAAATATGAGACGGCGCATCTTCCCAAGTCATGATAAACCTCCGATTAAAATAATTCATTTCACCTTAATTTAATAAATATAAAATATTAATATAATTTATTTTAACTATGAATATATAATCTTTTTTATAGAAAGCTATTTAAAGTCTAAATCAATTAATATAAAAAAGAAATAATGGAGGCAATACATGAGACTTTGGAACCCTGCAGCATTCTTCATAAGCCTAATGATGAGCTTTATCATGGCAGCAATATTCGGCCTACCAATGGGAATGACTGTAGAAGCATTATTCCTATTATGGCCAGTCAGATGGGCAACAGCATACCTATTAATCAATATAATCATATATCCAATCGGATTTGGACTTGCAGAAAAAATATTTCATTTCAACCCAGACAGAGATGGAATGGGTCTTTGGAATCCAGCAGCATTCTTCATAAGCCTAATGATGAGCTTCATCATGGCAGCAATATTCGGCCTACCAATGGGAATGCCATTTGAATATCTGTTCTACCTATGGCCTGTAAGATGGGTAACAGCATATTTATTAATTAATATAGTCATATATCCTATTGGATTCGGACTTGCGAAAAAAGTATTTGGATTTGATCCAATGGCACAATAAGGTTTTTAAAAACCTTATCCATATTTTTTTGATTAACATGAAAAAAGAAACAATAACCATAGAAAACATTACCATTACATTAGAGCGCAAAAACATTAAAAATATGTATTTGCGTATTTTATCACCAAACGGAGAAGTTAAAGTAAGCGCCCCACTGTTTTTATCAGATGAGGATATCCGAGATTTCATTAAATCCAAAAAGGACTGGATTTTGAAAAAACAATCATATATCCTTGAAAATAACATAAAAGCACCATTGAAATACGACAACGGTGAAAAGCATTATGTATGGGGAAGAGAATATGAATTGTGCCTAATCAAAAATGATAGCGTTAAACAAGTTTTGATTGATGAGGAAAAATCAATACTTTATTTGCCAATACCAAAAAGAAGCACAATCGAAAAAAGAAAGAGCATATTAGATGAATTTTATCGAAATGAAATGAAAAAAGCCATCCCCCCAGTTTTAGACAAATGTACAAGAATCGTTGGTAGAAATCCGTCTGAAGTAAAAATAAGAAAAATGAAAAATTGGGGAAACTGCAGATACCAAGATAAAAGAATCACTCTAAATTTAAATCTTGCAAAAAAAGACCCAATATGTTTGGAATATGTTATGATACATGAATTATGTCATTTGATAGAATTCAACCATGGAAAAAATTTTAAAAAGTTAATGGACAAATTCTGTCCAAACTGGAAAGAAATAAAAAAAAGATTAAATGAATAAGAAGATTTATCTATTTTCTTTAAGCATATCTTCTTTTTCATCTGCAGTTAATTTATCAACTATTTCTTCAGGAGTGCCAATGTCTAGGAGTTTATCTCCCCTCATTAAAGCAGCCCTGTCACAAACATCTAAAACAAAGTCCATATCGTGAGAAATGATAATGAATGTTTGTTCTAATTCTGTACGGGCTTTTAAGATTGAGTCAGTTACAACAACACGAGTAACTGGATCCATAGTTCCTGTAGGTTCATCCAACACAATAAGATTAGGTTCCTTGATTAAAACTTGAGCTAGAGCAACCCTATGTTTTTCCCCTACACTTAATTGGTCAGGATATTTATCTAATATTTTAGCAGCATAATCATCTGTAAATCCTACAGTTGTCAATGCATGAATAGCTTTAATTTTTCCAAATTCCGCAGGTAAGTTTAAACTGATAGCATCAGTCAAGTTACCTAAAATAGTTCTGTGAGGATATAGGGAATATTCTTGGTGTAACAAACCAATGTAAGGCATGATACGGCCACGGTTAAGAGGACCTACTTTAGTCATGTCAATCCATTCATCACCAAGCTTGATTTCAATATTTCCACTACTTGGTTCAGTTAATCCCATCAACATTCTTGTAGTGGTTGTTTTACCAGAACCACTTAACCCTACAATACCAAAGATTTCTTCTTTATTGATAGTTAAGCTGACACCATCTACGGCTTTTACTACACCACGTTCAATGGAATAATAATGTTTTTTAACGTCTTCAAGGACAACTTCTGGTTCTCCGAATTCTGGAATTTCGGGTTTTTGAGGAATTGGCACAGTTGCCATGAATTCGTCAACAACTTTTTGAGGTTCTCCTTCCTCTTTAATTTGACCATCCTCTAACCAGATAACATTATCTGCAAGTTCAGTCATTACTTCAGGCCAATGAGAAGTGATTAACATGGTGATTCCTTCATCTTTTACCCCTTCTTTCAAAGTATTGTGAAGTTTTATAGCAGTTTGTGGGTCCAAGGTACCTGTTGGCTCGTCTGCTAAAAACATCATCGGATTTTTAGCCAATTGTCTTGCAAGCACTACTCTCTGTTTTTCCCCACCACTTAAATCACGAGCAATGTGAGTAATCCTATGGTTCATTTGAACCATTTCCAATAATTCTAAAGCTTCATAAATGCTGTCTTCATACTCCTGATCATCAGGCATGGCTCTCATAACATTCTCAATAACAGATTCTTCATCATAAAGAGCGAAGTTACGTTGTAACATGATAGAAATTCTTCTTTTGATACTTGAGAATAATTTTCTTTCAGCATTGAAGAAATCTACTTCACGTGCTTCTAAAGTTCCACCGCAACTGCATTTTTCACCAGCATGAGATGGAGAATCAACAGCCAGACAATCTGGACAAACTGCAACATTAACTAAAATTTGACCCTCGTCAGGTTTGTAATCCAATGTCCCCCTGAGCATGTTAATTAAAACAGATTTTCCACTTCCACTACGTCCTAAAATTCCTAATGTTTCTCCTTCATTAATCTTCAAATTAATATCTTTAAGAACATCAACACCATCAAAAGTTTTTGTAATATTCTTAAGAGTTATAAAATCCATGAAATCACCTATTGAAATAATTTTTATTTTAAACTATTAATAATGTTTTCTAATAACAATTGTTTTAAAAATCTTAAAAATCAGATATGTCAAAGTCCAAATTACCTGAAATAACCCCACGAGCTATTGAAAATCCACTTACTCCAGTTTCAATCATTTTATGTGCATTTAATATGGAATTTACAGAATTATTTCCAATTACTTGGATTTGGACATTATTACAAATTTCTCTTAAAAGATTATAATCAGCATCAAATACCCCTTTTTTCATAGCATCAACATGCAAATAGTCCGCACCGGCATCATCAATTATGTGAGCAATATCCAATGTATTTATCCCATCAACGTTTGCCCTAATTTTAACTGAAACTTCACAATTCACATTATCAACAACTTGAGAGATATAATTCCCCAAATCATCTCTTTTTAACATTTCTTGTCCGCAACCGACGTCTACAATTTCATTTTGGCGACAATGACAATTAATTTCAACAATATCCAAATTTTTTATATTACCAACATCAATAATTGGCTGCGGAGTTGTTGCCCTCACATTAGCGGACACCTTAACATCACTATGAACTTTCTTAATTGAAGCAACTTCACTTTCAATATGTGAAAAGATTTCTTCTAACGGAAAATCAAACTCTTTTCTGCCCCTGGCAACAATTTTTTTACTTGCTTCAATTGTTGGAGCATCCAAACTGTATCCACCTAAAGTAGCCACATCAAAACCGTATGGAATAACATTATTTAAAAATACTGAGTTGGTTATTCCCGCCATAGGCGCAACTACTTTAATCATATTATTCCTCAATATTCTTTCTCAATAACCCAAGTCCACATTTCATTATTGTGAGCACGAATCTCTTCAAGACCTATATCCGCCATGTATGCTGCATCTTCAGCATTCTTTCCACGACCGATACCCGCTTTAAGTTTAATGCCAATTTCTTCATCGATTTCTATCATGATTTCTTCAATTTCTTTTTCAGATAAACCATTACATGGAGACATGAAGTTATCTCCACCTATGAAGAATAATAATGCGCCTTTTTTGATTAATTTAGTCATTAAATAATGTTGAGCTTTATTGACCATGAAACTTGTATCAAATGCAGATTCAATGTCAGTTAATGTTTCAGTTACACTATTAATATCTATGTGAGCTGCTTGAACAAAACTGTCCTCTTCATCAACTAAACTATCAATTGCCAGGATTTCTTTTCTTTCACCAGATTGGGCACTTCCTGCTTTTTGAAGTGCAATAGTTGCTAATTTTTGAGCTTCATGAGGTGTTTCAGCAGCGCCTACACCCATACTAACTGTTATAGGATATCTGTTTCTAATTGATCTTTGAATCCTCAAATGATCTTCCTCATCGAGACCATTTGAAATTGCAAGCAAATTATCAAATCTTGTGAAGAAAACTAAACCTTTTTTGTTCCCAAAATGGTTGTTTAAATCAGCAAATAAACTTGCTTGGAGCATTTGTAAGTCAGATTCTGTACGTGGTCTTGGAGTAACAGTCCATGGACCATAATTGTCAATTTGTATTAATGTCATTTGTATCATTGAATAATCGCCTCTTGAATTAAGGAATACTATCAATAATTATTTGAGCTAAATTTTTCTTAGCATCCAAATTATTCATTATAGTATTTGTAAGTATTACCTTATTAACTATTTGATTTACCTCAACTTCTTTATCATCATCTTCATTATCAATCACAATAGTATCTAAAAAATCAGCATATAATGATGCAACACCAATAGCTGAAACATCAATGCCCAATGCATTCATAAATTTACTTGCAGGACCGCTAACACTATCATTGCCAATAATCGGAGATACCGCAATAACATAAGTGTCTTTCAAAGCTTCCCTAACACCATCTAATGATAAAATCGGTGAAATTGAAGTAATTGGATTTGAAGGCCCAATTATTACTGCTTCAGAGTTTTCTATTGCATCAATAATGCCTTCACTAGGTTTAACTTCAGAAAACTTTACATCTAAAACATCCGGTTGAGACTGATGCTTGATTAAGAAATCATGGAATTCCAATTCGCCTATGTCTGTAATTATTTTAATGTCAGAATTTTCTTCACTCATGGGGATTATTTTAGCACCAATACCCATATTTTCAGCTTGAATCTCACAGGCTTTTAAAAGACCATATTTTTCCATTAATTGAGTTTTTTGAATTTTTGTAGCCCTGTCAATATCTCCAATACGAAGCAATTCGGGACAACCTATTTCTTCAAGCCTTTCATGAGTAATGAAAGTATCATTTTTAACACCATACCATAGCTCATCATTAATCATGTCAGACATAGTATACAATACTGTATCAATATCTGCTGAGACATAAACTCCAGAGAAGAAATCATTTTCTAAAGTATTCACTATAATTGTTAAATCATTAGAATCAACAATTTCTTTTAATCCTTGCAATAATTTAGGAGTGCCAGTGCCCCCTGATAAAACTGTAATCATAAAATCACTTATTTCCTAAATACGTCAAACTCCTTTGTCATGAGCAATGGCTTAATATTTGAGTTAACATCACGGATTTCATCAAAACTATTAAATCCTCTAATCAGAACTACCGGAAGACCTTCATCTGCCTGACCCATAATTAATGATGCTGCAGAAGACAACTCGTCGGCAGTTGCGATTTCTGTGGTTTCCAATTCACGACCATATAAATCTTTTTCACCAACTCTTCTCCAAAGAGGAGTGATTCCGGAACATCCAATAGCAGTTCCAATTGCTCCAAATCTAAAAGCCCTTCCTTGAGTATCAGTGATGATTACTGCAATTTCTTCGCCAAATTCTTTTTCTAAAAATTCACGAATTTGAAAAGCAGATTTATCTGCATCAACAGGCATTGGGGTGGCTAAACCTTCACCAACATTTGATTCGTCAATTCCCGCATTAGCGCATACGAATCCATGTTTAGTTTCAGTAATTATGAATTTAGGTCCTACCCTTACTACTTCAACAGATTCATCCAAGATTGCCTGAACAAGTTTTGGATCTTTTTTAGATTTTTCAGCGAGTTTTATTGCTTCATCACTAGGAGTCAAATCATCGAGTTTAATAAAATTGTTTTCAGCCTTAGAAATTAAAGTTTCAGCAATTAAAATTATGTCTCCATGTTCAAGTCCACATTCCTGATTTAAAATAGCGTCTTTAATTATTTGTGAAATGTCACTGGACTCATCAACAATGGGAATATCTTCTAAACCAATCAATTCAATACTCATAATATCCCTAAAAAAAAATTAAAAAAAAAAATAAAATTATGGATTATAGACATCAATAGTCCATTCTCCATCAAATACAGCCGCACATGAAGTTACTGGTTTTTTATAATTAGCAAAAGTACCTTCATCAAAAATAAATTTAGCTGATTCTTTTGCGGTTTTTGCTTCAAAATCAACCAAGTCATGTACTTGACTTCCATATGTTGAAATAAATACTGCATCACCATAAGGAACTTGCTCCACTAATAACTTTTTATCATTAGCTATTCCAACATAACACCCATATTCATCTTTCTTATTAGTTGATGTAACAACAGCCGCAATCCTTGGAGTATGATAATCATCTTTCTCATAATCCATGGTGAGCAATGAATATGCAATTGCATCTTTAATATTCATTCCTAAAGCAATTTTATCTGCTATAACATCAGTATGAGAACCATTAGATACAATTGCCATATCCCTTACAATACGAACGCAATTGTACGTGATATATGTATTCTCATAAATATCTTTTTCAAAACCCTCTTTTGGAACAATAGCTGCACGATTTTCAAATTTTAAACATTGCCTATTCGGAAATGACCTACTTGAAACACGATATGCTACAAAAGGTTTACCATCACTATTCATCCCGGTTGATAATATTCTACCTGTATACAATTTAATTCCCCATTTTATAATTCTGGACGTTGGACAGCCACATCCGGAGATACACCTGGCGGAGTAGTAATACTAATTTCCCCAGGTTTAATTGAGATTTGCCCTTCGTCAATAACTCTCGCTTGAACACCAACAGCACTGCCAACTATCGTGTCAGACTTATCAACACCATTGACTGTAACTTTATGCAGATTAGCTACAGGCATAACATAGTATTGTGCATCACCAGAAACATCAGTCACGTTTGGTTTTCCGCTTGCATCTTCAACAACATCGGCATCGTCAGTTTGAACATCAGTAGCTGAAAAATTACTAGTAACCACTAAAAAAATCATGATAGTAAAAAGAATATCAATAAATGGAACAAGATTGATACTTGGTTTTTGATTTAATACTTTCTTTTTATATCCTCTAACATCAATAGCCATCAAATCACCTATTGTTTTAGTTTACTTTCTGTAATTTCAGCATTAACATTACATTTTTCTAAAATAATATTTGAAATACTTTTATCTAACATACTCGGTTTAAAAGAAACTTTAATATTGGCATACGGATCGGAGATTAATCTTGTATTAACAACACCTTCAGCTTCCTGAAGTGCCTCAAGGGCACATTCAACATTTGAATCAACTCTAACTTTAACTACAGCAAAACCCCAATTGGTCATCTTTGTAGCAAGCTCGATTTTGTCCATTTCAGCAGAAATAAGGTCCTGAATATATGTGTAAAGAGGCAATAAAATAATTGCTACTAATAAACCCATAATAGTGGTTGTTAAAGCAACATAAATACCTTCCGCCATAGCCGCTGAATCAGGATGGACACCTAATGATTTAAATGTCATCCAAATACCAATTACAGTACCTATTAAACCTAAAAAAGGAGCAAGTTCAGCAATTGTTTTTATAGTACTTAATCCTTTTGTCATCTTTGCCACTTCAACAATGAAAATTTGCTCCATACTCTCTTCAACTTCGGTTTTATTTTTATAACCAATTTTTAAAGTCTCAGAAATAATTTTAGAAATAGGATTTTTAAAACCATTAATTTGTTTTAATGCTTCAACTGCCCCTCCTCTTTCCATAGAAGCAGTGACAACACCAAAAATCTCAGTAGTGTCAACTTTACTGATTCTTTTAAGGTAAGCAATTTTTCTTATTGAAATAATTAAGCCATAGATACCAACAAAAAGAATTATATATGTAATAATTCCACCTTGAGTGAAAATATCTACAATTCCATCAATAAATGGATAAATATATTCTATAATCATTTTCATCCTCTATATAATATTATATCGAAAATTTTATAAGAATAGATTTATTATTCCATATACTTAAATATTATTTAAAAAGAGTTGAAATTATTTCAATTTAGCTACCGTAGCCCATGACCTTCTTACAAAATCAGGCATTTCATCATAAGTATAATGAGTTAAAAACTCTTTTGTTTTTGGATCTGAAGGATAACCTGAACCTATACCACCAGATTTAATAAATTCTTTGTTAATTTGTGCAATTTGATCATCACGTTCAGCTTTAGCAATAATTGAAGCTGCACTAACTTCAATATATTTATCATCCGCCTTATGTTCGGCGATAACATTAATGCCAGTGTCATTACATAAATTATTTTGAAAACGTTCCGCTTTAACATCAACAGCATCAACAATGGCTTTTTCAGGATTCATTTTTATTAAAATTGATTCCATAGCATTTTTTTCTATTTCATTGAGATTTATTCCATCAGCGCGCATTTCATCAATTTCACGAGCTGTGATGACAACAATCTCGTATTCAAACATTTTTTTAAGCTTGCGGGATAAAATTGTTCTTCTGTTTGGAGTCAATCTTTTAGAATCTTTCACACCCATACGCTCTAAGACTTTTTCCATCTTTTCAGGAACTATTACTCCAGCAATAACCATAGGCCCTAAAACAGATCCCCTTCCAGCCTCATCAATGCCTAAAATATCCATAAAAATCAAAAAAAGTAAAAAAAAGAAATAAATAATAATATTTATTTCATAGCCCTGAGACGGACTTCAGGTTCTAATGCAAGTGGTTCTGCAGCAACGATAGCAGTAACTTTTGCAACAACAGTCATTGGATCTTCTGAAATTTCTATTGGGATTCCAATTTCATCAAAAATTCTTTCTTTAACACCACGGAGTCTTGAACTTCCACCGACAGCAACGGAATTATTATAAACTCCCATCATCAATTCTGGAGATAATCTTTCAAGAATTATATTTAATCCGCCAACAATTTGTTGCATGAATGGTTCTACAGCTTCAGCAACTAACATTGAATCAATAATGACTTTTTTAGGCCTATTAGTTTCTAAAGATTTACCAATAACTTCAACACTTAAGTTTTCAAGTTGTTCAGAACAGTGAACCATACCAACTTCCATTTTTGCAGATTCCGCATCATGAATACCAATAGCTACATCATATTTTTCTGCAACAAGTTCAACGATTCTGTTATCAATATCGTCACCACCACATCTAACAGTTTCGATATCATTAATACCTCCAAGAGAAATAACTACAATATCTATTGAACCTGCACCAATATCTACAACCATTGTACCATTTGGTTCTGCAATAGGCAATCCAGCTCCAATTGCGGCTGCTAAACCTTCACTGATAACTAATATATTTTGAGCACCGGCTTTTCTGCCAATCTCTTCAGCAGCATTTTTTTCCACTTCAGACGCATCACCAGGAATACCAATAACTATCCTGCCAACACTTTCACCCTCATTAATACCAATTTGCATTGCTTTAATGAGTAATGCTTGTGCCTGTACAACATTTTCAATTACTCCTTTTTTCAAAGGTCTTACTGCTAGAATATCTTCAGGAGTCCTTCCAAGCATCCTTTTAGCTTCTTCACCAACTGCCAAAACTTCAGATGGATCATCTTTTTTTACAGCTACAACTGATGGAATTTGATATAAATCAAATTTATCACCAGAAGGTTTTGCGATAACTGTGTTTAAAGTTCCTAAATCAATTCCGAGACTATTGCTAATGACTCTGGTATCATCAACTTGTGGTTCTTCCTCTTCTTTTCCAAAAATATTCATGATTATTCCTCCGTTACAATATCTTTAAAATCTATAACGAATACCTTATTAGATGTAGCTATGCTTTGAATTTTTCCAACATGCTCATTTTTCTCGACAGAAACAAGAACAGTTGTTAAAACAACTTCATTTGCATTATAGAAAGGTTTCAAAGCAGATTTGTTGAAATTTGGTAACCTAACTTCATTACTTATGTCAACATTAATGAAACTGGTAGTTTGAGACTTCTGAAGAATTTTAAATGGTATCTTGGATTTGCCTATTGTTGAAATAGTGGATTTAATCACATCTTCAGGTGCAACAAATACCATCACATTAGGTTCATCAGACAAATATTTGCGCAGTATCTGAACATAAGCGCCACCACGTCGTGTAGTTTGATTTTTAAAATCATTGATTACTATAGAATTGCCATAAATCATGATAAAATCAAATGTTTTATCCAATTTACCTTCTTTTAATACAACATGTTCTCTGAATAATATCTTAACATTAGCATTGGACAAAATCGCCTCATAAGCCATTTCATCAACTAAATCAACATTACCTGCAATAACACACCAAGATTTTTCAATCTTATAATTGCTATCTGTGGTGACCATTGCAGCTTGTCTAAGAACCCGTATATTATCTTCAATCATTTAACTACTCACTACATTAATATTAAGTTCAATAACTAAAAATAAATGACTTAAAATTTAAATATAAAATTGATTTAATAGCCACTCGTTTATAGTTTAACAATTAATATTTATTAAAAATATTATTATATATATTTTATCTTTTAAGGTTAATTTTTCAAAATTAATTAGTTAATCTCAATTTTTTTAATCAAACTAAATTATGACACGAAATTATTAAAAAAAATACACATAGAAGAAGTAAATATTAAAAAATCGGAAAAAATACTATAACTGTCACAAAATAACAATTATAAATAATTAAATACAGATATACATAATAATACCGAGAAAACGAAGCAAAAGTTAATAACATATAAACTAAAAAGTATTACTGAGGTTAAACATGAAAATTGAAGATGCAAACATGAAGAACTTTATCGCAATATCAGACATAATATCATTATGCAACATGAGTTGCGGATTTCTATCCATCATAAGTTCAATTAACAATAATTTTGAATTAGCAGCATTGCTAATGATATTTGCAATCATGTTTGACTCAGTAGATGGTTGGGTAGCAAGAAAAACCAATAGAAATGACACATTTGGATTTGGAAAGAATATCGATTCATTATCCGACGGAATTTCATTTGGTGTAGCACCAGCAATATTCGTATATTCTACTATTAACACCACATCAACTATTATTCAACCAGTAGTAATAATCGTTAGTTTATTAATTGTTATTTGTGGAATTTTGAGATTGACAAGATACAATATAACTGCAGATAAAATAAACTCAAAAGATTTTATTGGATTTCCAATACCTGGAATCGCTTTTATTTTATCTACATTTTATCTAAGCGGATTATATAACGAATATCTTGCATTAATATTGAGCGTTATAATCTCATTAATAATGATCAGCACAATCATTTATCCGAAATTTGACAACATGCCAATTCTTGCAATATCAGTTATACTAATCGTTTTGTTAATTCTCCCATTCAAAATTATTTTATTTAATATTAATATACCAGCACTATTATTGTTATTATTCTGCTTATACTACCTTTTAATTAATTTAATTAAACATTACGTCAATTAATTAAATTGATCCATCTACTTTTAATAAGCATTAGGAGTAGAAAAATGACCAAACCAAGAGATCCATTATTTCCAAAAGGTTTTGATGAAACAAAAGATATTAAAGAACAATATAAAGAGAATAATCTCCCAAAACCTTCAAAAAAAGATGAATTAAGTCCATTGAAAAAACTTAACCATAAAATTGGAGTTTATTTAAATCCAAAAACTACAAAAATAACCGAAGATGAACAAAAAAGGAAAATTGGGATAATTATCACAATCCTAATATTATCCACATTGATTATTTCAGCATATTATTTCTTAATTTACCAACCCCAACAGGAAGAGCTATCACTCCTAAGAACTGAAAAATTAAATGAACTTCATGATTTGTATTCAGGACCATTAGTAACTTCACCAAACGAATTGGTTCTAGAAAATAAAATCAATGATGCAAGAAGTCCTGAAGAATTAGAAAGCATAAATATTCTAACATCCGCTACGAAGGACTGGAAATCATTCCATAAAAAATCAATTCATGCCAACCAAGATAAATTCAACAGAACCATGGTTGTTTATGGAAATGAAAGTAAGGATGTGATAATGAATAGCGAGGAAGCTATGAAAATCGTTAGTCAAAACGATGCAACAGTGTTATCTAAAATTAAATTTGAAACACCGAATACAGTTTCAGTGCCTATTCTAGTTTCCAGACTTCAGGCAGGAGCTGGTTTAATAAATGTGGGAAGCGTAGTGGACGTTTATTTAAATTCCAATTACACTGATGATAACCTCACAGGCAACAACACCAGCCCAGAAATAAGCGGATGTACAGTACTGTCAATAATGAGATATGAAGAAAATGGAGAAATTGATTCCGAGTATTCCAAATCCAGAGTTCATGTGAAAGGAAATGAAACCTATCCAAAAGAAAACACAAAAAGTTTTTCATCAAACGTATTGGAACTTTTAAAAGGGTCAATAATAAAGGGATATGATGAAAATGAAACAGTTGAAATGCTTAATGATTATGGTGTTAAATTATCCAATTATGAACGGCAAATCAACTTGGGTGATTTAGATGCTCAGTATATGCTTTTAATTGAAACACCTGAAGATAAGGTAAATTTTGTTATAAACAATATGGAAAACATTGTATTGACTATTCCAACATCACATGCTCCCAAATGGATGTACAATGAAATTTATACAACATACAACAATTGAAAAATTATTATATAATATTACAACAAAAATGATAATATGAACAGACCGACTATTACAACTATAATTGTTATCATATGCCTGCTCATAATCGGGTTATATGCAATGGGTGAAGTCAACTATTTCTCTTCAAAAATAGTTGCAGAAAAAAATATTGAAGCCCCTGCAATTGTAATACCCTCAATTGGAGTTAATGAAAAAATCAACAATGTATCATTATCTCAGGGAGTGTTGCATGAACCTACATCATATAAGCCTTTAAGCGGTGATGTGCTGTTATTTGGACATAGAACACTGCAGGGTTCACCATTTTTAAGACTCAATGAGATATCAAATGGTGATACTCTACTTCTGGAATGGCCAGGAATAGGAGAATTGAATTATAATGTTATTAACTCCACAGTGGTTCCTGCAGACTACCAGCTCAATGCAGTAGAAGGTGGAAATTATTTGTATCTAATTACATGTGATCCTATAGGGTCTACTGAAAACAGACTGATTATTCAGGGAGAGTTAAACAGCACTAATCCTATAAACAATGAGATTATTAGCAGCAACCCTCAAGAATCTAATGCACTTATAATTACAGCCATATTTTTAGTAATTGGATTTGTATTGAGTTATTTCTACCCAAAAGATCAAAGAATGTATATTTTTGCAACCGTATTGATTATTGTAGTAGTTTTACTGTATTGCTGTATCAATCCAATTCCATCTGAGCTTATATATGATAAGATAATCTTTTTAAATGGAGGAATATGATGGATGTTGATAAGGAATATTTCTCAAATATAACAACTAGAGAACGTGCAATATTTGAGGGAGCTATAAGTATGGGGGCATTATTCCACCAATTTGTTGGAACCCCCGTCAACAAAAATACTAAAGATAGTCTAGAGACAAGTATGGAAGAATCATTAAAATTGCAGCCTGCAATAGATGATGTTAAAGTAAATATCAGATTTGATAAATTAGAAGAATCAATGACTGAATTTGAATACACATCCCTTACAGGAGACATGCTTGATGTTAAAATCTATACAAAAGTAGAAAATGTTACAGCAATCATAAGGATTGAATTCATTGAAGAGTTAAATTATCCTCTGATGTATGTTGAAAACATTACAGAAGATTGAAAGTTAATATATTTCTTTTAAATCTTCTAACAATTCTTTTAAATGACTTTTTTTAATATGATTCATTAGAACTACACGAATTGCAACCGGACATTTAGCTACAGAAACTTTCCAATTTAATTTTTCCAATTTTTCAGCAAGAACATTGGCATCAATATCAGGATGGTTAAATGCTACAATATTGAGTTCAGGTTCACAAACGACATCATAGCCTATTTTTTCAAGACCTTCTTTAAAAAATTCAGTGTTGTCCATTAAATTTTTAGCAATTTGGCGGTATCCTTCCCGTCCGAAATATTTCATGATTGCATAAGTGGCAGCGGATGAAGCGCCAATACGAGTTCCCACAATTGTTGATTGAGTTTTAACGGTCAAATATGGAGAATCAACCGCCATAACCTCAAGATATTCTTCTTTTCTAAATATGATTCCACCGGCAGGAATTGGAGCCAACCCCATTTTATGAGGATCAACAGTAATTGAACAAACTCCCTGAAGAGAAAAATCAAAAACAGGCAAGTTATAACCTATTTCTTTTAGAAATGGAATTGAAAAACCTCCAAATGCAGCATCGACATGGAAATAAATGTTATTTTCATATGCAATTTTTGAAATTTCTTCAATTGGATCAATCAAACCCAATTCAGTAGTTCCTGCAATGGCCACAATTGCAACAGTTTTATCAGAAATAACCTCTTTTAATGCATCAACATCGATTTTATAGTTTTCATCCAATTTAGCTTCAACAATTTTTAAATTTAACATGTCTGCCGCTTTTTTAAATGAGAAATGAGCGGATTCAGGAATGATTATTTCACCATCAACAATTCCCTTATATTTTCTGGCATGATTTCTGGCGGCCCGTATAGCCATGATATTGGCTTCAGTGCCTCCAGTTACAATATTTCCATATGCATCATCTAAAGACAATAATTCACCAATAGATTTGATAACTTCATTTTCTATGAATTTGGTTCCTTTAAAAAGACCCGGATCACCTAAATTAGTATCTAAAAATTTGCAATAAACCTCTTTTGCAAAAGGATGTGCTTCAGTGCACATTGATCCTAATATCCTACCTTCAGAGTAATCATTATCTAATTTATGGATATCATCCAATTCTTTTATAATTATTTCTTTATCTATTGGTTTTTCTTGCATAAAATACCCTATCAAAACTAAATAATATAAAAATAAAATAAAAAAAAAGAAATAAAAAGATTATTCTAAACGTTTACGAGCAGCGTCAAGAATAATTTTTTGTTCAGCTCTAGCAACAGTTTTTCTCACATCAGCAATAGCATCGGCATTTGAAGATACACTTGTAATTCCAAATCCGACGAGTTTTTCAACAATGTGAGGTACACTTCCTGCTTGACCACAAATACTACAAGTAACACCTGCTTCAGCACATTTTCTAATTGTTCTTTCAATTAATTTCATTACTGCAGGGTGTTCTTCGGAGTAGTGTTTTGCTACAAATTCATTGTTCCTGTCAACTGCAAGAGTATACTGGGTTAAATCGTTGGTTCCTAAACTTACAAAGTCTAAACCAATTTTAATATACTCATCAATCATGATTGCAGCTGCTGGAATTTCAACCATCATACCGAAGTCCACATCTTTATGAGGTTCTAAACCAACTTCAGAACAAAGCGCTGTAGCTTGTTTGAGTTCTTCAGGATTTTGTGACAATGGAATCATAATTCCAATGTTGGCATAACCTTTTTCATGCAACTTCTTAATAGCTTTGAATTCACATTTAAGGATTTCAGGTTGATCCAACTCTCTTCTGATTCCTCTCCAACCAAGCATTGGGTTGTGTTCCCTAGGTTCGTTTTCACCACCTTCCAATGTGATAAATTCATCAGTAGGAGCATCTAAAGTTCTGTACCATACTGGTTTTGGATAGAATGCGTCAGCTACAATTTGCACATTATCTGCAATTGTATCAATTAATTCATCTTCTTTTCCATCTGCAATGAATTTACCCGGGTGAATACCTGAAGTTAACATTAAGTGTTCTGTTCTTAAAAGTCCCACACCATCAGCACCTGTTGCAGCTGCTCTTTCTGCAGCTTCAGGCATACTTACATTAGCTTTAACTTCAGTTACAGTTATAATAGGAGCTGCTTCAACATTAGCTACTGTTGGAGCTTCTTCTTTAGCTTCAGAAATTCCTTCAAATACTAATCCTTTTTTACCGTCTAAAGTAACACCAATATTTTCTTCTAAAGTGGTTGTAGCGTTACCAGTTCCTACAACACATGGAATTCCTAGTTCACGGGAAATAATGGATGCATGACAAGTTACACCGCCCTCATCTGTAACAATTCCGCTAGCTCTTCTCATAGCTGGAACCATATCAGGAGTGGTCATGGTGGTAACCATAATGTCGCCATCTTTGATTTTGTCCAACTCATCAATGTCTAAAACGATTTTAACTTTACCGGTTGCCATACCCGGACTTGCACCAAGACCCTTTACAAGAACATCACCAGTTTCACCGACATCAGAATCTTCCTCAGCAGGAGCATCACCTAAAGTAGTGATTGGCCTAGCTTGCAATAAGAATAAGTTATCTCTTTCAAATGCCCATTCAGTATCCATTGGTTCACCATAATGAGCTTGAACTCTTTTACCCATTTCAGTCAATTCAATGAGCTCTTCATCAGATAAAACTCTTGCATTTCTCATATCTTCAGGAACTTCAACTTTAACACTTGTTCCATTTTCATCATTAGTGTACATTACTTTTTTATCACTAATTGTTACATTGATAATTTCATTATCTTTTTTATCAACTTGATAATTATCAGGAGTTACATCACCGGACACAACAGCTTCACCAAGACCCCATGATCCTTCAATTAAAGCAATTTCTTCACCAGTGGATGGATTTACTGTAAACATTACACCTGCTTTATCTGCAATAGCCATTTTTTGAACAACAACAGCAATGTAAACTTTAGAATGTTCAAAGTTATTTTCTTCCCTGTAGAAGATAGCTCTTGCTTCAAATAAAGATGCCCAACATTTTCTGATGTATTCAATTACTTCATCATCACCGGAAACGTGCAAGAAGGTATCTTGTTGACCTGCAAATGAAGCTTCAGGTAAATCCTCTGCAGTAGCTGAAGATCTAATAGCTACATCAGTGTCATCTTCACCGACCCTTTGACAAAGTTCATTATAAAACTCACGAATAAATAAAACTAAATCTTCTGGGATAGGAGCTTCAATAATAATACTTTTTATTTTTTCAGCTGCCGCTTGAAGAGCTTTAGTATCATTAATATCAATTTCATCAAGAATTTGCATGACGCTGTCATTAATTCCTGCTTCATCCATGAACTTTTCATATGCCTGTGCAGTTACTACAAAACCTGGCGGTACTGGAATGCCCGCTTGAGTTAATTCACCCAAATTAGCACCTTTTCCACCTGCAATTCCAATATCAGATTTACTTAAATCCTCAAATTTTACAACATACATAAAATAAAACCTCTTGGTATAAACACATATTCAATTGACAATAGTTTGGATAAAAAAACATCACCAATAATATGTATATTACTATAAATTTTAATGTTTAAATATTTAATTATAAAAATTAGAAAAAAAGCAATAATAAAAATAGATTAAAAAAAAGAGTAAAAAAATTAATTAAAATTATTTAATTAATTCTGCACCTTTGTCGACAACAATTTTACATGGAACTGGTAATTTCATACCTGCTCTTTTTAATGCAACTTTAGCTTGTTCAAAGTTTTTTTCTTGGCAATCGATAGTGATTATTCTTTGATCTTTTTTAACGATAGCTTCGACACTAATCGGTTTACCAAATGCATTTCTCATACCACTTTGTACCCTATCCGCACCTGCACCAGTTGCCATTGGGTTTTCCCTTACGATTTGGTGAGGATATACTCTTAATTTTAAGTGGTATCCCATTCTACCAGCAGCTCTTTGCATTAATCTGTTAGAAGCAATCCTTGCAGCTTCTAAAGAGTTGTGTCTAATTTGAGCTGGTTTTTTTACAGCTAAACTTAATGAAACAGGAAATTCATCTTTTAAATTACCCATATCATATTGTACAATTCTTGAATTTGGGGTTTTTCTAATGTAATCTCTTCTTGTATAAGCACGAACCATTATTATTCCTCCGAAATAAAAATAACATGAATAAACATGTTTAATTAGAAAATAGCTATATAATATTAGATTCCAATAATAGCTATATAAAAATCATATATCGTAATATATAGAATACTTAAATATATTAATTAAGTCATTAATAAAGGTTACCATATTTTCATATAATATAATAAAAAATATTTATTTATGGAACAAATATACTAAATATATATTATTAATAAAAATGTGAAAAAATGAAAATAAAAGGAATATTAACATTAAACTATAAAACAACCAATGATGCGTCATTAATATATAATTCATTAGAAGTAGACAATGAAAATTATGTAACAAGCACAATAAATGATGATACTATTGAATATGAAGTAAATAGTGAAAGTTTAGGAAGTTTTTTAGCCACAGTTGATGATTTAATCGCTTCAGAAATTGTTTGCGAAAAGATTATCTACAACACCAATGAATCATGAAAAGTTTTATATAAATAAAAATGATAAATATAAACATTAATAAAATTTATTCGAGAGAGTGTAATTTATGCAATGTCATTATCATCCTGAAAGAGAAGGTACAGATGTATGTGCTATATGTGGAAAATCAATATGTAAAGAATGCGGATTAGAAATAGCTGGAAAAATTTACTGTAAAGACTGTTTAGAAAAAATTGTTGGGCTCAGTTTAGACAATTCCCAACCACAACCTGAACCTCAACCAGAACCACAGCCAGTACCTCAAGAACCTGTATATGCTCAAGAAGAAAACATGTATCAACCACAGGAAGAAAGCATATACCAGCCACAGGAAGAATATGAAATACCATATGCCGCAGATGAACCCCAAGAGCATAAGGCAATTAGTAATGACTCACCATACAATATTAAAGACACAATTGAATATTCTGGAGGATTAGAGTCATCTTATTTAAGTGAAGGGGAAAGCATTTATCAAGAACAACCTGAAACCGTACAACCTGATTACCACTCTCAAGAAGTAATTCAACAACAACCAGTTGCTGAAGAACCAGAATATATTTATCCTGATCATGATTATCAACCACCAAAAACCAGCGCAAGACAAAATCTTGAAGATAAATATGAAAAATACCTGGATGACTTATACTTTGATGAAAATGAAGTTCCTTTAGGAGAACAGTTAGCTAAAGATGAAGCTCAATACGGTTCTTTAACAAGAAAAGAATATGCTCCTAGACCAGTTCAAGAGCCTCCTAGACAACCAGAACCTAGAGTTGAAACTCCTGAAGAAATGGAAGCAAGAATCAGAGCTGAAATTGCAAGAGAACAAAATCTTAAAATGAATCCAAATCAACAACAAGATAATGGAATTCATAACATTAACTACAAAGACGAAAAAGAACCAATGGGCGTTGTAGATATTTTATTAACAATTATTTTGATTATCGTAATTTTAATTGTAATATACTACATAGTATACTTGTTTGTATTAAATGCAAGTTACCCAACATTCATGGATGCAGTATTTGCACTTAAAAATCCACAAAATGTAGTTAATGCAGTTTTAACTCCTAAATAATGAAATATTTTCATTATTTACCTTTTTTTTAAATTTTTCTAGACATTCCTCATTTTTATATCCTAAAATTCTGATTACAGAAGGGTAATTGTCAATATACTGTGAAACTATTTTTTTAGGAACAGGATTTTCCAAAATGCTCAATACCCTTTGGCGAAAATGAGAAGAAAAGCCATGAAGAATAGCATTTTCCAGTTCATCAATACTGTTGAAGGGTCTATTATCTATTATATTTTTAGCCAACTTGTCATTGAATAAATTAAGTTCCGCCAACTCCTCAAAAGCATAATTATTTGCAGTATCCAAAATTGTCTCAACATCCCGAATTCCATAAATAATGGAATCGCTACTTATTTCACGCTTCAGCACTTCAATAGTTTTTGAAGGCATCATATCCAGCACATCATCAAAATTATTGTTCATTATACTTTCACGAATCAATGTGCCGCTAACACCACCGATGCGCTCTACAAAAATGAATTTGTCTTTAAAGTCAAAACCGATTTTGCTTAAAGAATTTGAAAAGGAAGTTATGACATAATTATCCTCTTCCAATTTCCCTTTTAAAAGAATTTCACCTGTTGTTTTATCTACAATCCTATAGGGTTTAGGAGCTACGTGATGACCTAAATTTATCCTTTTTAAAATTTCATCCATTCCTTCAACCGATTTATATCCACGGGGAATGTAATCAGTATTGAGAGCATTGAACATCTTACAAAGACATAACGAATATTGACCGGAACCCATTATTCCCATAGGCGGTCCCTCGACTACAATATCTGCACCGACAGAAATTGCAATTTCTGCCCTAACTTCCCTTGGTAATATATATGGTATACCTCGACCACTTCTCTCAAATAGACCCGGCACAATAGCTACAAATAATGATGAAGGAAAGATATGTTTTGCAGTTTTCATGCAATGAAAATGACCATTATGTAAAGGATTATACTCCGTGAAATCTGCGACTAAATTGATGTCTTTATCATTGCTGGAAATTTTAGAATTTTCATATAAATCATTGAAAAATAATTCCTTATCACGATTAAGAATGTTTGAAACTTGGGACATAAGAATAAATATGGCTCTTAAATTAAAAAAAACTTATGTTTTAAAAAAAATAAAATAATAATTAACTAAAAAAAATCAATGGGGAATAATAATGGATTTAGTAATAAAAAATTGTAAACTTGTAGACCAAATTGGAGAATACAACATTAAAGTTGAAGATGGAAAAATATGCGACATTTCAAAAAGTCCTCTTGATGGTGATGAAATCATTGACATTGCCAATAATTACATAATGCCAGGATTTATTGATCCCCACATCCATTTTAGAGATCCAGGACTTACTCAAAAAGAAGATTTCAAAACAGGAAGTTTGGCAGCTGCAAACGGTGGTTTTACAACAGTTATAGATATGCCAAATACATTACCCAAGACAAATACCTACAATGCACTTAAAGAAAAGATAGAAATTGCCCAGAAAAAATCAGTTGTGAACTTTGAACTTCAGGCAGGTCACAATAACCTTGAAGAAATGGAAAAAATGATTACAATAAATCCAATATCATTTAAAGTGTTTATGGACTTGGAAAGTGATGAATCTTTAGAAGAAATATTCACTAATCTAGGAAAACTGAAACAAAAAACAGATTATAATGGGCTTGTTGCAGTTCATTGCGAAAAACAATCAATAGTAAAAAATGAAACCGATAAATTAAAAGAAAAAGAAGAAAATAAACCTATAGACTACAGTTATGCCCGCCCCGCAAAGTCAGAAGATGAATCCGTAAAACAGGCAATAAAACTCGCAGGTGAAAACAATTTAAGATTGCATATCTGCCATTTAAGTTCCTCCAAATCATTAAGTCTTGCAAAAGATGCCAGCAAAACACAACAGGTAAGCTGGGAATTTACACCACATCATTTATTATTAGACAATTCTGCTTATGATGTATATGGCACATTTGTAAAAACTAACCCTCCTCTTAGGGAGAAAAAAGACAGTATATCTATAACAAATTTAGATGAAACTTCAATCATTGGAACAGACCATGCCCCACACACATTGGAAGATAAAACAAAAGGAGTATGGAACTCTTCACCAGGAATTCCAAATTTGGAAACTGTTGTTCCACTTATCCTGACTGAAGTTAACAGAGGAAACATAGATTTGAAAATAATTCCGAAGATATTCAGTGAAAATGCTGCAAAAGTTTATGGTATGGAAAATAAAGGCAAAATAGCTATTGGAAAAGATGCTGATTTTACAGTGATAGATTTAAAACGAGAGGGGAAATTCAACATTGAAGAATTCAAAACAAAAGCAGAATACTCTCCATTTGATGGTTGGAGTTATATTGGAATGCCAATAATGACAATTGTCAATGGAAAAGTAGTAATGAATAAAATATAACTAATTTTTTTAAAAAAAGAAAAATAAAGGTGTGATATCACACCTATTTATAACATAATGCGTCTTCTGGACATGCTTCAAGACATTGACCACATAAAGTACAGAATCCTGCAATTGGTAATTTAGGATTGTCTGTTTTGTGAATCATGTCATATGGACATGCTTCGATACAGTCACCACATTGATCACATTTAGATGGGTTGAATGTGATTCTGTCTCTAAAGACAGGTTCGCCATCAATGGTTACTTCATATTGTTCTACTTTCAATGCATCGTTAGAACATACTGAAGCACAAGCTCCACATCTAATACAACTTGTGAAAGATGGTTCTGAATCAGTTTCTTCTAAAGCTGGGCATAACATACCTGTTTTGGTAATTACACGGATAGCTTCAGTAGGGCATTTGTTAGCACATGCACCAATGAAGTCACATTTTTCTGCGTCTCTTCCGATACCTTCTGCGTCTACAGGAGCACCTTCACCCCATTCTACTTCAATATCTAAAGCATCAACAGGACAAAGTTTTACACATAAACCACATGCAGCACAAACACTAGGAATAGCTACTGTTAAGCTGGCACTGTTTGCTGAAATAAAGTCTCCAGGACATGCTTCTACACAAGTGTTACATCCAATACATTTTGCTGAATCGAAAGTAAATGATTTGATTTCTTTTTCACGTTTAACTGGTATCTTTTCAGCAATGAATATTGCATTCCAAGGACAAGTTTGTGAACATAAACCACATCTGATACAATCGTCATTTACAGTAACAGGACTTCCCACTTCTTCAAGAGTGATTGCACTTACTGGACAAGGTTCTACACAAGTTCCACATCCAACACAACCATCGATGTAAACAGGACCTTTACCTTTGAGATCTAACTCATATTCAGCAGGTTCTTTAACACCCGGAACTCCAATTACATCTACAGGACAAATGTCAACACATTTTTGACACATTACACAGAATCCTTCAACTTCTTTTAATTTAGCACCAGTGACTTTAATAGTTTCTTGTGGACAAACTTCTTCACATTTACCACATGAATCACAGAATACTGAGTTGAATACTAATCTTTTTTGGACAATTCCTTCAGCGATTTCGTAATCTTCAACTTTTAATGCACCGTTAGGACAAGCATCTGCACATTTAGGTTCGTCACCACAAGTGTCACAGTGAATAATAGCGTTAGGTGTTACTTCAATAGCTGATGTAGGGCAAGTACCTTCACAAGCACCACATTTTATACAGCCATCTTCATTAAATACAATCATTTATAAAAACCCCCTTAAATTTAGAATCTTTTAATGAGGTTTCCTTCACTGTCTACAATATTAACTTCAGCTAATCTCATTTGACTATCCATTGAGTGGGTAGCACAAGATAAACATGGGTCGTAAGCTCTGATAACCATTTCCATTAAGTTGAAAATTTTGTCATCTACTTCTACACCAGGTTTGATGTAATCTTTAGCAACTTGGTGAATACCCATTTCCATAGCAGGGTTGTTTTGGATTGTAGCAACTACAATGTTTGCATAATTGGTTAAACCATTTTCATCAGATTCATAGTGGTGGATTAAAGTACCACGAGGAGCTTCTACAATACCTACACCTTTACCTTCAGTTCTTTCTAATTCATCTGGGAATTTTTGACCAGATAAATCTTCTTCTAAAGCTGCTGCAGCACATTCAGCGGATGCTAACAATTCAATGAGTCTAGCATAGTTGAATAATAATGGTGCTTGAGCGTATCCAAATGCATCACGGAAAGCTTTAAGAGCTTCTTGAGCAAGAGGTGCTTCTTTAGGCATTTGATCACAAACATTAATCCTGGATAATGGTGCAACTCTGTAAATACCTTCTGGGTATCCCATTTCTTTAATGTAAGGGAATTTTAACCAAGAGTAAGGTTTTACGTGTTCTGCAACAATGTCAGTGTACTCTTCGTTTCTGTATTCGAATAAGTCACTACCATCTTTGTCTCTGAATCTAACGTTACCGTTATATACATCCCAAGTTCCGTCAGGTTTTACGATACCACAGTGTCTAGTGTCACCGAAGTTACCTAATGAGGAAATTAAGTCAATGTTTTCTTCAAAGATAGGAATAGCTAAATCGAGAGTAGCTTGTGCTAATTCTACGTTAGTTTTAGCTCTTTCAAGTAAATCTTTTTGAGTATCAGCATCTAATTCGGTAGAAATACCACCAGGAGTGGAAGAAGTAGGGTGAATAGGACGACCACCGATTTTTCTAACAATTTCTAAACCGTTTCTTCTGATGTTAATAGCTTGAAGTGCTACTTCAGGCATGTCTTTAATTACTTGGAAAACATTTCTTGTTTTTCTGGTTCCGTTTGGAATAATTAAATCTGGTGCAGCTAAGAAGTAGAAGTGGAGAGCGTGGGAGTGCATGTATGAACCCCAGTTCATGATTTCTCTCATTCTGTATGCAGCAGGTAAAATTTCGTAATCGTCAAATCCGAAAATTTGGTCAACTGCTTTAGCAGCTGCTAAGTGGTGTTGTACATCACAAATACCACAAATCCTAGGTACGATTCTTGCTAATTCTTCTACAGGACGACCTTGTAAGAATTTTTCGAATCCTCTGAATTCCATAACGTGTAATCTTGTTTCTTCAACATTTCCAGCATCATCGAGATGTACTGTAATTTTAGCGTGTCCTTCAATACGAGTGACAGGCTCCATAGTAAGTTTAACCATTTTATTCTCCTCCTTTCTGCATTTTCATTGGTACTAAAGCAGCAGGTAATGTGTAAGTATAGAATGTACCTACAATATCATCTAATTGATCTGCGACAGTTTCAGGATCAACGGTTTTATCTTCTTGTACACCGTAGTCAGATGCAATCGCACTGATCATTTTTGCTCCTTGGTCTAATACTTTAGCAGTAGGACCGTAACATCCTCTACATTGGATTGCAATGGAAGGACATTCTGCACCACATAAAGATACGGTAGCAGGACCCATACATACTAAACCTTGGGTAATTAAACATAAATCAGGTTCTGGAGCACCTAATTCAAATTGTCTTTTAATGAAGTCCATAGCTAAACCTGCAGGTGGTTTTTCTCTAGGACATACTTCACAAAGGTTGGTTGAAGGTAATTCAATTGTTTCTCCTCTTAATAATGTTAAAATAGCTTCAGCTACAACATCGGAACGAGGTGGGCAACCTGGAATCATTAAGTCAATATCCATACATTCGCTTAATGGTCTTACTCTGCTTTCGAGATGAGGTACATCTTCGTGAGGAATAATTCCATCAGGGTTTACAGTGGATACGGAATTAATATATGCTTCTTGTTCTAATTCTTCTACAGTCCATAAGTTTCCAAGACCTGGAATACCACCGTAGCAAGCACAAGTACCGTATGAAATAACCATATTAGCTTTTTCGTTTAACATTTCAGCTAATTCTCTGTTTTCATCGTTTCTGATTCCACCTTCGACAATAATAATGTCTAATTCAGGTACTTCATCGTATTTAGTATCCATGAGTACAGGGGAAAATTCAAAATCAGCGAATTCCATAACATCAATTAATGATTCGTGGAAATCCGCAATGGATAAGTGGCAACCGGAACATCCGCCTAACCACATAGTTCCTATTTTTACTTTATCTGCCATATTAAATTCCTCCAATCTATCTTTCAGCATCTAATTGTTGTTTTAATGGAGCTGGACCTAATTCTTTGATTCTGTTAACCATCATTTTAACAGCTTGAGAGAATTTTTCACCTTCGGATGCGGAAATCCAATCGTGGTGAACTCTTTCTTTTCCAATTCCCATATCATCAACTAATTTATAAATTAATCTCATTCTACGATCTAATTTGTAGTTACCAGCATCATAGTGGCAGTCACCCATGTGACATCCAGCTACAAATACCCCATCAGCACCTTCTTGGAATGCTTTCAAAACAAATTGTGGGTCAATTCTTCCTGAACACATTACACGAATAACTCTAATATTCGGTGGGTATTGCATCCTTGCAGTACCAGCTGTGTCTGCTCCCCCATAGGAACACCAGTTGCAACAAAACATTACAATTTTTACATCATCAGCCATAGAGTTTCTCCTCCTCTATAATATTTTTTACGAATTTAGAAAAACTTACGTCCTTCAAATTCAAATTTTAAAGTTTTTTAAAAAATTTTAAAATCTTTTTTAAGACAAAACCTTTTTAGGTGTGCCTTAAAATCACAATTTCCGTACGTAATGAGCTAGCTCAGCAATACATTATGTACTGATTAATATATTTCATTAATAATTAATATAAAGGTTACTTAGAAATTAAAGCCAAAAAGTTTATATACTATAAAACAAGATTAGTAAAAAATAAGTTATATCAAATTAAATAAGAAAAAAAGAAAAATTAGATGGAATTACATTCCATCAAGACTCATATCAATCATGTTTTGAGTTTGTTGAGCTAATTCATCAGGAAGACCAGTAATGTCCATGTTTAAAAATCCTCTAACAATCATGGATTCTGCATCTTCTTCAGAAATTCCTCTGGAAGTTAAGTAATTGATTTCATCTTCGGAAATTTTACCGACAGCCGCTTCGTGAGACATTTCAAGGTTTGCAGAACTAGCTTCAAGTTCAGGAACTGCATAGATAAAACTATCATCTGACAATACCAATCCATGACATTCCAAATGACCTTTTACATCAGGAACTGTTCCAGCCAAATGACCTCTAGCATAGATTTTAGATTCATCCTGAGCCACAGCTCTTGAAATAACTTCTCCTCTAGCGCCCTCAGCATTTAATAAAACTCTTGATCCAACATCAATAATGGAATCTTTTTTACCGCCTTGAATACTTTGGAAAATAGCTCTTGAGTTTTTACCATCACAATATGCTGTAGGGAAAGACTGAATAGTACTAACTGGACTAGTTAGAATATAATTGTTAATGTAAGTAGAGTTATCCATTAATTTAACACCTGTTCTAGGGCGTACTTCAACTTGTTCCGCCCAATTGTGAACCATGGTGAAAGTGATTTTGGCACCAGGCTTCAAATACATTTCAGATACACCGACGTGCATAGCAGAACCCACATCATCACCAGTTGCACAACCAGTAATTAAATGTAACTCAGAGTTCTCTTCAGCAATAATTACATTGTGTGCTGTTTGCATAATATCCTCATCACTGATAAACATACAAGCCTGTACAGGCATTACTTCTTTAGTTCCCGGAAGTGACCTTACAAAATATCCGCTTAAAACTCCATTTTCCTGTTCATTTAAAGCTGTTTTTGCAGTGTATTTGTCTGCGTCGGGTTTAACAACATTCCAAAGATAATCATCCAACCAACTATATTTATCCATTGCAACAGCCATATTCATTACTTCAATTGAATCAGACATGCTATTGTTGGTAAAAATATTACTTTGGTCAACTTGTAAAAATGATCCTGACCTGTTTTTTTCTTCAGTATCCACACCAACATGTAAAAGGTCTTTTTGGGTTTGTTTGTCCAAATCCTTTAAGTCATCAATCATGTCTAAAGCATTTACAGTTTCATCAGTGAAATTTTCAATAGTAACGTCAGCACCTAAAGCTGCTTTTTTATCCTTTGCTCTTTCAGCATCACTATAAACATTGCGCACACTCAACACATCCATTAAAACCGTTTTTTCTAATATCTTCTAAAATTTCAGTAGGATTTCCGGAACAAGAAATTACTCCATCTATTAAAACATGTGCTTTGTCTGCACTTACGAAGTTTAAAATATAACCTAAGTGAGTAATTAAAAGTCCGCTTCTTTTTCTTGAACCTTGTGGTTTGTCCTTATCAAGCAAGGTACCTATTTCAGAAGCCAATAATTCTACATTTTCAATATCCACACCGGAATCCGGTTCGTCAAACATTGTAAAATCAGGCATTTGAGCCAATAATTGTAAAATTTCAGAACGTTTTACTTCCCCACCTGAAAATCCTAAATTAACATCCCGGTCTAAAAATTCATCACTGAACTTGAGCTGTTTAGCCAATTCTTGCATTCTAGGATTCAATTCTTCATCCATATCCTGATGGGATTCAATCTTCAATAAATCCCTTACAGAAACTCCTCTAATTGAAGGAGGGGTCTGAAAACTTACACCGATACCTAATTTAACTCTTTCAGCAGTAGTTAATTTAGTAATATCCTGACCTTTAAATTTAATAGAACCTTGAACTACTTCATATTGCGGAAAACCTAAAATAGTTAAGAATAAAGTACTTTTACTAGCACCATTAGGTCCTAAAAGAACATGAGTTTCGCCTTCAGCAATAGAGAGATTGACATCTTTTAAAACTCTTTTACCAGCTACTTCTACTCCTAAATTTTCTATTTCAAGCAACATATAATCACCTTAAAAATTAAAATATGAATTTGTTTTATACTATATTAAATATAGAATTACTAAATATAAATAGTTAACAATAGTTACTAAAAAAAAATAATAAAAAAAGAGGATAACTGAAATTATTCAGTTACAATAATAAATTCGCCGACTTTTTCAACTTTAGCAAAAGGAACTAACAATAGGTCTCCGTTTCTTTTAGCACCTTTTACATGAATATTACGATCACTTTCTACCCTAATAGCTATATCAACAATTTTACCTGTTTTTTCATTGATGATTAATTCATCCAATACGCCAAGGATACGTGCATTGTTGGTAGCTACTTGATAATTTTTAATTTCACTCCATAATTTTTCTTCTCTTTTAGGAAGTTGTTGTTTATTTTCCATTTAATCACCTGATAAAAATTAAATATAATTATATAATTATTTAATTTCATTATATTTAAATATAATATTCTTTGTACAATTTTTCTGCTACTTGACTATCTAAAAGAGTGTTAATATTTAATGCCAATTCTCGTTTGGGAATAACTAACTGATCTTCATCCTGGACTATATTGATACTTCTTAAAACATTTAAACCTGACGGAACCAAACCCTCAAATTCATATGAGTAATCAAGGCCCAATTCCTCAAAAATCTCTACTGGAACCAATGTGGATAATGCATCTTTATCGCTGCTCAAGTAATATTCCAAAACATAATCAATGGTTTGTGTTGAAATAAAAGGTAAATCAGCATTAATAAAAAGTAGAGTGTCCTTATTGGATTTCTTTTCAAAATAATCTAAAATATAGGACAAGTCATCAAGATAACTATCCCCTGAAGTGTCCAAGATTTGAAAATCACCATTAAGTGATTTCAGATAATCAGTAGTTTCCGGAGTGTGATGACTCACAGCAATAACAATTTTATCAATTAATTTAGATGAATTTAAATTGTCAAGTACATATTTAATTAAAGGTTTATCGCATAATTTAAAAAGAGGTTTTTCACAGGGAACTTTAAGTCTTGTTCCCATACCTCCAGCCATCAAAATTGCATAAATCATGATAAACCACAATTATTTAAGCGAATTTTCCACCTGCCATTTTCATACGGTCTTTAAGGATACATCTTCCACCTTGTTTACCACCAATAGGGACTTTAGGAGTACCCATTGAATTCATACAACGAGCCATAATAGCGGAACCTAATGCAAGACCGTCTTCAACGAATACGACATTTTCAAACTTATCCTGAACTGCTTCCAAAATAAGTTCAGGTTTGCGTCCTGTGATACCTGCCCTACCAGTAATTCCTAAAGCAGAACCCGGAACAATAACGTTTTCTTCAAATGCAACATCCAAAACACGTTTTACAATATTGGTACTTACATAATCCAATGTTGAAAGCAATGTTGGAAGACCATCAGCATCATAGAATTGTGCACCCAATTCCATTAATTCTGGAAGTTTATCCCCATTGAATCCCACATCACAACCAATCAATGTAGTGCCTGCTTTTTCAGCAGCAACAGGATTGACCGGTACTGTACCAAATCTATCAACATCCATTGGAACTTTAGTAATGTTAATTAATTTATGAGCTTCAAGTGCATTGGCTTCTGCTTTCTTGTTATCAGCTTTTTTAATAGCTTTTTCATCAAATAAATCTAAAGCAGCACCATTTTTCTTATCAATTTTACCGGAACCTCTTGCAAGAGAGTCTGAAACTACCCCTGCCAAACCTAAAAAGTTACCAACCGTATTAGCATATGGTTCATTATCATTAACAATACGTCCGGCCAATGTTGAACCGAAATCCAGTGAAACACAAGGGTTCCTGTAATCGACATCAGTCCATTTAGCACCCAATTTAATTCCTGCAGTAACAAGTTCCCCTTCCATTTCATTTGCAACAGTCTCTTTACCTTCTGGAGGAACAACACTTACAACAGCACCGTCAAAAAGGATGTTTTCTAAAAGTGAATGTTTTTGCAATCTTTCCGGAAGTTGTGAAATACCCATAGCAGGAGACATCTTACGCGGTGGAATATCAGCTTCAAGACATCCATCCGCAAGAGCAATGATAAGTTGACCTGCCTCTTCAGCTGTTGCAAAACCTGCGGTTACACCTGTTGATCTTACAACAAAATCTAAATCCTCATCCTTATCCACTTGACATTTCCTAAGTGATTCCAATACAGTATCTCTGATAAGTTCAGTTACAGCTTCCTTGGATAATTCAATACCCCAAACAGTTTTACCGAAAACCTCTTCTGAAGGTTTAGGAGGCCTAATATCCCTAGTCATCTTAACAGTTTTATTTAATAAATAAGATTCACTAGTGTTTAAATTAGTGGCCATTACAATTGATTTGGTAGTGGTGTTTCCTAATTCAACAGAAGCAGTTACATAAAAAGTATCAGGTTTTTGAACAGCCCCCGGACTTGCAGGACCTGATCTTTGAGCTCTTAAAGAAGCCAAATTACCCTCTTTTGAATGAGCAATAATAGGCTTTGGACCTTTATTAAAAATTCTACTTAAAAAAGACATTATTCAACCTCTCCATATATAAAGTTAAATAATAATATCTTTTTAAAATAATATAAATCTTGTTAAAAGTTTTTAAAAATAGTATAGTAAAAAATAGAAAAAATGATTAGATGAAATGAATCATCTAATCTAGACCCTTTTTTTCGTGTTTATAATAATTTGTTGATTGGGTGTTCTTCAATTGGTTCAGTACCAATTTCTTTTGCAGCTTCAGCAATCATAATATCTGCCATACCACAAGCAGGGAATGCTAATCTTGCGTTTTCAATTGGTCCGAAAAGTACGAAGTCACCACCAGCCATTTGTTGAACAATGTTAGAACCAATATCACAAACAGGCCATGCTTCTTTGTGATCTTTTTTGTATCCTCTTAACCAGTCCCATGCGGATGGAACATTGTGAATACCAGATCCAACAGGATATCCCCATTTAGATTTTACAGCGAAAGAAGTTCTTACAGCTGGTCCTGCACCTTGACCTAATGGAGTTACTGCTACATCCATAAATGGTTTGGTAATTCCACATTCATCAGCCATTTCAAGAATACCTTGGTCGATTACATCTCCACCAGTTTCCCAGATTTCAATTTTACCTGCAACACCAGGGTTCATTGGGTTGAAACCTAAGAGAATGGATGCATCGATGTCGGAGTTTTTAACTGCTTCAATTTCTGCTGGTTCTGCAGCCATACTTAAAGAGTTGTATACAGCCCTTTCAGTTAATCCGACTTCTTGTACATATTCTACACCTGCAATTTTTGCTGCAGCTGCAGTTGAATCTATAAGGAAAGGTTTGTCACAGATGTCTCCTACAAATTCTAAGTATTTAACCATAGCTTCTGCAGTAGCACCGAAAGTTTGTACAATACATGGGTTTCCGGTTACATCAGACATTTCTTCCATTGTTTTAATTCTTTCTTCTGCAGCATCTTTATCAAAGATACCTTCTTTTTCATCACTAATAATATTGTGTCCGCCGTAAAAGATTGTTCCTGCTAAAACGGTTGGATATTCACCCGGTTGACCACCCATTTTCATACCAGCAACATCAACTACGAGTTGTTCTTTATCAAATCTAAACATAAGTATAATCCTCCTTATAATAAGCTAGCAATTAATGTTTGCATTACTGTAACCGCACTAGCAAGAACACTTGTAATAATATTCTGTATAATTGCCATAGCACCAAATTTAACGGATACAATCAATACAAATAATCCAATTATAATACCATATAAAATACCAACATCCCTTCCGGATTGTTGTCCTAGACGTTGATAGTATTCACCCACAGTGAAATCAACTTTTTCTTCAGCTTCATCCAATTTTTTAGCTAAATCATTGAATTCATCTGCAGATACCATAACTTGAGGTATTGAATTTTCGTCACTCATTTTAACACCTCTATAATCCACATAACATTGCAATCACAGGAATAATTACGACTAAAAGAACTGCAATACCAATACCAAAAGCAATTCCTTTTACTCTAGTAGCAAGTAAACCAGCGAAAAGTTTACCTTCCCTTGCAATAAGTTTTGAACTGTATTCTGCATCTTCGGAAGCATTTTTAATTCCGCTAATATTAGGTTTATTAGAAATTTGAACCATAATTATACCTCCTTATATCAAGAATAAAAATCCGATCACTAAAGTGAAGATTAAACCTATCATTATGCCTTGAACTTTACCTGCATAATTACCGGCCATATTTCTTTGAACGGCACCAACCATATCAATTTTAGTATTGATATTTCTGATTCTTGCTTCAATAAGAGCAGTTTCAGCGGAAACAACTTTCATTGCTTCTCCTTCTTCTTCATCATCGCCGTCGTCATCCACAGAAATGACCATTGCTTCTTCTTCGAAAGCACCTGGATCTTTTTCTACACATTCATTAATCTTTGATTGAATAGCTCCAATATCTTCAGTATCAATTAAATCAACGATTTCTAATTGTTGTTGGAATCTTTCAACACCGTCGAGTGGAACATTTTCTACGAAAGGAATAGCACCAGTTGCACCAATAATTTTCTTTTTATCAGGGTCTGCACCATTTTCGTGTAAAGCCATGAAACTTTGACCGGTAATGTGTCCTTGCACTTCTGCACCAGCCAAAATTAAGAAACGAATGTTAGGGTTAGATATGATATTAGCAACAACTTTTTCTATACCTAAATTTTCTGTTTTGCATGGACCTGCGATAGCTGCACCAGATAACTCTGCTTCAATGTGTGAAGCTAAAGTGGTAACTGCTACAGGACTTTCAGGATCACCTACAATGTAATCCCCACTGATAACAGGCCAACCATCTGCAGGAGCTTTTTTATCAGCCATCTAGATACCCCCAATTGATATTGCAGCAAAAATTACGAATACAGCAATCAAGAATCCATAAACCATGTTTGTTAATAAACCAGCAGTTACATATGAACCTTCCCTACCAGGGTAAGATCCAGCTGGACTAGTATAAGGATCTAATGAAGCCATTAATTCATCAGCAGCTGCTTGTACTTTTGCAACTTCTTCACCAACTTCATCCATAGATAGGAGAACAACTCCTGAACCTAAAGATGAACCAATAATCCCAGTTACTGGGTCATATGCATAATTCATTTCAGGTACAACTTGCACCATAGGTAACATTTGAGCCATATTTATTCCTCCTATTCATCTACATTAGGCCATAATCCAGCCCATCTTGTTGATGCTGCGTCATTACATGAAGCTTGAACGAATGCTCTGAATGAAATAACCCAACCGATTAAACCTACGACTAATACAATAGCCCATCCGAATCCACCAGTAATTGAAGATAACATACCTACAATAGTCATGGATAAGAATGCGGTTGAAGCAGCACATTTTAAAGTTCTGACTTGATCTTCGTTTGGTCCTAAACATGCGTTGAATGGGTGTTGAATAGCCATAGTACACATAATGAATAATACAGCAATAAATCCAGTAGCAACAACACCTTCATAAATTGCTAACATATCATAACTGCCTACAATAGCAGTAGAGAATGCGAAAATTGCTAAACAAGCAGCGCCAGCAATTTCAATAGTACATTGAAGCATGATAGGGATTTTCATACCAACAATTTTAGTAGCAATTAATGCAATAATAGCACCAATAATAATTGCAATAACTAAAGCAAGAACAGGTCCTGCAATGGTCATGTTAAGAATAGTAGCTAAACTAATTCCAGCTAAAGCAGAAATTACACCTACAGATAAAGACATGTAACCAATAGATGGTACACCAGTACCTAAACCGTAACTTGCTACTCTACGAATAGCATCTGCTCCCCATACGATTGCTAAAACTGCACCGATAGCAGCGATTACTGGACCAACGATATCTCCTAAAAAGCCTGATAAATAAATACAAAGTAATCCTCCGACGATACCCATAATTAACAAGTGAGTTGAGTTAACTGCACCTGCAGCTGCACCGTCAGCACTTCCACCAGCAGACATTTTATATACCTCCAGTTAAAATAACACAGAAAATTCCGAGTACGATAGATGCAATAGCACAAGCTAATGCTCCAGTACCAATTCTTTTAAATTTAGGGTCGTGCATACCTTCAATAGTACCACCAATGTTATATGAAGCAATAACAGAGTTGATAAAGAATACACCTACACCTAATATAGCAGCTAAACCAACAGTGATAGCTGGGTCGACAATTAATAAACTGTCATCCACAGCAGTGTAAATACCGTAGTATACTAATCCACCACCGAAACCACCAAGAAGTCCTCCTATAAGACCACTTATGTATGAAGTAGTAGGTACACCGTGTCCTTCAGTACCAGGAGTTTTATATATTTCTTGGTTACGTTTGGTAATCCAGTCAACAGGTACTTTTGATGCTGCAGGTACAATACCTACACCGAAAATATAGATTAAGTTAGCAATGAGCATAGTAATACCCATCATAATCATAGCACCTATTGCACCACCTATACCAACAACATAAAATGGTTCACCTGACATAGTTGCAGCAGTAATAAGTCCTGTTAAACCTGCACCAGCAGCTAACATAGCAGTACCAGTACCTACACCAGTAGCTGTTGCCATAGCCGCAGGAGCTCCTCCTACAGGAATAAAGTGCACACCAGCACCAATCATAATACCGCCTATTGCGATGAATAAAATTAAACTAATTGGATCCATAATCGAAACCTCCTTATTCTTCCTCATATGGTCCGTATTTATTTCTTGCAAATACTTCTAATCTGTCATTCATGATAATTAATAAAATAACGATTATAATACCTACAACAATACCGCCGTAAATTCCAAATACAACTGTATTCCAGAAACTAAAGAATACAACGAGACCGAAACAGAAACCAGTTAATGGTCCACCGAATTTAGCACAGAAGTTTACAACATCCATAGAGTTTTTAGCACCTAATGGAGCTTTAGTAACGATATCCCCTTGAATAGCTACAGGAGTACCTCCACCAAACTCGAATTTTTGATATTCACTTTCTGCACCATAGTGAACATCCCCAGTTGAGGAACCGATAGCTCCTAAAGCAATACCCCAAAGCATAGCTAAGAGAGGTAATGGGAATACGTGTAATGGGTCAGACCAACCAATTGGAATAGTCATTAAGTAAGAAATTCCAACAATACAAAAACTAGTTATAAATCCGTGACCTACGATAGGTCCTAAAGACTGAGTTAATACATCCATAAATAAAGGTTGTTCGAATTGAGATTGACCTACAATCCTTCCCATATGGGATGTAACAGTATAAATAGCGTGAACACAAGCAGCGACAGCAGCACCGATTGCAATAGCAATTACTGGGAATCCAGGAATTATACCAAGTAATGAAATTAAAATATATGCAATAGCACCAGCTACACCACACCAAACACCATAAGCGACCGGTTCACCAGAAGCCGCCTTGTTTATCATACGGTGTAAATGTCCCATCTGTGGAGCAAGTTGAACTTGAGAGTTAGGGTTACTTTGAGAACCAATATCAGATTCTAAGTCCTCTGCAGCCCCTCCGATAGTAGCAACTGCACCCATTAATGCAACTACACCTAATGTTACAGGGTCCATAATTTTTTTCCTCCATATTATTTTATTAAATTGATCATTTAATAAACGTGAAATTTTGATTTTTGTTCCATACAAAAATCACATGCAAATTAACAATAATTTTAGTATCATTATTTTTCAAGTAAACTTGATTTTTGTTCCATACAAAAATCAAAAGTTATAAAAATACTTACAATTATTGCTGTAATTAATATATTTACTAAGTCAGTAATATAAATCTTTTGGAAATTTTCAAGTAAACTTGATTTTTATAAATTAATAGATAGGTGAAAAAATCACCTATCTAAAGTGTTTATCTATCTATTTTGCTGGAGTAATAGCAGTTCTTTCACCAGCAGGTTCGAACTCTCTTAATGCACCTTTAGCAAATTCAGCACGTACTTGACTGAAGTCGAATACTAAGTTTTTGTCAGCAAATGCGATTTTGATTAATGGGTTGAAAGCCCAAGCGTCTCCACGAGCTGCGTGAGGAGCTTGTGCGATACCAGCGTATTCACCTTGGTGACCTACGTTCATTGCGTAGTTAGGATAGTTTGGTCCTCTCATTTCGAGTGGTAATCCTTCATCGTTTCTGATGGAGAATACGTTAGCAGCACCACATTGATCTTGTAAATCGTATCCGTAGAATCCTAATCTGGAGTGTTGTTCTTTGTGTAAGTACATAGCTAAGTACCATGCGCTTAAACCAGTTTGTGCATTACCAGTAGCGAATGCAGTGGAACAACCAGCAGCTGCGGAAACAACGGAAGCTCTTTGAGATCCACCGAAGTGAGTTTCAAGTAAAGCTGGGTATTCTTCATATTGTTCTAATGCGTAGAATGCTACTTCAGTACCTACATCAAGAACGGTGTCCATGTTGTTAGGTGCTGCGCATAAGTCACCGTATTTGTCTTCGACGTAGTCTTTACCATAGTAAGTAAAGTCATCTAATACGTTATCAGTATATGCTGCGGT
>JAFUIW010000115.1 GCA_017473945.1 Methanobrevibacter sp. | reverse complement strand
ATGGCTGATGGAGCAAGCTGTGCAGGAATTAATTTTTCATCAGCAAAATCGGAAATTTCATCCAAATTCTTTCTTTTAAAACTGGACCGGTCCCTAGTCCTTTTATCAGATTTTCCAAATGAAATAACAATGACAAAATTTTCTTTTTTCTTTTTAGGAGAGGCCATTCCCACCCAACAGTTGCCTATGCCTATGCTTTGAAGATACAATGACAATTGCTGGAATATGAACCCGATATTTTCAAGATAAAATTCGTTTTCCTTGGAATATAATGCAAGATAATATGGTGCAGACCATCATGCAAGAATTTTAACCTCAGTATCCTTTAAAATTTCATAGGAATAATCTATGCCCTCAACCAATGGTTTTACATTAGCCATGAACTCATGGATTATACCCATATCAATTTCATCATCCGAATAATTTCTGAATGATTTCCTTGTATAAATTTGATTTTCCAAACTCACAAAAAACACCTTTAATAATTATTTTGATTTAAAATATAAATAATATTGTATTGATAAATTATTATAAGGTGAATATATGAAAATTGTTGTTGCAATTGGAGGATCAATTTTACTCAAAGAATATGATTGTAAGAAATTCCAAGAATACAGCGCTATCTTGAAAGATTTGGCTAAAGAGCACGACCTATTTATTGTAGTCGGCGGCGGAAAACCTGCAAGAGAATACATTAGTGTAGTTCGTGATTTAGGAGCTGGTGAAGCACAATGTGACGATATTGGAATTGAAGTTACAAGAATAAACGCAAAATTAATGTTATCTGCACTTGGTGATGCAGCATACCAAAGAGTTCCACATAACTTCCAGGAAGCTTTAGAATTCTCAGCTAGTGGAAAAATCATTGTTATGGGTGGAACTGAACCTGCACACAGTACAGATGCCGTATCTGCAATTTTAGCAGAATACATCAATGCAGACAAACTTATCAATTTAACATCCGTAGACGGAATGTATACCAAAGACCCTAACAAATTTGATGATGCAGAACTTGTTCCAGAAATTACTGCAACCGATTTACTTGAATTTTTAAGTGGAAAAGACGTGAAAGCAGGAACATATGAATTCTTTGACACAACTGCAGTTCAAATGATTAAACGTTCAAATTTGGAAACTGTAATAACAAACGGATTTGAACCTGAAAACCTAATCAAAGCAGTTAACGGCGAAACCATAGGAACAAAAGTAATAAGCAAATAGGTGAAAAAAGTGGATAACCTAATTGATATCGGATTAAATCTTATGCATTCCTCCTTTAAAAAGGACCGAGTTGAAATAATTGAAAACGCAAAAAATGCCGGTGTGAGCCAATTTATTATCACCGGAACAAATGTGAATTCAAGCCAACTTGCTGCAGAATATGCGTCCAAATATCCCGGAACATTATTTTCAACATCTGGAGTCCACCCTCATGATGCAAAGACCTGTAACGGACATAGCATGTTTGAATTGGAAAAAATATCCAAAAATGACAGTGTTATAGCAATAGGAGAATGCGGTCTTGATTATAATAGGAACTTTTCACCACAGGATTTGCAAAGAAAATGGTTTGAAGCACAAATTGAAGTTGCAGAAAGAACAGATTTACCATTATTTTTACATGAAAGAGAAGCTCACGAAGATTTATGCAGCATTTTACAAAGACATGACAGCGTTATTGAAAAATCAGTTGTCCACTGTTTTACAGGAACAAAACAAGAAGCACAAAATTACATTGATTTAGGTTGTTATATCGGCGTTACTGGATGGATTTGTGATATGAAAAGAGGAAGAGACTTACAAGAGGCAGTAAGTGCAATACCTCCTGAAAAACTAATGATTGAAACAGATGCACCATTTTTAATACCAAAAAACTTTGATAAGAAACCTAAAAAAAATAGAAACGAACCAAAATATTTACCTCACATCCTCGAAACAATTGCACTGTGCATGGGTATTGACAGCGAAGAGCTGGCAATTCAAGTTACTAAAAATACTAAAGAATTTTTTAAAATATAAGGAGATGAAAAAATGGCAGTAGAACCTCACAAACATTGTCCAATATGTGGAACCCCAATTCCATTGAACGAACTTGTATGCTCACCAGATTGCCAAAAAGTCTGGGATGCAAGATTAAATCAGAAAAAAAGATCACAAATAATTTTATATGTTATAATTGCAATCTTTTTAATCATCTGGGCAATAATGACCTTCATGAAATAAAGATAAAATGATATTAACCTCTGCAAATACTCTGGAAAATAAGAAAATAATCGAATATAAAGGATTGGTAACTGGAGAATCTCTGATTGGATCCAATATCTATAAAGATTTATTTTCAGGAGTTCGTGATGTCGTAGGTGGAAGAACCTCCAGATATGAAGACGAACTTGAAAAAGCTAGAGAAATTGCTTTAAGGAGTATGGAAGAAAAAGCTGAAACTTTAGGTGCCAATGCAATCATTGGGCTTAAAATTTCTTATGACAATCTTGGAGGTACCATGGGAAATACAATCCTTGTAACTGCCTATGGCACTGCAGTCAAATCTGAATAATATGAATTTTAGAGAAAGAGAAGTAAAAATTACATATTTAAGAGAAGCTATTTTCTGCATTGCATTCGGAACTGCAGTTGGCCTTGGAGTTTATGGATTTTTTCTATATTTCCATATTGATATCTTCGGTTGGAATTTGGGCCTGATATTTGCTCCACTTGCCGCAGGATATGCGGAAACAATATTGGCCAACAAAATCATTGGAGAGGATATAGGTGCAATCAGTGCTTTTATTCTTTTCATAGACACCACTTTTTACAGTTTTATCCTGAAAAATCCTACATTGGGATTCAATATAATAACCATCGGATCAATAGCTATTATTTTACAGGCAGCATTTCCCACATTGATAAACTATATTTTACTGGTAGGAGGACTAGGAACACTATCCTACTTTTTGGGAATATTCAAAAGAGTTACAAGTTATATTAAAATTAACTTAGACTACCTTTACTACAAATTTATCATAAAAAAACCATACAAAGTGGAAATTGAAACAGTTTCTAAATTTGATGAGGTTGCAAGTAACCTGAGACTAAACAATCTGGATTTCTATTTTATTACAAGTACCGACATTTTAGACAGACACCATACCAATCTAGGGCAATTCCATGCAACAGTAATAATTGAAAAGGACAAACGATTAGTGCATGCAAATCAGAAAAAAGTAGAGACAACAACATTGAATACACTAAAACAGGCAAAGGATGACTGTCTGATAAAACTAACCGAATCCATAAAGGAAGCTGGCGGGAATTGTGTTGTCGACTTAGACATACAGTACGGATTAATCGGGCTTGGAGGAGACCATTATCAAGTAACTGCAATGGGAATGGGCATATATTTAAGTTAAAAACATGGCAAAACAATTTTTAATTAATTCAAAATAACTGCCACCCATAATTTCAAATTTAAAACAATAATGAGGAAAACTTGAAATTAAAAAAGCAATAATCCCATTAATTTTAAGACAAATAACTTGTTTTATGATTTATTTTGTACATTAAAGTAATACTAACATTTATATAACCAATTAGACAAATATTTATCCACTCATTATGAAATATTATAAATTTTTGTGTATTTCTCAAAAAATTATCATAATGAGAACCAAGAAGGTGTAAATATTTCGATTAAAAAAACAACATTATTAATTTCAGTTGTTTTAATGTTCTTTATTTTACTAGGAGCAGTTAGCGCAGCTGAATTAAGCAATGTTACAAGTACAGAATCTTCAAATTTAATAGTTAATGATGAAAAATTATCCATAGATAATTATAATTCATCTTATGCAGAACCAACATTACAAAGTAATTTAGAAACCAACTCTTTACAGAGTGATAGTGCCAACAGCAGTCAATCTTCAAATACTTCTGCTTCAACTAACACTACAAAAGTAAAGACCGTAATCGAGGCAGTCAATGCCCGTTATTCAAAGACAGCTACAGTATTTAAAATAACCTTAAAAGATGCAAATGGAAATGCATTGGCCAACCAAAGCGTTTCATATAAAATTAACGGTAAAACATACAAGGCAACAACTTCCCAATCAGGCATAGCCCATTTTACCACACCTGCTTTTAATAAGGGAACATATACTATAACTGCCAAATATAACGGAGATTCACAGTATATAAAAAGTTCAATTTCCAAAAAGATTAAAGTTGCATCTTCAATTTATGCAACAAATAAGGCAATTTCATATGGTTCTACAGAACAATTTTCAGCAAGATTCCATAAGGACAACGGTAATTTAATAGAAAGCAATGTAAAAATCACACTTAATGGTAAGACTTACACCATTAAAACTGATTCCAAAGGATATGCAAAAATATCACTTTCCACTCTTTTACCCGGAACATATAAAATTAAATTATATAATCCATATTCAAAAGAGACAATTACCAAAACAATAACTGTTAAAAAAGCAAGCAACAAATTTACAGCATCAAATAAATACATACTACCTAAAACAAAAAGTTCCTATAGTGTTGTATTTAAAAACAGTCAAGGTAAAGCATTGAAAAATGCAAAAATTTACTTTACATATAACAAAAAACAAGTAACCGCTAAGACTAATGCAAACGGGGAAGCTGAAATAACTATCTCCGCTCTTTCAAAGGGTACTTATAAAATTACATACCAACATAAAGGAAACAGCAAATACTATTCAGTTTCAGGTTCCAAAAAATTGTATGTAAAAGATTCAACAACAACATTAAAAGCAAGCAATTTGAAAATGCAGTATAATGATGGATCGTTATTTTCTGTAAAAGCTACCAACTCTGCAGGAAAAGCATTATCAAATAAAACTATTAAATTTACATTAAATGGTAAAACAACATCTGTTACTACCGATAGTGATGGTGTAGCAAAACTTGCAATCGGAAATCTAAAGCCTAACACATACACTGTTAAATATTCCTATTCAACAGCAGGTTCAAAAGATTACAACGAACAAACAAGTAGTGTTATCATTTCAAAACAAACAGTGACAATTACTGCAAATGATTTAGTGATGAAACATAATGATGGTTCCAGTTATGAAGTAACAATAAAAAATAAAACCGGATCCAATCTTAATGGTGTTGAAGTTCAATTTACTTTAAACGGAAAAGCGACTAAAGTAAATACTGATGAAAATGGAGTTGCTAAACTGGCAGTCACTGAAAATATTGGATATTATCCGATATCTGCCCAAGTGGATACCACTTACTACACTTCATCAAAAGTAACAAAACATGTATTAGTTAACGGTACCAAATTCACAGCAAGTGATGTGACCATACCAACAAGCACTGCATATACATTCCAAGTAAAAGTGCTTGACGGTCAAGATAAACCTGTAGCTACTACAATTAAATTTACATTAAACAATAAAGAAGAATCTGTACAAACGGACACAAATGGTATTGCAAAACTTTCAATTTCCGGATTAAAAGAAGGCAAATATACTGTTACATACACTGATGGAACAACTTCAGGTTCCTCAATAATAACTGTTGTGGATAAAGTAACATTAAAAGAAATCATTGCAGCATCTCAAAATGTTAAAAAATACATTGAAAGCAATGAAGAACTGCCTAATACAGTTAAAATTGGTTCAGTAACATACTCCCTTGCGGAATATGTATATTTAGCATCACAAGCAATCATTAACTTGAACAACAATAACAAAAAGGATATTGCAGTGAAAGATGTTAAAGACCCTTCAAGTCCTAAATCTGCATCCAATTTAGGTAATTTATATGATTACGTTGCAGTTGCAAAAAGTATTGTAAATACCTGTAACTCAAAAGGAACTATGCCAGATTCTGTGAGTTCAAAAGTTGGAACTATTGGATATAAAGGTTTAGTCTATGCTACTGCACGTGTTGTGGCATTCTATGATGATTACTCAATGTTGCCAAACTACGTGTCAATTAAAACATATGAATCATCCAGTTCAAGTTCCTTAAACTCCAAGAATACAATAACAAACTTAGCAGCATATTTAAAATCTTCCACAAATTGTCAAGTAGGAAATAGTAAAATCAAATCCATTGTAGATTCACTTACATCTGGATTAACATCAGATAAAGCTAAAGCTACTGCAATATACAATTATGTGCGTGATTACGTATCATACAGTTTCTATTATGACACAAAATATGGTGCTGTCGGCACTTTAAATGCAAAAACAGGTAATTGTGTTGACCAAGCCCATTTATTAGTTGCCATGTATAGAACTGCAGGCCTTGCAGCAAGATATGCTCACGGTACATGTTATTTCACATTAAGTGGAAGCACCTATGGACACGTTTGGACTCAAGTATTAATCGGCGACACTTGGATTGTGGGCGATCCGACAAGTTCCAGAAATTCATTTGGAAATGTAGTTAATTGGAACAATAATAACTATAATCTTAAAGGTTATTATTCAAGTATTGCATTCTAATTAACTTCTTTTTTTCTTTTTTTACTAAATTAATCACTGTTTTAAAAAAAACCTTTTTAAACATATCTATACAATATAAAATTGAAAAGGTGATGATATGGAAAACGAAGGAAATATAATACTGGCCATTTTAGGTTACATAATAGCATTAATTGCCCCCATATTAGGTTTAATCTATGGAGCAGGATTATTTTACTATAAAAATGACGTTGCATTATATAAAAAACACGGTAGGTTAACAATATACTTTTCTATATTGTTATTCGTGATAACAACAATTATTAAATTTATTCTTTAAAAAGCATATTGATTATATTTTTTATTAAACAAAAGTAAAATTATCATTTAATTTTAAAAAAAAAAGTTTAAATCCCCATTTAACGGAGATTTATCTGATTATATTTGATTAATTTTTAATTTAAAATCAAATTTAGCGAATTTTGTTTGATAAAGGAATTTGTTCATGTCCTTATCAAGTTTACGGGCCAATTCAAGAACAACTTCCAGAAATTCATCAAAATCCTGCTTTGATTGGGAATCGAGACCATGAGCCAATATTGAGTTGTTTCTTTTTTGAGTCATGTTTTTGATTTTGCTTTCATTTTCCAGATATATTTTACCCAATTCATCATCGAGCTCATTTAAAAGTATGAAATCCTTAACAAGCCCTATTCTGATTTTTCCATCTTCTTTTATTTTTTCCAACTCGTTAATGAACTCCTCTGAAACATTATGCTCTTTTAAAAGTGAAATATCCACATCTGAACTTTTGACGTTGTATTTAGTCAATCTAATTTGAGCTATCAATTCAAATGAACGATACAGACGCGCTATAGCATCATCATATTTATACTCCTCAGCCCGTCTAATAGAATTATTAATTAAGCTTGCAAGAATATAACAGTTCTTTAAGTTTTCAGACCTTGAATTGACAATGATTCCCAAAGCGTTCAGATTTTTCTTGAGAGTGGATTTAATTTCTACAACTTCCATATGATTTGCATTGACTTGCCTTAACTGATTGTAAGCCTCTTCAAAATCCATCATATCCCATGCATAATATCCCTCACAAAGAGCTAAAAATGATTCTTTATGAATATTTAAATCCACAATATACTGCAATATCTCGATACATTCTCTGAAACGATATGAATTAAAATTATTCCTTGATCTAACAAGCACAAACCTATCATAAATTTTATATAGATTTTGATAGTTAATTAGTTCGGTTCCTGCGGAAACCTCTCCTATGGACCTGTCTCCACCAATTGAAATCAAATCTGTTCTATAAAACATTCCACAGCAGGCCATTGCTGCAGACATTGTTTTGGTACCTGAAGTATAATCCATTATAATTTGGTAATCTTTGCCATCTTCAGAATATTTGAATTCCCATATTTTTGTTTCGAAAATTTCAAAGCATGCATTAAAGTCATCAATAGATTCCAATTCCGCAATCTGATAATCTTCACCTAAAACAAATTCATCATCATCCCTTTTGAACATCTCTCCAATATAATCAATTGTGCGTTTGGATTTGTCAGATGCAAAAAACACTATCTGGGAAGGATAGATTTTGGTAATTGTTGAATATAGCTTTTGGGCAAGTACCTCAAAACCTTCTTCACCAGAACTGCCATTAACACCAGTTCCAACAATCATAAAAAGAATTAATTCCTTTCTCCTCATATTATCAATTATCCTTTGATTTCATCCAGTCTCTTTTTAAACTCCGCATTGTCTTTACAGTTACTGGCAGCTTTCATCAAGATGTCCTTTTCACTTTTGACATCACCTTGATTTTGATATATTCCAACTAACGCTTCATAAGCTTTTTTGGAATCAGGTAATGTAAATAAAACCTGTTTATATAAGCCAATAGCTTCATCCACTTTTCCCTTACCTTCCAGGTATTTTGCCTCATTCATCAAATCTGCAATCTTTTTAAATTTACTGTCTTCTTTTTTTGGTTTTATTTTGCCTTCAACATTTTTTAATTTATCAAAAATGTCACTGGCTGCCTTTTCATCGAAATTTTCTCCAACTTTTCTTTCTTCGCCCATATTAATCACCTATGGCAAAATTCCAAGCATTTTTAATGATATATACAATACCAATACTGAAAATATTATTTTTAATTTTTTTTGAGGAAGTCTATGTGCAAATTTAGCGCCCAGAGATGCTAAAGGCACTGAAAAACACGCAATTAATAAAAAGTTAATAATGCTCACATACCCAATTGAATAGGGGAATGTTGAAACTCCCCAACCTGTTATCACATATGATAAAAATCCTCCAACAGCAGTCAGGCAAATGAATACTGAAGAAGTTCCAATAGCTTCAATTAACGAAAATCCAAGAAGTGCAGTCAATATTGCTATTAAAAATACTCCACCACCAACTCCAAGAAGCCCTGATGAAAATCCGACAAACAGCCCGATTATTCCAGTTGTTAAAAGATTGAATGGGATTTTAGCTTCTTCACGTTCTTTATTTAAGTCTATAATATTTTTGATAACGACAAATAACAGTAAACATCCGAATATTATCTCCAATACTCTTGAAGGAAGTCCTGATGCAACAAATCCTCCTATTGCACCACCAATAACGCCAAAAACACCCAATTGAAGCCCTGGCTTTATGATATTATCCATCGTTCTTGTGTGCCTGTAAGCACCGCTCATTGAAGTAGGGATGATAATGGCCAAACTGGTTCCTAATGATATGAGCATTGCTAAATCAGGATTTACTCCAATGTATTTTAGCAAAAAGTATTGCAGAGGCACAATCAGAAATCCTCCACCCACTCCTAAAAGTCCTGATGCAAATCCTGCACAGATACCAATCAGTATTAATCCTATGTAATATTCTATCGGAAACATGGCATCACTTATTTAAACTATTAATACTTAAATTATTGTTAATGAAGCTTAATAAAACTTTCATAATTGGATTGATATTCATATTATTTGCAGGAATTATATTCATCACTAACATATTCAATCCAATTATCCGACCAATTACATACCTGTTTTTAATGGGATCATCAAAAGGAAAGGACATAATGTTTTTTGGCCTTTTGGGATTATTCATGATACTGCCCCAACTTGTCAAAAGGGAATTTGACCCCACAAAATATCTGAAAATCTCAATGGTTATTGGCTGGGTTTTACTGATATGTGGAATTATTCTGGAAGTCCTGTTCAGGTTCGAGATGGGCATCAAGCTCAACACTATTTTTTGTGCCATGTCCAACACAATGAGTTCTACAAGCATTTTACATACCCACCTGTTAAAGTCCATTTTAGGCGCATTTCTAACTCAAATTATTGGACCATTCATTCAAAGTGACATAAACACAGGCGTTGGCCTATACTCATACGTTCCAAGTTTTGGATTTTTAGTGATTCTACTGATTCCAATATTATTTGCAACATTGATTTTAACAATTAGAAATCGCCCATGGTTTACAAGTTTTTTACTTTCATTTTTCTCAAGCTGTCTGCTTATAGGTGCTATCGACGGAGGATTATTTGGAACCCCTGCACTCGTTGGAATTTTAGGTCTATATTTGGTTTATAGAAATGGATATTACTTAAACCATATTGCATTTACAGTTCTAGGAGATAAAAAATCTCTTGAAAAAAATGAGGAAATGCAGCCAGTTTATAGAAACAGGGGATTTAATGAATGGAGATACTTATTTAACCGATTTTTAATATGGTTCGTAGTTGGAGCAGTAATATTTTTAAGATTCACAGTTGCATTTGCAGGTGCAGAACCAGATTATTATACCGTGGATATTGTAAATGCAGATGATGAAATTGATTTGGGAAACATAAGCACCAAAATCCTCGCAAACCACACAACCTTAAACAAGACAACATACTACATCAGCAATGAATACAATGAAATGGAACTGTTGAATGACCTGAAAATCCCACTGAACAATTCGTGCGAGTATTATACCGTTTCATGGAACATTTATTCTTATTTGTTGTGATATGATGAAGAAACTTTATTTGATTTTGCCAATTCTAGCCGGATTCATGTTCGGTTCAAGCGGAGTATTCGTCAGGACATTGACACAGAACGGAATTGATTCAACAACACTTCTGTTTTTAAGGTTTTCAATAGCCATAATTCCACTTTTAATAGCAATATTCCTAACAGACAAGGAACTGTTTAAAATTAAGCTAAAAGACCTGCCGCTGATTCTGGTTTGTGCCATGTGCATCGTCGGACTCAACATTTGCTACAATGAGTCAATGAATACTGTTTCCCTTTCACTGGCTGCAGTTCTTCTATCCCTTGCGCCTATTTATGTATTGATATTGGCCTACATACTGTTTCGTGAAAAAATCACATCAAAAAAATTAATCTGCATGGCATTGGCCATTTTCGGATGTGTGCTGATGACAGGAGCGCTTGAAACCAGCTTGGAAAATATTCCTATTATTGGAATCATTTCAGGAATCGGTGCTGGAATGTTCTGGGCAGTTTATTTGATGAGTTCCAAAAAGGCAATCGAAAACGGAAATCATACATACACAATACTTTTCTATTCAGTGATATTCATTTCAATAGCCCTGATTCCATTTACAAGCTTCAGCCAAATCAACAATTTCATATCAATAAATCCAAAATTGACAATACTTTTTTTAATCATACACTCCACATTCTCATTTGCTCTCCCATACATCCTGTCTACACTAAGTCTGAAATACATAGACTCAGGAGTGTCTTCCATTTTGATGTCAGGAGCCGAACCCTTTGCGGCACTGATATTCGGATTAATAATATACTCAGAAACTCCGACACCAGTAATGTTTAGCGGATTCATACTGACAATAATCGCCATGACAATCTTAAGCAGAAAGGAAAATGCCAATTAAAAAAACTTATTAGTTTTATAAAATATAATTAATCTTATGATTTTCAGCATTATCATACCCACCTATAACGAGGAGGAGTACCTTCCGGTTTTATTGGACAGCATTGAAGAGCAGGATTTCACTGATTATGAAGTCATTATAGCTGACGCCAATTCTGAAGATAAAACCCGTGAAATTGCAGAAGAATACGGCTGTATAGTTGTTGATGGGGGCCTTCCGGCAGTAGGTAGAAACAATGGTGCTAAAGTCGCAAAAGGTGAGCTTCTACTATTTTTGGATTCAGACCTGCAGCTTACAGAAGATTACCTTGGAACAGTATTATATGAATTCAGAATGGAAAGGCTCGGAATAGCAATTACACAGATGCTTCCCATGTCAAACAGGGTAGAGGACAAACTTTACCATGATTTTGCAAACTATTTCATGATAAGTGTTGAAAACATAAAACCCCATGGTGCTGGATGTTACGGAATCATAGCCAAAAAGTCACTTCATGATGAATGCGGAGGTTTTGATGAATCATTGACATTTGGCGAAGACACAGATTATATTGAAAGACTGGCTAAAAAGGAACCCTTCAAAGTACTAAGAAATGCTAAAATTGGCGTTTCAACAAGAAGACTGGAAGAGGAAGGAATTGCAACATTAATCCAGCAGTACGGAAAAAGTACCGTGAATGATTTTTTAGGCAAAAGAACCGATGCCTCTGAGCTGAACTACAACTTTGGCCATGGAAAAGAAAAGATTACAACATCAAGACTGTCAAGTTTGGAAAAAGGTGCTGAAAGACTCAATGAGATTAGAGAGTCCTATGAAGAATCGATTCAAAAAATTAACTCCACAAGAGCGCAGATCAAATCTCTTAGACGCAACAGAACTAAAAAAGTGGTATTTTATTGTGTTTGCGGAGAGGGAATGGGCCATGCAATAAGAACCGGAGTCATTGTGGATAAAATCAAGGACAAATATGATGTATATATCTTTTCCAGCGACAGGGCCTACAAGTATTTGAGTTCAAAATTTGACAACGTTTATGAAATCGGAGGATTCAATACGGTTTACATCAACAATAAGGTAAACAACCTGAAAACCCTGTCCGACGCTTTAAAGAAAAATCCGACCAACAGGAAAATAGGTTATGAAAACTTATACAAAAAGGCTTCAGAGCTAAAGCCCGATGTTATCGTGACCGACTTTGAAATATATGCCACAATGGTTTCAAAACTAAGAGGAATTCCGTTAATCAGCCTTGATAATATGCACATAATTACCCAGGCTAGAATAGACTATCCCAAACATCATTTAGGGGAAATGCTCAAGGCAGTTGGAGTTATAAAAACATATGTTGTAAAGCCAAAGGTACACATTCTGACCAGCTTTTTCTATCCTAAAATCAAACCCCGCAAAAATGCTGTTATATATCCCCCAATCATACGTGAAGACATTCTTAAACTCGAACCCAAAGAAGGAAATCACATTATCGTTTATCAGACAAGCCGTGAAAGTGAAAAGCTAGTCAAAAGACTGAAAGCACTTAAGGATGAGGAATTCATTGTTTATGGATTCAACAGAAATGAAATTGACGGCAATTTAACCTACAAGGAATTCAATGAAGATCAATTCTATGACGATTTGGCATCTGCAAAGGCAGTAATCTGCAATGGTGGATTCACATTCATATCCGAAGCGATTCATCTCAAAAAGCCGATTTATTCCGTTCCGGCAATCGGAAACTTTGAACAAACACTTAATGGATTTTATGTGCAGAAATTAGGATACGGAGAATATCATGAGGTCATGAGTGCCAAAAGAGTAGCAAACTTTTTGAAAAAACTTCCAAAATATCAAAGAAGGCTTGCCAAAGTCAAGAAGACCAACAATGACGGAATAATTCGTGAACTGATTTACAGAATCGAAAAATATTCAAAATTGAACTAGAGAAACTTCTCAAGCAAAAAAATGGCAATATAACCTTTGATAATTAACAGCCCCCCTACTTTTTTGTGCAATTCATCCCCAATCTAAAATGTTTAAGTTGTCTTGCACATAAGAGAATTATGTTGAATCTTCTTAAAATATTACTCTGAATGCAATATAATTAATACATCCACGCTTTTTAAATGAATAGGTATATTAATATCAGTTGTCTGTGAGGTTATGTAATGCATTTTCACTGATAAATAAATCATATAATTGATTTGGGGGTTGAATGATGTCTAAGATTTTGAAATTTAGGATCAACAATGTTTGCTATCCTAAAATCCTTTAGAATCGAGTGGTGTAAGGCCCCACTATCCCCATTCCTTTTTTTAAATTAACATCCTAATCAGAGCCAACAGCAATAAGTGTCCAGGATAAAATATGTAAAAGAACCATTTATGAAATGAGGATTTACTTCCAGGCTTACCGTTATACAATGCAAAAAATAAAGGCACTAAAATTATTCCCATTTCAGATAACTCAAAATTCATAGTAAATGCCGGATAAAATGGATTTGCAAATATGCGGACAGAGAACATGTTTAATATGGCAATTATTGAAAATGCACCCCATAATTTTTTAGAATCATCCTTTAAAAAGTAAAATATAAGACACATTGCAATAAGTAAAAATTTCCAATCACTAAATGCACTTATCCACACTATTAATAATGTAATGATTACTTTAATATAATTTGGCAGATTTATTTTATCCCATAAATATATGGTAAATAAGCCTAAAAATAATGTGAATATAACACTTGTTTCCAAAATAACTAGTGTTGAATTTAGAAGATATACAAAAGGTTGAGGGTTAAGCTCTCCTGAAGCAAAGAAAAATTCAGGATTTACTGTCCCCGAAAACAATTGAACTGGAATGAGTGACCCTGCCATGAACAGTGCGAATGGCAAATAGGAGATTATTGCAAATAGGAATAATCTTTTCATATACTTTTTAACATCTCTTGTATAATGATATCCTTCAGCGATAAACAGTGCCATAATCGGTGCTGTTGTACGACTTATAAATCCGCATGCTATAATGATGGGATTGGTTGGATCGAAAAAGAAACTTACATGGTCAATTATCATGAAAATAATAGCTATAGTTCTCGACACTGAAAATTATAAAAATTTTTCAATCCAGTTTTTCCAATAACTTGACTTATTCACTACTTTATTAAACTCAGTTATGAATAAATATTTTAGCTGTGGCATGCTTGAAATGTATTTTCTAGAAATTGT
>JAFUIW010000114.1 GCA_017473945.1 Methanobrevibacter sp. | reverse complement strand
TAATATGAAAATTTATTAAAATGTCAATTTTTAAAATAAATAAAAAATAGTGTTAGAGAAATTAATCTCTAACGTTTAACTTTTAGGGTTGTTTTTATTGTGTTTTTGAGGTAGCTAACCTGCATTTTGTATTTTTTACCCGCTTTTAGTTTTTTGATAATGTTTTTCTTGATGGTTAACTTAGCTATTCCTTTTTTGTTGGTTTTAGATGATATTTTTTTACCATTTACTTTAAGAGTTATCTTTTTGTTTTTTAAAGCGGTTTTACCGTTTTTAAGTGTAGCTTTAACCACTAGTTTTTTAGCAGACTTCTTAACGGTATATTTTTTGGTTTTAAGGTTCTGTTTTACTTTCACGGTTTTTGTTATGGTCTGGCTTTTGTAGGTTGCTGTTAATTTATAACTGCCTGGTTTTACTGTTTTTGGTATTTTGAAAGTAATGTAGCCTTTGGAATCTGTTTTAACAGTGTATGTTTTCTTGTTGAGTTTAACAGTAACTTTCTGGTTTGCACCAACAGCTGTACCGTCATCTCCAATTATTTTTGCTTTGAATTTGGATCCGTCAAAGTAATACATTGCAACGTTTCCTGCACCGCTGAACCTTGAAAGAACCTTGACAGTGCCTGTTTTCACCTGTTTGGATACAGGATTTGTAACTGTAACTGTCTGATCTTTTGTCAGTTTTGCAAACTCAATTGTCACATTTCCGGATTTATCGGTAGTATAGTTATTTAATTTTCCGTTAATGGAAATTTCAACGGTAGTGTTGTTTAATGCTTTTCCATTAGAGTCCAATAACTGTACTGTGTAGTTATAATTGCTGTTGTAAGCTCTGGAAACGTTTAAAGAGATGATTGTATTATTTTTTATTGTAATGTGGTTTACAATTGCCATGTTTTTGTAGACTGTTGTTATGCTGTAGTTTCCTGCAGCGTAATTTATTTCGAGTTTGGCAATTCCATTGGCATCTGCTTTCACTGTGTGGTTTGTCCCGTTGATTTGGAAAGTAACCTCTTCACCGGTACCAACTTTTGCAACAAATGGGGCGTTGCTGTCAGAATATTTAACTAAATTATTTGTAATGTTAATGTCTGAAACAGTATAAGCTTTTATGATGCATACATTTTCGTCTTCTGCTAAATCTTCCCAATTTTTACCATCTTTACTTGAAAAAGAATTGCCTGCTGGTGTTTCGATTCTGAGATTTTGGCCAAAAGGTACTTTTTCATTTTTAATTATTACTTTAAATTTATCTCCTTTTTTGATTTGGATGACTTTGTCAAGTGCGATTGTTTCATATCCAGTAAATTTACTTGCACCGCTTTGGCTATAAACCGGAATGTCATTTACAGTAATGTTAATTGTATAATTGGCACCAGTTATGTTGAAATAGGTTCCAACAGCTGCAATCAGTTCATCTTCATCTGCGGTAAATATGCTGGAATAGTAATGGTAATCGGAATAATCTACAGTTCCTCCAAGATCATGCTGGTAAATCCTGGTGTAGGAGTCGTTGTTTATAAAGTAGCAAACATTGTTAGTGTCTGCAAAGGATTTGTCGTAATATGATATGTAGAAATATCCATTGTCCCCCCAATCGGTTCCCCAGCTGTTTTTACAAATCCATGCGCCATCGCCTGGAGGTGTAGTTATGAAATTATTCCGGGAATAGTTATCATCCCATCCTACAACACAAACTCTATGGGTTGATTTTGAACCGGTATAATATTGTGCAGAACTTGACTTGTTGAAATATTTACTTGTGTCAAAATTCGCATTTTGGCTAACTGCTACAGCACCATACTTTATTAATGCATTTTTAATCAGATCATTGTCTGTAGCGTTTTTTCTTGGGGGAATGACAACTGCGTTTTGAATGTGAATGTTTTCGGGGGTTATTAATAATGATGATATTTTACCAAGTTCATCATAACCGTCATATTCCTCTGGAAAAATTCCCAGCCAATCAATTAAATAAGCAATGGCGGTTTCGGCCAATCCTCCTTCAAAGATATCATCGCATCCGTATTTTGAATATGCTAGCATTGAATTTTGAGCATTGTTTACAGATAATGAATATGTCTTATTTGTATATCTGAGTAATGCAGATTCGAATGCGGCTAAATTGCCGAATGCCCAACATGCGCCCATAAACCCTTGGTTTTTAACTGGGGTAACCCAACCGTAATCTCTTAAATCGAATTTTTCAGGCAGTTTATCAAATGAAAGGGTGTTATTAAGTATTATAAACGGACTGGCGGTATTTTCAAAATTATAGTTATTGTTTGTGTTGTTAAATGACAGCTTATCTTCTGTGAAATTGTTTTTATCTGTAATTTGTGACCCATGTACTGTGTATATGCTTGTAATATTGGAAGGATTGTGGAAATAATTGTTTTGCATATTAAAATGAGCATCATATCCATAGATTGTAGTAACTCCAAAACCGAAGTTGTTTTTAAAAGTGTTTTTATTAAGGTTTACCCTTCCCATATCGAAGTAACATGCTCCACCATATGAAATTTCATCAATGAGGCTATTTAATTCAAATCTAGAATCGGAAATGTTTACTCCAACATGACTGGTATAAATTGCACCTCCTTCATATTTTGCTTGGTTTGATGTGAAATTTGAAGCGGAAATACCTAAGATCCCTCCCAATTGAAGAATGGCGCCGCCAAATTCAGAATAGCAGTTGTTGAATTTGCTGCCGGTTATTGTTACAGAAGTATAATTATTATCTTTTTGATCCTTATCTCCATTTATGTCTAAATAAATGGCGCCTCCATTGTTTTCACTTGATACATTGTCGAATTCACAATCTGTTATCTTCACACTGTCAATAAATTTAACACCAATAGCACCTGCAGTTTTATTTGCATATAGGTTCTTAAATTTTGTTTTGGAAATTATTATATTCGAATTAATCTCAGCAAATACTGCAGCAGCATATTTTGTTGTAGTATTTAAAAAATTCGAATTTGTGATTGTTGCATTTGACTCTATGAAATAAACCTGTCCTTTGAGGACTTTATTCGGACTGCTTGTAAATGTGGAATTGTTAATCTTGACAACGCTTGTACTTGTAGTTATTGAAGCCCCTTTGCTTCCCGCATTATCTATGAATTTACAATTATTGACTGTTAAGTTTGAGTCGTATACGTTGATGGCCCCATTGGATTGAGTTCCATTGCCTGAACAGTTAATTAATGTTACATTGTTTAATATTAAATTTGAGTCAGTTTGAATGGCTGAACCTCTAATGTAGAATCCATTTTTGATGATTAAATTGTTTATTTCCACACTTTCAGTATTAAATTCGAATGCTCTGGATTGTCCGGCACAATCAATTGTATGTCCATTTCCGTTAATTACAAATTTTTTGTTTATCTTTATTCCGTTGGCATATGCAGAATCGTTATTGTTGTTAAATTTATAATCGCTGCTAAGGTCAATTTTTGAATCTGAAGCAGAGATCTCTGAATTAAGTTCACTAAATGTCTTATCATTTGCATCGTTTAAAACATCCATATTGTCGGTATTATTCAAATCGGCTGCAGAAATTGCAGTGATTGATAACAGCAGAGCGAGCAGTATGAATGCATATAAGATATACTTTTTAAATTTCATATTTTGCCCCTAATATTTATACAAAATTATTTATATTTTATAAAATATTTAAGGATATTGTCGGATAAGTCGGAGTGATTACTCACTCCTCCTCTCCTCAGAACGGCTCGTGTCAGTTTCCCGACAAGCCGCTCAAGCATATTGTTTACCTAAAGCAAATACCATCAAATTCTAACCATATAAACATCTAAAAGCAG
>JAFUIW010000113.1 GCA_017473945.1 Methanobrevibacter sp. | reverse complement strand
GTAGTAGGAAGATTATATAGGCCTGAAGATTCCAGAAGAGGTGTTACTCAAAAAACTAAAGTATTAAGATCAGAATCTGGTTTCTCCATTCCAAGTTGCCCTGCAACCGGTTACAGATATTCAAGATTAGGTTACGGTACTGTTGTAGAAGCAGCTATGCCTCCTCTTGAAGCAAAACACACTCACGAAGAAATTGCAACCATTCCACAAATCGATATTCCAGCTTTACCATTATTCGGTAACAACTGGTTCGTAATGGAATATGCAAAAGATAATAATATTGAAGACATTGCAGCATTCGTATCTGCATGGTTAAAAATCTCCAAAGGTTACGGTATCAAAATCGTAAACCCATGTGGAAGTGAAGCATGGGGATGGGGTATGAACGTACACGGTTTCAATGATAAAGCACCATACTTTGACGTAACTTCCAAAGAAGTTGTTATTGCTTTAGCAAAAGCTAACGAAATGTTAAACTTACCTCACTCTATTCACATTCACCCTAACGACTTAGGACACCCAGGTAACGTACCTACAACATTAGAAACCATGGATGCTATGGATGGAATTAAAAAAGGTAAAGGTGCAGCGGAAATCAGAGACCAAGTTATGCACATGACTCACTTACAATTCCACTCATACTTAGGTAACAGTTGGAAAGATGTAACTTCAGGTGCTGAAGAAGTTGCTAAACACTTCAACAAAAAAGACAACATAACTTGTGATATAGGTCAAGTAACTTTCGATGAAACCACTACCATGACTGCAGACGCTCCTATGGAATACGACTTATTCAAATTATCCGGTCTCAAATGGACCAACAAGGATATTGAATGTGAAACTGCAGCAGGTATCATCCCATGTATCTACTCCAAGAAAAGTCCTGTTAGTACCTTACAATGGGCTATCGGTCTTGAATTATTCTTGTTAATCGAAGATCCATGGAGAGTATGTTTAACAACTGACCACCCTAACGCAGGTCCATTTACCAGATATCCAAGAATCATCTCATGGTTGATGAGTAATCAGAGAAGACAAGAAATGTGTGAAAATGAAGTTCACAAATGGGTAAACAAAAGAACTTTACTCCCAACTCTTGAAAGAGAATACGATTTCTACGATATTGCAACTATTACAAGAGCTGCTCCAGCTAAAATCTACGGATTCACTGACAGAGGTGCACTTACCCCTGGTTACAGAGCAGACATTGCAGTATATGACATAAATCCTAATGAAATTGACCCATCCAGACAAGCTGCTGATATCGAAAAAGGTTTCGATGTAGCTCAATACACAATTAAAGATGGTCAAATCTTAGTAAAAGACAAAGAAATTGTAAAAGTTAAAGAAAGTCAAAACATTTGGGTTAACGTAAAAGGATGGGAACAAAACGAGCAAAAAGTTATCGACAACATTATGCCGTTCTTCACCCAATACTACTCAGTCAAATGGGAAAACTATCCAGTACACGACCACTATGTATCAAACCCAATTAGAGTAGACGTTGACGGTAAATAGGGGTGTTTAATTTGAAAACAATTACATTTGATCAAATCAAAACTTCATCAATCGCTTTAGAATTTGATGAATTAATTCCTGATGAAATTTACTCATGGACCGAAGCAGACTTCGCTAAATATCAAGTTCCTATTGGAAACTCCAGATTCCCAATCACTGACTTCTTCGACATCACTGTAGAAGGAGAAGCTAACGGACCTGAAGAAGTTGAAATGATTTTAAACGGTGACTTAAACAGAGTAAAATACATCGGTTGTAAAATGAGCGCTGGAAACATTGTCTGTAACAGTAGTGTAGACTTACACGTAGGTGCAGAAATGTCCGGTGGATCTATTCTCGTTAAAGGTAACGCAGCTGCTCACGCAGGAAGAGAAATGTCTGGCGGATACCTTGAAATTGAAGGAAATACCAAAGAATTTACTGGTGCTTCTTACATTGGTGAATGGAGAGGTATGACTGGTGGACAAATTGTTGTTGGCGGTAACGCCGGTAAACAATGTGGTGAATGTTTAACTGGTGGAAGAATTCACGTTAAAGGTAACTGTGATATCTTAGCTGGTATTCACATGACCAAAGGTCTCATTGAAATTGACGGTGATGTAAACCGTTGGCCTGGTGGTCAAATGAAAAACGGTAACATCGTTATCCACGGATTCCTTGGAAGATTACTCGAAGGATTTGTTCTCAACGGTATCGTTGTAGATCCTGTAGTGGATGGAACCGCTTTCAAAGGAAAATATATTCACTACACTGGAGATATTGGTCTCAACGGTAAAGGTAACCTTTACTTAGGTGCTGAAGCTAACAAAGAAAAATTAGCTGAATACGGAGAAATTGACGACGAATATACTTCAATCAGAGAATACAGGAATTTATAATTCCTTTCTCTTTTCTTTTTTTTTAAACAATTTTTGAGTTGATAGCATGGTGAAAGAAGTAGAAATGTCTTTTGATGAGGTTGTAGAATACGTTAGGAACAATGTATATGTGGGTGATGTTTTTGAAATTTCCTATAATCGTATTTTTGCTCCAGGTGAAGTTTTAGGTCTTACTGAAGAAGATGAAGTAACTGGAGAAGGTCTCAGAGTCGGTTTACAGTTAACCGGCGAAATTTTAAATCAGGCTGTTGAAGTCGATTTACATGAAATAGAAGACGACTTATTAGAAATCCGTCATGTCCACGGTGACGATGAAGTTATAATAGAAGTATTATAATCCTCTTTTTTTTATTTATTTTCATATTTTATTTTTCATTGAAATTTTTTTTGTTCGATATCATACAAACAAACATTTATATAATAAAAAGCATATTAATATATAAGGGGTTGATTGTCATGAAACAACTAGAATTAACCACAAAAGAAGCTGTAAAATATTTAAAAGAAAATGTAAAAATGCATGACAGAATTGAAATAGCTTATAATAGGGTTTTTGCAGAAGGTGAAATCCTAAACGTAGATTTTTCTGAATATTTCGGTAAGCCTGGATTTAGATTGATGGTGTCCCTTGATGAAAGTGATTTGGGCTCTACCATAGAAATAGATGTATATGAATATGAAGAGGACCTAATTGAGTTCACTCATTATCCTAAAAATGGTGAAGAAGTGGATGTTACAATAGTGTAACTACAATCTATCCATTTCTTCAAATGGTATCAGTTTTTCGATAGCTTTAACTTTAATGTTGATTTCTTTTTCTTTTATTGCACCGATTGTATTAAGTCCACTGCCTGCAACAACACCGAAGTTATAGTTATCCGCTTTTGCATTGTAAGTTACTTCTCTTGGTTTTCCTATTTTATAAATTGAAAATCCTGTATTTTTCAGGATGTCCAAAAGATGGACTGCATAGTCACGTGCAACATACGGTATTTCCTTAAAGCTTGCCAGTATCTTTTTGGTTCCCATATTTGAAGATATTGAAGTCATGTTTTTTGATAGGAATATTTTATGAGGATCAATTGTTGTTCCGTTATAGGATATCAAATCGATAAAGAGCGGTGGTTCTGTAAGTTCCAAAAGTCCTCCGTAAATCGGATTGCACATGATTCCATTGTTTATTAAAAGCCCGTCAATGCTTAAGCTGCAGATGGTAGCTATTCCTATTTTGTCATCATCATAGGGATGGTCTATAAGCTTGTAGTATGGATTGATGTATTTTGGATTTGAATTGTATGTGTCTTCCATGATTGTCATCGCTTTGTCCAAATCATCTTTATCAAGGAAAGAAACGTTTGATATGATGTCTCCTTTTCTTTTTTCAACATCAAAATTAACTTGTTGAATTAAATTCCATGATTTTGAAAGTAAAAACGGTATTTTAGGTTGCTTTACACTTGCTCCTGATTTTAATGTCGGAGTGATTGTTGTTGTAATTGGTGAAAGCGTTTTGAAATCTCGGATTTCTTCGGCAATCTTGATGTCAATTTCATCTCCCAGCTCTTTAATTGCACAAAATGGGGTTATCCCTCCGACAATGGCTATTCCCACCATTCCGTCGGGGACGTGTATTCCTAAAAGATCTTCGCCTTCGTTGGAAACATCAATTATTCCGCCAATCCCTATTTTGTCAAGTTTTTTCAGAATTTCAACTGTTTTTTGCCTTCCAACTCCTGGAATTAATCTGAAATTTGCAGGAATCACTCCGCTGCCTGTTTTTACAACCTCTAAAACAGATGTTAATTTTGCATTTGAAAAGGCATCCAGAGGGGTTACTGATGTTTTTCTGTATGAAATAAGTTGTGTGAATGAAATGGGCTGGTGGTCTTCAATTTTTAGAAGTCCTCCGTATTGGGGCTGTGAAGGTATTCCCTCATTCAGAAGTATTCCATCTATGGTTGTACCGCATAATGTGGTCACTTCAATTTCATCATTGTTTCTAACTTTATTTATATTGACGTAAGGGCTAACTGAAAGGCCACTTTCAAAAATTTCTTTCAGTATTTTAATTGATTCTTCATTATAAATGGTTGATGTATTTACAACCACATTTCCGCTTTGTGTCATATAGTTGAAGTCAGTTAAATAAATCATTTCTTCAAATTTTGAATGGATGAAATCGACTTGGTCATATATCAGTCCTTTCTCCAGTTTTTCACGGCCAAGGTCAGTGATTTGCCTGCCTGAATATCCCATTCTTTCGGTATATCCTTTTTCATCCAATATTTGCATATGATATCTTACTGCACGTTCGCCCAGATTGTAACCTTTGTTTTTCAGTTCATCGGCTATTAGCTTAGAGCCTGTCGGTTTGTCCTGTGCGTTCAATATCCTTAAGATTTCTATCATTCGATGTTCGGATTCTGACATAAAATAGCCCCGTTCAATTCAGTCCTGACTTTGTAATCAAATTAAAAATAAAAAATAAATATTTAGATTTAAATGTCTAAATATTTTCTTTGTTCGTATCCAAATACTTGAACACGATATTCGTCCCATTCTTGGTATTTAAGTTCTAGGAACTTTTCACTTACGTGCGGACCTAATGCATTGAGTATTAATGGGTCTTCTTCAAGGGAGTGGTAAGCTTCCCATAAACTTGTTGGTAACAGTTTGATTCCTTTTGCTTCCCTTTCCTCTGGGGTCATCACGTAAATGTTTTCTTCAACAGGGTCTCCTGGATCGATTTTATTTACGATTCCGTCAATTCCTGCTTCAAGCATTACTGTAAATGCAAGGTATGGGTTACATGCAGGGTCAGGGGACCTGTATTCGATACGTGTAGCTTTTCCACGAGCTGCAGGAACTCTTATTAAAGCGGACCTGTTTCTAAGACCGTATGCCCTGTATACCGGTGCTTCAAAACCAGGTACTAAACGTTTGTATGAGTTAACAATAGGGTTTGTGATTGCTGTAATTGCAGGAGCGTGCTTGAGCAATCCTCCCATGAAGTGAAGTGCATCTTTGGAAAGTCCGGTTTCTGAGTCAGGGTTTGAGAAAAGGTTCTTGTCGCCCTTGAACACTGACTGGTGACAGTGCATTCCACTGCCGCTCACTCCAAAGAATGGTTTTGGCATGAATGTTACTCTGTAATCCATTTGGTCAAAGGTTGCCATATTGTCTACGATTGCCTTAATAGCTTGTTTAAATGTGATTACTGCATCTGCAGTTTTCAGTGCGTCTTTGAATTTGAATGCAATTTCGTTTTGACCGGGTGCAACTTCGTGGTGGGACGCTTCGACTTCAAAGTCGAGGTCTTCCAAGTTCAGTGTCAATTCTCTTCTGAAATCAGGGCCTTTGTCCAAAGGTTCCACATCAAAGTATCCTGCATCGTCGTATGGCATAGGATATCCGTTTTCATCGATATCTACAATAAAGAATTCAGGTTCGGGACCTATATTGTATTGCAATCCCATTTTTGCTATGTGTGCCAATGATTTTTTAAGCACGCCTCTTGGGTCGCCTTCGAACGGTTTTTTATCTGCAGTCCAAACGTCACAGATAAATCTGCAGGTTGCGGACTCTTCAGGTCTCCATGAAAGTCTGGAGTAGGTGTCTATATCTGGTTTCAATACCAGGTCACTGTCGTTTACTCCAACGAATCCTGCGATGGATGATCCGTCAAATAACATTCCTTCATTGAATAATTCAGCCATGTCTTCTCCATTGAACGGAATGACGATGTTTTTAACGGTACCGTTAATGTCCACAAATTGTAAACGGATAAATTTGATATTATCCTCTTTCATTTTTTCTTTTATACGTTGTATTTTTTCTTCTGGAATATCGCCCATCTAAATCAAGCTCCAAAATATATAGGTTGAGTTTTTAATAGTCGGAAATATACTTCCTATTAAGATTATATCTAAATTTATTACTATATAAAGATTTTGAAAAAAATAATTATATAATAATATTATGTAATTTTTAATATATCAATGTATAAGTAATTTTTTTAAAAATAGAAAAAATATATAATTTTTTAATTTTTATTATATATCGTTCATTTGATTATAAAAATGAGTTAAAAATTTTACTCATTTTTACAGTTCCTCAATTTTAAAGGAAGCCAAATCCAGCAAATCAAATGTTAAAATTTTAGGCGCCACTGTAACCTTTCCAATGCCTGTCAGGATTTTGTAGGCTTCCATGGCTTCAAGACATCCTATCAGGTTTGGTGTAGGGCCGATTGCCGGAGGAACGCCTGAAGTTAAATTCATTAAACTGCCAATAACTTCATCATCTATCTGTTTTCCATCGGACGGCAAGCCGAACATTTCCTCATAGCTTTTGGTATTGGACAAGAATACTGTAATCTGGCCCAAAGTTCCATGAATCGCTCCATGAATGAATGGAATTTTATTTTCCCGAGCCTTTCTTGACACTATTACTCTTGTAAGTATATTGTCAAGTGCATCGATGACGATATCTGCATCCTTTAGGATTTCATCAATGTTTGAGGCATCAACGTGTTCTGTAAAGTTTTTTACCTTGACGTAGGGGTTGATTTTTTCTATTTTGTGTTTTGCAACTTCACTTTTGGCCAATCCGATGTCTTCAGTTGTTGAAAGGGTCTGTCTGTTTAGATTGGACCAGTCAAATGAGTCCTCATCTACCAGAATAAGCTCGCCAACACCCATCCTGGCAAGCATCTCAATAGTTTGACCTCCAATTCCTCCGCAGCCAATCACTGCAATTTTTGAGCTTTTGAATTTTTCCTGCTCGCCTTCATCAACAAGGGGCATTTGACGGGTAATCATTTCCCAATACTTGTCTTCGTTTGCCATTTTAACACCTAAAAGTGATCAAATTCACTGCCGAAGTATTCATATACTTTCTGAAGCTCTTCGGGAATGTTAAGCATTTGGGTACAAAACGGTATGCATTCCTTGCAGTCAACACAGCTGTCAGCTCTTGAATCATCATCAATCAGTGAGAAATATTGCATTGCACTTGCTTTCGGATCATTCAGCATGTTTGCAATATTGAATTCTGTTAAACAATTGATGATGTCCACTCCATGTGGGCAGGGCATGCAGTATCCGCATCGGGTACAGCGGTTTCCCACAAATCCGCGATATTCCCTTGCAACCTCTCTTATGATTTCCTGGTCATGTTCACTTATCTCATCGACATTTGATGCAATTTCAATGTTCTGCTTGACTTGCTCAAGGCTTGTCATTCCGCTCAGGACACAGTCCACGTCGTCTCTGTTCCAAAGGTATTGCAATGCCCATTCAACAGGGGTCCTCTTGACTTCAGCCATATTCCAAATCTCCTGGACTGATTGGGGGATGTTGTTGACTAACCTTCCTCCGCGAAGCGGTTCCATAATCATGCTACCTATATTCAGCTCCTTGAGATAGTCGAGACCCATAATCCCTGACTGGTAGTATTCGTCAAAATAGTTCATCTGTGTCATTACCACTTCCCATTTCGGATATTCATCAATGATTTCAATCAGATAATCGACCTCGATGTGTGATGAAAATCCGACATGCTTCACAACGCCTGAGCTTAGACAGTCATCCAGAAAGTCCAAAACGCCGAAATCCCTTACCTTGAACCAGTCCGGAACTGTAAGTGAATGCAGCAGGTAAATGTCTATATAATCGGTTTGAAGTTTTTCAAGCTGCTCATCAAGATACATCTGAAAATCGTCCTTGCCATCGATTGCCCATGACGGGGACTTTGTTGAGATTAAAACTTCATTTCTGTAATTGTTCTCTGCTAAAAATTCACCAACAAATCTTTCACTGTTTCCGCTGCCCTCTAGAGTTTTGCTGTGATATGGATAAGCAGTATCTATGAGATTTATTCCGTTTTTAATTCCATACTCGAGCATTTTTGATGCTTCTTGGGTGTCAATGTCTGCATTGGAATTGATAGTTGGAAGCCTCATTGTTCCAAAACCAAGTCTTGAAACTTTTAAACCAGTTTTTCCAAGTTCATTATATAACATTTCAAATCCTCAATAACTTAACATGGATATATTACGTAATGAAACTATAAAATTGTTATGTTTGAAAAAAAGTATTTTAAAAATAGTTTAGATGGAAAATTCCTGGGATTTAGGATGCCGGGGGCGGGATTCGAACCCGCGATCTCACGGTATCCCAGGAATACGGTTGAGCACGCTATATTACCCTATGAGCCGTGCGCTCTAACCAGCTGAGCCACCCCGGCATCTAACAAATATATATCTTTTTATCATTACATTTAAAGTTTTTGTTTTTTAGCAGTTTTTGCCATTTTTTTTAAAATTATCATATGTATTTAATAACTCTAAATTATATAGTTATATTATTAAATTAATTTTTATCGTGATATTATGAGTAAAGTTAAGGACATGTCATTAGCACCTGAAGGTGTTAGAAAAATTGAATGGGTTCAAAAACACATGCCTGTTTTGGAATCTATCAAAAAGGAATATGAAGAAACTCAACCTTTCAAAGGCATCACTATCGGGTCTTGCTTACACTTGGAACCTAAAACCATCAACTTGGGTTTGACTTTGATGGCTGGAGGGGCTGAAGTTGCAATGACCGGATGCAATCCACTTTCAACCCATGACGATGCAGTTGCAGGTGCAGCTGACCTAGGATTAAACGTTTATGGCTGGAGAGAACAGGATGATGAGGAATACTATCAAACCATCAACATGGTACTTGACCACAAGCCGGACATCATCATCGACGACGGAGCAGACATGATTATGGTGCTTAACAACGAAAGGACCGATGTTTTAAAACACATTAAAGGTGCTTGTGAAGAAACCACAACTGGTGTCCACAGGCTGCAGGCAATGCACGCTGACGGAGCATTGAAATTCCCGGTAATTGCAGTAAACGACGCATACACCAAATATCTCTTTGATAACAGATACGGTACAGGTCAATCCAGTTTCGACGCAATCATGGGAACAACCAACATGGTAATCGCAGGAAAAACCGTAGTCGTATGTGGATACGGCTGGTGCGGAAGAGGACTCGCTCTTCGTGCAGCAGGTCTTGGTGCAGATGTAATCGTCACAGAAGTTGACCCAATCAGAGCATTAGAAGCAAGAATGGACGGATACAGAGTAATGACAATCCGTGAAGCAGTAAAACAGGCTGATTTAATCATTACAGTTACAGGTAACGCAGACATCATCTGTGGTGATGATTTTAAATACATGAAAGATGGATGTATGCTTGCAAACTCAGGACACTTCAACGTGGAAATCAACAGACCAGATCTTGAGGCAATCTCAACAGAAGTCAAAGAAGTACGTGAAAGTATTGAGGAATTTACAACCAAAGACGGACGTAAAATCTACCTTTTAGCAGACGGCCGTTTAGTAAACCTTTCAGCCGCCCGTGGACAAGGACACCCTGCTGAAATCATGGACATGAGTTTTGCGGTACAGGCACTGTCTGCAAAACACATTCTCGAAAACGATTTGCCTGTAGGTGTCACCAAAGCACCTGATGAAATCGATTACACTGTAGCAAGCATGAAACTCGACGCTATGGGAATCGAAATCGACTCATTAACAGACAAACAAAAAGCTTACATGGCAAACTGGCAAGAAGGAACATAATTCCTTCAATTTTCTTTTTTATGTCTTATTTTAGATACATTGACAATGGTGAAGGTCCAACCAAACTATTTGTTGGAGGAATTCATGGAAATGAGGGTGTAACCTCTTTAAAATTCATTAAAAGGATTAAGGAAGAGGATTTATCTCCCGGACAATTCTATTTTTATAATTTCGATAAGACTCCTTATATTTCAACAATTAAAAATGAGTATTATCTGTCTGAAATAGGTCAGAAGATTTTGGATTTGATTAAAAACTTTGAACCGGATTTTTACACGGAACTGCACTGTTACAATCTTAAAAACTATGATAAATTAACTTCAATGGAAAGGTATCGAAAGACAGGAGTTCCTCCTTTGATTAAATTGGGAAATCATGTGCTGGTGTCTTCAGTTTCACCGCTGATTAGGATGACCTATTTTTCAACAGAAACTGTTTGCAAAACATTGGAGTTTCCCTGCTTTGAAAAATTAACTCCTGAAATTGAAGAGGAGTTCGGATTCAATAGGAAACTGGCTGTTGAAACTTATGAAAAACTGTTAAAACTTATTTTAAAATCTCCATCAAGATTGTATTTTGAAAAGGAAATGCTTAAGGATTATGCTCCTCAGGTTGACTTGGCTGTTCAATATGCAAAAAAAGTGTTTGGAGAGGATTTCCCTCCGTATTAAAACCATGCATCAAGGCTGCCTTGAGATGAATTTAAATTTTTAAGTTTGTCAGATGCCTTAACGACACGGTCTTCGGAAAATCCATGTTCATAACATAAAAATTCAATTAATTTGTCCTGTTTTGGTTTTTCCCATTTAATTTCATAATCAGTATTTACGTTGTGATTTAAAAACAGTTCTCTCACTTCATCCAGATCATGTATTGATTCCTTTTGAAGTTCTGCTATTTTTTCTTTAAGCTGTCCTTTGTGAGCTAATTTCAGTGCTGTTTTTGCACCCACGCCTTTAAGGCCTTCACAGAAATCTGTCCCGATTAAAATTCCCATATCTATCAGTTCTTCACGGGTAATTTTAAGCTCTTTTAAAACCCTGTTCAATTCATAGTATTCAAGGTTTCCCAGATTGGAATTGATGGCCAAGTTTCTTACAACTCTCTTGGCTCCAAACAAAAGGCAATCGTAATCCTGGGAAGCCACTGCATATGCATCGCCGTTTGCAACCAGATATGCTGCCTGGGCCTCTCCCTCTCCTTTAGCTTCGACATAAGGTATTCCCATTAATGTCAGTAGCTTTTTGGAAGATTCAATAATCTCCGGTGACAATTTAGAGGATCTCATTGCAAATTTACGAGCCTTTTCAGTATCGCCTTCGGCTAAAGCTTCCTTGTAGATTTTTTCAGCTTCATCTCTCACTTCTCGTCTTTTGGCTTGGGTGTCACATTTAAGCTCTGATGATTCCCCGTCAAAGACATAAATAGGCTTGATGTCCTTTTCAACCATTGATGAATTTCTATAAAGGATTCCGCTTAAGTGGGAGGTAATGTTTCCATTTTCATCAGTTAACGGCCTTCCGTCTCTTTGTCTGATGGTTGATAGGAACTGGTAAAGGGTATTGAATGCATCAATTGATACTGCTCTTCCTTCCAAATCCTTAAAATCAATTTTTTCAGGTTCGATTATGTCTTTAAGCTTAACACCCATTTTAACACCTAAATTTCTTTTTTGAAATAACTAATCGGGAATGATTCTTTTGTCCACATTATTCTCTCGCCGTGTTCTATTACGACGTAGTCTCTTGACACGAAATCCTCGTCAGTTTTGAATAGTTCCTTTAACATTGCACTAGGTTCTTCGATGTAGATTTCTTTAATTTCCCGTCTGCTTTCAACTTTATATTTCTTTAATAGTCTGCCGATTGGAATTTTTCCTTTTATAATGTCCTCATGTGCTTCTTTACTGCATCTTGGAAGGGCAATGTATGAACGAGCATAAATCATTGGTTTTCCATGTCCAAAAATGATTACTTCTCTGTGATGCACCTCATCACCATTTGAAAGGTTAAGCATTTCAGCTTTTTCATCATCAGCTCTTTCGAAGTGTTGATCCAGTGTAAAAATACTTACTTTACCATAAAGCACATCTAATATTGCAGTAATTGACCCTTCAATGGACAGTAATACTTTTTGTGTGTTTGAAAAGTGTAAATTGTGTTCTGCTTCAATTTTTTTTATTTCATTGTGTATCTCATTTTTTACAATACTTCCTTTTGTATTCATCTTATCACTTACATTTCAGTAAAATAACTTATTGGAAATGCTTCTTTTGTATGTACTACGATTTTTTTCTTGTGTTTCATATTATACTCTCTCACAATCAGGTCAGCATCGGTTTTGAAGAGGTCCTGAAGAAGAGGGGTTATTTTTTCAATATCGATATTTGATATTTCTCTCACTGTCTCGATGTGACGGTAGTCCATGATATTTCCGGTTGTAAGTCTTTTATTAAGTAAATCTTCAGTTACTTCATCGCTGCATCTTGATAGTGGAATGTAGGATTGTGAATAACATAGTGGACGCCCATTTTTATGCAAAATAACTTCTCTATAGAATATTTCGTCATCAATTTCGATATCAAGCAATTCCGCTACTGATTTTTCGGCATTTTCGACATGTTGGTCTATTATGAACATGTTTACGTTGCCGTGTAATACATCTAAGATTGTTGTAACTGGTCCCTGTATTGACAATAAAATTTTTTGGAGCTTTGATAATGTTACGCCTTCTCCAGCTTCCATATTGTGTATTCTTTCTCTCAGTTCATTTTGTAATATTGTTCCTTTTTGTTTCATTTTTGACTCCGTTATATTTCAGTGAAATAACTCACTGGAAACATTTCTTTAATCCACATCAAGATTTCATCATTGTTGATAATCACATAATCACGCGCCAGGAAGTCTTCGTCCGTTTTAAATAAATCCTGTAATTTTTCATCTGGTTTTTCTATGAAAATGTTGTTGACTTCCCTTCTTGATTCGATTTTATAGTTCTTTAAAATTCTTCCTATTGGTATGTCTGCCCTAAGCAGATCGGAACAAATTTCCTCACTGCATCTTCCTAATGGGACATGGGATATTGCATATATTAAGGGTTTAGCACCTTTATGCATTATAACTTCCCTGAAATTGATTTCGTCACCTTCATTTACATTAACCAGTTTTGCATGGTCTGCATCTGCTGTTCCGAAATGCTGGTCTAGGGTGAATAAACTAATTTTACCGTACAGCACATCCAAGATTGCTGTAATTGATCCGTCAGTGGTTAAAAGTATTTTCTGCGTATTTGAGAATTTCTGACCGTAGTCTTTTTCCAGGTCGTTCATTTTTTCGATTAATCGTTTGTTGGCTTCGTTTTTGTCATTTGGCATTTAAATCACTTATAAATCTTTTGGATTGGTAATGACTCCTGTAATTGCGGATGCCGCTACCACTTTTGAGTTTGACAGGTAAACTGAAGATGCTGGATCTCCCATTCTACCTTTGAAATTTCTGTTTGTTGTTGAAATGCATGATTCTCCTTCAGACAGCACTCCCATGTGTCCTCCAAGACATGGTCCGCAGCCGGGATTGCAGATGATTGCTCCTGCATCTATGAATGTTTCGATGTATCCTAAATGCATTGCCTGCTTATATATCTCTCTTGAAGCTGGAAGAATCAGTAATCTTATGTCATCGCATATTTTCTGATTTTCGAGAATTTCACATGCATCCTTTAAGTCTGAAAGTCTGCCGTTGGTGCATGAACCTATCAAACATTGGTCTATTGAGGTTCCTTCGATTTTTGAGATGTCACATACGTTGTCAACGTCATTCGGACATGCAATTTGAGGCTCCATATCTGTAATGTCAAAGTGCATTTCCTGTGAATATATTGCGTCCTTGTCTGATTTTACAATGTTCAGTTCGGATTCCTGTTTTCCGGTTCTTTTGCACACATAATCAATGACTTCACGGTTAGGTTCCATTATTCCATTCTTTGCACCCATTTCGATTGCCATATTGCACATTGTTGCCCTTCCTTCAACTCCCATCTTTTCGATTGTCTCTCCGCAAAACTCTGCGGTTTTATATGTCGCACCGGCGATTCCTATTTCACCGATGATGTTCAATATGATATCCTTTGGGGCAATGTAAGGGTTAAGCTCTCCTTCAACGGTCATTTTTATGGCTTCAGGAACCATGAACCAGGTTTTTCCTGTTGCCCATACCATCGCAAGGTCTGTTGCACCCATACCTGTTGAGAATGCTCCGAACGCTCCGTAAGTGCATGTATGTGAATCGGCACCTACGATGACCTTTCCGGGTTCCACCAGTCCCATTTCGGGAACCACCTGATGGCAAATCCCTTCACCGTGAATGAAGTTTTTAGTAATGTTTTGGGTTTTGATGAAGTTTCTGCAGACCTTCTGAAATTCCGCAGAACCGATTGTATTTGCAGGAATGTTGTGGTCAAATATGATTGCTATCTTTTCCGGGTCCCATACCTTGTCTGCGAGTTTTTCAAAGGTCTTGATTGCAGGCGGTGAAGTTCCGTCATGTGACATCGCAAGGTCAACCGGAATCTCAATTATCTCTCCGGGACTTACTTCATGGCCTGCCTTTGATGATAATATTTTTTCAGTAATGTTCATTTCAATCTATTCCCTTTTACTGATTTTCTTAACGATGTCCTTGAATACTTGGTCGTTGATGTATTTTCCCTCTTCTCTGGATTTTTTGACCTGTTTTACAATTTCAATGAGTTCTTCATCACTGACTTCAAGGTCACATTCGTTCAATTTGGCTCTGACCGCTCTGCAACCTGAATGTTTGCCTAAAACAAGCTGTCTTCTTTGACCAACCAATTCCGGAAGGTATGGTTCGTAACAGAGTGGTTCTTCAATAACTGCATCCACGTGAATTCCGGACTCGTGCCTGAATACGTTGTTTCCAACAACCGGCTTGTTGTAAGGGATTGGCAGACCGCTTGACTGTGATACCAAATCGGACAGTTCCTTGATGTATTTTGTTTTAAAGCCATAGTCTTTGCCGTACAATATTTTCATTGCCATGATGAGCTCTTCAAGTGAAGCGTTTCCCGCTCTTTCACCAATACCGTTGACTGTTGTTGATACGGCTTTTGCACCTGCCAAAACACCTGTGATTGAGTTGATGACCGCCAGACCGAAATCGTTGTGCAAATGAACCGCAATGTCAATGTCAATGTCTTTTACAAGTTCCTCTACAAGGTATTTGATTCCTTGAGGGGTAATTGCTCCTGTTGTGTCTGCAATGTGCACTCTGTCGGCTTTGCACTCTTGGGCCTTGCCGTAAATACGTTTTAAAAATTCAATGTCGGTTCTTGTCGCATCTTCTGCTGAAAATGCCACGAACAGTCCATGGTCTTTAGCGTAATCCACTGCACTTTCACAAAGGTTAATTGCGTCTTGTCTTGTGATGTGCATTTTGTGGTCCAGGTGAATGTCTGAAGTTCCCACAAAGGTAATTACTCCGTCCACGTCACAGTCCAGCGCAGCATCGATGTCTTCCGGTTTTGTTCTTGTCAATCCGAGAATTGTAGCGTCAAGGCCTTCATTAGCAATTGCCTTAACTGATTCCTTTTCTTTTTCAGAAACAATTGGAAAACCGGCTTCAATTTGATGTATTTTAAATTGATCAAGTTTTCTTGCGATTTCTAATTTTTCTTCAAAGCTGAAACAAACTCCAGGTGTTTGTTCGCCGTCTCTTAAAGTAGTGTCATAAATTGTAATGTCATCTGGAAATGTTAATTCAGACTCTTTATTATAATGACTTATAAAATATTGCAATATAATCACTTCTAAAAAATTATCTTAATATATTATATAGTAATTTTTTTATTTATATAAGTTTTCCAATAGCTCAAGATATGATGTTCTCTCAAACCCGTCTGTGATACCCAACCTTTCGAAAAGTTTGAAAATCCTGTTTTGAGCTTCACTGTAATCCTCACCATCGTTTAAAGCAATTTCTATCTCCATATAAGGCTCAAGGCCTTCAATGTCATCTAAGGATATTTCAAAATTTTCATATTCGAAGTACTGTCTGTTTTTTCGAACTGCTCTTACCTTTTTAAATCCTATCTCTTCAAAGATGTCTGCACATTTTTCAGAATCCTCGATTCCCATTTCTATTTCCTTTCTGGTTTTGGATTTTGAGTCTATTTTAGGGCCTTTATATGTCATGAATATGTTTGTTTTATTATTCTCTTTGGTGGTTCGGATTCTCAATGCCTCATCTGTCTCGGCAAAATCAACAACAGGGCTGTTGAAATATATGTCTTCCTGAAACTCTTTTTTGGTTTTTTCGGCACCGATTTCTGTGAGTCTTTCTTCCATTTCTTCAAAACTGTTTATCTTTGCTTTCACTTCAACTTCTATCATGGTATCATGCAAGTTAATTTGATTATGTATATCTTTAAAATTTGGTTATATTAAGATTGTCTTATTTTTGATTAAGACTGTTTCGGCAGTTTTCAATTCAGTTAATTTTTAACTGAAATAATAGCTATAGGAGTCATATGCATTCGTTTTGCTTATATGTTTTTGTGCTTTGTCGCACTTCAAAAATTTCTATATATTATGATGGTCAAAGTACTATCAACAAATTAAGATTTGTTTAGAATTTAATTTCTATTAGACCATTCCATTGTTCGAATATTAATTTTGCCGTTTGGTTGGAAAATCAATTTGTTGTTGAAATTAAAAAAATAGGAGTGCCGTTATGACTAGAAACCGCAAATATAACAAACCTTTTGACTTGTGCCACAGTATTCTGTTTAATAACTTTCCTGCCGAGTATACAAGCACTATAGGAGTTCCGGGAAATTTGTTAAAAAAATCAACCGACGTGTTCATCTAAAGGATGGCACAACTGGTGAAATGGATTCTGCATATATTGCAGACCCTGATTATGAAGAATTGTTTGAAAGGGCTGCCGTAGGATTAGGTCATCAGACAGCACCGATTGGTGATTTAAAATCCGACATGATTGGTAAGTATGATATTCAGTTGGTGGTCGATGAACAGTTGCCTACATTGATGGTATATGCATCTCATCTAAATGATGCAGGATCTAAACTTAAACTTGTCAGAACTCCTTCAGACATTATTAAACTATATTTTTTGGATCTTGGTGAAAAAAATATATCCGAAAGATTAACTAATGTAAAAAGAAAAATTAATAGTGAAGTTAAATTAACCACAGAAGACGCTTTGAATTTGGGGGTAATTGTCCTATATTCACCTCGTAATCGTGCTCATGAAATAACTGAGGAAGTTGTAAGGCTTTATCTGAAAATTGTTGACGATTTAAATAGGGACATGGAATATACTCTATATTCGGTTATTTCAATTTTGTTGGACGCATATTATGATGATGAAAAAGAATATAGGAGGATAAAAAATATGTTAGACAATAAAACATCTTCAGACAGTAAATGCCAATATGCATCTCAAGAAGCTATGATTGAAAGCCTGAATTTTGCTAAAGAGGATTTACAATTTGCTAATGAGAAATTAGATGCTGCTAACCGTGAGTTGGATAGTGCTAACCGTGAGTTGGATAGTGCTAACCATGAGTTGGGTATTGCCAATGAAAAAATAGCTATGCTTGAAGCTCAAAATGCAGTATTGAATGATAAATTGAAAGGAAAATGAAAAATTTTCTTTCACTGTACTGTTCAGTTCCATAAATCATGTATTTGAAGTCTAGGGTATTTTTCGGTTTTCAGGCAGTGTGTAGTGACAGAATGTTAGTTCAATAATTAAGGGTTTTTAATTCTGATTATTGTTAACTAACGATTTCACTATTTGAATAAATTTAAAAAAAATATTTTTCTAAAATTATTGCTGATTGGTATTTTTCATTAAAAAATACTAAAATTTAGTAAAGTTTATAAATGATAACTTTTAATATTGATTTTTACTATTAATATATGATTAGGTATTTATTTGAAAATTTAATATTTTAAATTTTTTTTCATGATTTTTATATTTGTTTTAAATAAACATACCTTTATATACTATTTAAACTATATATTTTATTAGTAAAAATTTTAAGTATTTTTTTTGTTTTCTTAAATTTCTACTTACTACTTTTAATAACTTATGGAGGTTTTAAATTGACCGATGTTGATATAAAAATTGAAAACATTGTTGCTTCTGCAAGCATTGGTAAAGACATTGTTCTTACTGAAGTGTCCCAAGCTTTAGAAGGGGTTAATTTTAATCGTGAACAGTTTCCAGGATTAGTTTTCAAACTTAAAGATCCTAAAACAGCAGCATTAATTTTTAGCTCTGGTAAGCTTGTTTGTACTGGAGCAAAATCTATAGATGATTCTAAATTAGCAATCAAGAAAACTGTAGATTTAATGAGGACTGTCGACACTGACATTCCCGAAGAGTTTGAAATTAAAATTCAAAACATTGTGGCTTCTGCAAACTTAGAATCCACATTAAATTTAGAGGCAGTTGCTTTAGAACTCGAAGATACTGAATATGAACCGGAACAATTCCCTGGTTTAGTATACAGATTATCTGATCCTAAAGTGGTCTTATTATTATTCGGGTCCGGTAAAGTTGTATGTACTGGTGCTAAAACCCGTAGTGACGCTAAATTAGGCGTCGAAAGAGCTTACGATAGATTAAGTGAGCTAGATTTAATATAATTTGGTGGTATTATTGATTAAACTTGTAGTATTTGACTTAGATAACGTTATTATTGATGGTGAAGCAATAGATGAGATAGGAAAATTAGCAAATGTTGAAGAAGACATAGCTGCAATTACTGAAAAAGCTATGCAAGGTGAAATAGACTTTGAAACTTCTATTAAAGACAGAGTTCAACTTCTTGAAGGAACTTCTATTGAAGATATCGAGAAAGTTGCTGATGATCTTCCTTTAATGGCTGGTGCAGAAGAAACCATCAATGGTTTAAAAGAAAAAGATGTTGATGTAGCTATCATTAGTGGTAGTTTTGATGTAGTAGCTGAGAAAGTAAAAGATAAACTTGGAGTAGATTCAGTTTATACTAATAGTTTCACAGTCGAAGATGGTAAATTAACTAGTGAAGTGACTGGTCCTTTAGTATCTGGCTCTAAATTAGACGTATTAAAAGGCCATGTTGAAGAAGCAGGAATTACTTTAGATGAAGTAGTTGCTGTTGGAGATGGCGCTAACGACATTTCCATGATTGAGTCAGCTGGTTGCGGAATTGCATTCAATGCAAAAGACTCCGTAAAAGAAATTGCTGATGTTGTAGTAGATGAAAAAGACTTGACAAAAGTCTTAGATGAAATTCTTAATCAATTAACCACTGAAGAAGAAAACGAAGCTGTTGACGACGAAGAAACTGAAGAAGCTGCTGAAGCTAGCGAAGATGCAGATGAAGCTGCTGAAGAAGTAGAAGAAGTAGAAGATGCTGCTGAAGAATCAGAAGAAGCTGATGAAACTGAAGATGCAGAAGAATCTGAAGAAGCTAGTGAAGAAGATAACGCTGAAGACAAAAAAGAGGATAAAAAAGAACTTCCTAAATCTGAATTTGTTCTCGCTGACACCATGGAAGGTGTAAGAAAACAAAAAGATGAAAAAGAAGCTGAAATCTCCAAAGTTGCTGATGAAAGAGAAGAGTTCAACAAAATAGCTAAAGAACAACGTAAAATACGTGATGAGTTAAACGCATCATTAAAAGAAAACTTAAATAAAGCTATTGAATACAGAAACGAGCGTAATGAAATCAACAAACAAGTTGAAGCTGCTAAAAAAGCTCGTAATGAAGCAAATAGTAAAATCAAAACTCTTGAATGGTCTTCAGGTAAACGTGATAAAATCAAAATAGAAAATGAAATCAAAAAAATTGATAAAATCATTGAAACTCGCGTTTTAGATATCAAAAAAGAAAATCAGCTTGTTAAAAATGCAAATGATTTAAGAAAACAGTTAATGGAAATTCACGAAGATGAATCCGTAAAAACTGAAGCTCAAGAACTCAAAAAATTATCTGAAGAAGAGCACGAAAAAGTTATTGAACTTTCTGAAAAAGCTCAAGAAGCTCACGAAGAAATGCTCACATACTTCAGAAAAACTGATGACATTAGAACTGCAGCTGACGAAGCTCATAAAAAATTCATCGAAGCACGTAAAAACGCTTCAGCTAAACATGAAGAATTTAAAGCTATCTTAAGCGACATCCATGTTATCAACAAAAAATTAGGTTCCAACAAACCTAAGAAAAGAAGAAACGATAACAAAGGTGGATCTGGTTCTAACAAAAACCGTGAAGAAAGGGAAAGAGCTGAAGAAATCTTTGCTAAATTTAAACAAGGTGGAAAAGTTTCCACTGAAGAGATCTTACTCTTGCAAAAATATAATATAGGTTAAGCAATTAACCTCTATTTTTTTTATTTTTTTTTAAGGTAATACTATGGCAGAAGAAAAAATTGAAACTTGTTTTATCTGTGGCAAGGAATTTGACATGGCCAAAGCGGACCTTGCATACTACAGAAACGGCAAATATCCTATTTGTGATTACTGTGCCGACTTTTACGGGTTCTTCCAGGAAGATTTGGAACCTCAAATTGAATAATCTTTTTTTAATACTCTTTTTTGTAATATTTTTTTTACATCTATTTTTTGCATAGAAATATTTTTATATTAGAAATTATTTTATAATAAATTCAGTAAATTATTTTTTTTTCAAGTGGGGGAACAATATAAATGCATGAAGTAATTATTTGCGAAAAACCGAGTTCAGCAGAAAAGATAGCTAAAGCACTGTCACCTAGTGCAAAAAAGAAAGTATACAATAAGAAAGTTAAATATTGGGAATTAAAACGAGATTCCATAGATATCACTGTTGTATCTGGTGTTGGTCATTTGTACTCATTGGTGCCTGATAAGAAAAGATATAACATATCCTTTGATTTGCATTGGGCCCCATCTCATGAAGTGAATAAAAGTAGTGCATTTACTAAAAATTACCTCAATGCAATTAAAAAATTTGGAAAAAATGCTGATTCATACGTTCATGCGTGCGATTATGATGTGGAAGGTACCTTAATCGGATACAATGCCCTGAAATATGCCTGCGGTGAGGATTCAATCAAAAAGGCATCAAGGATGAAATTTTCCACATTAACTAAAAAGGACATTATCGATGCTTATGAAAACCGGATAGACATTGACATGCATCAGGTCGATAACGGTATCGCCCGCCATGTCCTCGATTATTATTTCGGAATGAACATTTCCATTGCGCTTTCAGATTCCGTGCGCAAAACCAAACACAGGTTTTTAAAACTGTCTGTCGGCAGGGTTCAAACACCTACACTGTCCATTCTGGTAAACCGTGAAAAGGAAATCAGGGAATTCGTTCCAGAACCATATTGGGTCATAAGAGCTATTCTTGACTTTGAAGATATTGAAATCAAGCATGTGGACGGCAACATTTTTGACCGTGAACGTGCAGAAGAAATATTCAACAAGTGCAACGGTAAGGATGCCACAGTTGACAAGATAGAATTTTCAAATTCCAAAACCAAACCTCCGGTACCGTTTAACTTAAGCGGTCTTCAGGCTGAGGCATATAATGTATTTGGTTTTTCACCTAAAAGAACTCAAATTGCAGCACAAAACCTTTACAGTGCAGGTTATACTTCATATCCTCGTACATCATCTCAGAAATTACCTGAAAGTTTGGGTTTCGCTTCAATATTCAAGCAGTTGTCTGCAAATCATGAGTTCAAAAAGCATATTGACCAGCTGCCTGCAAAACTAAAACCTAACAACGGTAAAAAAGAGGATGCGGCTCACCCTCCAATTCACCCGACCGGAATATTGCCTACCACCAAATTGAGCAGTGACGAGCAGAAAATTTATAATTTGATCGTTTACAGGTTCATTGCGGTATTTTTCGATGCGGCCAAATTTGAAACAATGAAAACCACATTGGACATTGAAGGTGAAAAGTTCAAGTTTTCAAGAAGAAGGGTCACATACAAAGGCTGGATGGAGCACTATCCGTTCAGAAAAATAGATGATGACATTTTCCCGGATGTTAGGGAAGGTGATATTATGAGTGTTAAGGAGCTCATTTCCGATGAAAAGGAAACCAAGCCTCCTGCCCGTTATAATCAGGCTTCTTTAATTAAGGAACTTGAGAAAAGAAATCTCGGTACCAAAGCTACTCGTGCAGACATCATTGACAAGCTTTATGACAGAAAATACATAGAAGGAAACAAGATTGAGGTTAATAAATTAGGGGAAAATCTCATTGATACATTGAACTCCTATTGTAATGACTTGACAAGTGAGGAGCTGACAAGGGACTTTGAAAACAAGCTTGAAAGCATAAACAATGATAAAATCACCAAGGAGCAAATCATCGATGAGGGTGAAAAGGATGTTAAGGACATTCTTAAAGACATTGATGACAACCTTAAAAGCATAGGCTCCAAACTCTACGAATCATATCAGGAAAGTAACATTGTTGGTGACTGTAACTGTGGAGGAAGGCTTGTCAAAAGGAAAGGCCGTTACGGTTCATTTGTGGGATGTACCAATTATCCTGACTGTAATGTAACATACTCTCTTCCGAAAAATTCAAGGGTTCTCAAGACAATATGTGATAAATGTGGGCTTCCGTTGATTTCCACCGGTAAGGGCAAGAATCTCAGAAGGATGTGTCTTGACCCTAACTGCGGCAAGGACAAGGCTGACGTTAAACTGCATGACCCGAAAGTCGTTGGAGAATGCCCTCAGTGTGGAAAGGACCTTCTTAAACGTTCAGGAAGATTCGGTGAATTCATCGGTTGCAGTGGATTTCCGAAATGCAAGTTCACATGTTCGGTTGATGAACTTGACTCAAAACTGAAATAATTTTTTTAAGTAAATGAAATTTGATTTTTATTCAATTTCATATTATTTTTTTCTGTTTTTAGTTACTTATTTAAATACAATTGATATTGTTTTATTTTATATAATTTTTCTTAATCTAACTTAATTTTTTGTATAATTTAGGATGTGCAAAATACTTAATAATGTTAAGAAATATAAATATATCTTAATAAAAATATTATGAATATTTTTATTTAATATCGATATTAAATTAAGAAATTACTATGACAAATTGTTTTTAGACAATTTAATTAATGAACATAAAAGAGGCTTTTTATGAATAGAGAAACTACTATGACAATAGTCAAATCAATAATAATCATAGCGATTTTATTGGCTGTTGTCTTTGCATTAAAAGTTCCTGCAGCCGATTTGAATGTTCTCTCTGGTGATATTAAGGCAGAATATGTTGATTCATCAGGTCTTCCTTATTTCAGTGAAATGGATTCATACTATAACTTAAGGTTGACTGAGGACTATGCAGATCATGGTTATGTAGGAGATGAAATGGTAAATGGTAGTGAGTGGGATATGCACAGGTACGCTCCTACCGGAAATAAGATTAATTACGAACTGGGTATTGTATACCTTACGAACTTTTTGCATGACACCTTCTTCGGCAATAAGGACCTAAGGGAAGTAGCATTCTGGACAGGCGCTATAATTTCCACTTTGGCAGTCATTCCGGCATTCATATTTGCAAGAAGGCTGACCAATGATTACGGTGCTATTGTAGCAACTCTGATTATTGTGCTTGCACCAAACTACTTTGCGCACACATTCCCTGGATTTTTCGATACAGATATGTTTTATTACATATTCTCCCTGTTCTTTATATTCTTCTTTATAGAGACAATACGGGCCAAAAATATAGTATTCAAGATAATCTTTGCTATACTGTCAATTATTTCAATAGGTCTGTTTTCACAATCATGGACAGGTTACATATTTTACATAGGTCTTATGGGAATATTCTCAATTGTTTACCTGATAGTAAGTTACTTCTTCAATACTGACGAATACTCCAGCGGTGAATATTCAAACAAACTGGTATGGTTCCTACGCCAAAATGAATTCCTATCAATTGTTCTTTTAGGTGTGATCGGATTTGTTGGTCTTGCTGTTTTCCAAGGTATTGGTGGTGTAACCGGCATATTTGGAAGCTTAACCGGATTACTTTCCTTGCAATCCGCATCCAGGGTTGTTGGAGGATTCCCTAACGTTCTCGTTTCTGTTGCAGAGATGCAAATGCCAAGTCTGCTTGGAAGCGGTATGACTTCCGCATTTTTAGCAAATACCAATGGTGTAGTAAACGGTATTGGTGGTATAGCTGTTTTATTTGCAGGTTTAGCAGTATTGTACGTTTTAATAAGAAGAACATTGAAATTCAGAACTGCTAAAGTTAAAACTCCTGGAAGCACAACCAAAAAACCACCTAAAGGAAAAAGATTATCATCCGCTAAAAAAATCGATGACAATTTAAAATCCAAAATCAGCTTAGGAAGTTTTGAATTTGGATCAACTGATGAACTATTGTCTTCAAAACATTTAACTATCCTTTATGCAACATTATTCGTTGTTTGGGTAATCATTACAGCTCTTGCTGTAAGTAGAGGTTCAAGGTTCATTACCACAATCGTATTGCCGTTCGGCCTTATGGCAGGTATATTTGTCGGATTTGCAACTGATTACATTAAAAACAAATTGGACAATGATAAATGGATGGTTGCAATCGCAGTATTATGTGGATTCCTTGCAGCGATTCCATTGGCACAAATCAATACCATGTATGGAATTTTATTATTTGTTGCAATCGTTGCAGTCGCTTTAATTACCATTTACGGAATCAAAAATACTGCATCCAAAAAAGTTCCACTCAAGAAATATGTAATCATTATAGCTATTGTAATTGCATTGATTTCACCATCAATCTGCGGTGCTTATCAGACTTCAGACACTGTAGTTCCTGGTACCAACGATGCAATGTGGAATTCAATGAAATGGATTAACGAAAACACTCCTGAAGATACCGTAATCACATCCTGGTGGGACTTCGGTTACCTCTTTGAGATTGCTGCCGACAGACAGGTAACATTCGATGGGGGTTCTCAGTCAGGTGACCGCGCATTCTGGCTGGGTCAAGCGATGACTACGGATAATCTGGAACTTTCCGCAGGTATTTTCAGAATGCTGGATTCAACAGGTACATTGGCTCAAGAGGCATTGATTAACTATACCAACAGCAGTGGTCAGGCAACTGACATATTGATTGATATCTTGCCGAAAACAGCCAGTGACGCTCAAAAAGACTTGACAAGCAAGTATCACCTGACAGCTGATCAGGCTAAAACTGTAGTAAACTACACTCACCCTGATAAGGTACGTCCTGTAATATTCGTAGCATCTTCAGATATGCTCGGTAAAGCAGGTTGGTGGACTTACTTCGGTGCTTGGGACTTCGATAACCAATCATCTGAAAACTACAACTACTACGTTCCAACAGAACAAGTTGAGGTCAAGCCTGGAACCACAAACAAATTGGCAATACTCAACGACCAAGGTATGACAGTCAATGCGGTAATTACCCGTGGAACCGGTAACAACACAACTTCAGCATACACTGAAGCGGTTTACACAGAAACAGGTGAGCAAATCAAGATTAACGATACCGATTACAACCCATTGAACATTTCACACATAATTGTCATTGAAGATGGTTACATAATGAAAAACGAGTCTGTAAGCGGTGTCAAGGATGCTAACTTCACACTGTTCCTGATGGGTAACGAAAATCAGTACACACCAATCCTAATCAGTAATGAGTTAAGAAATTCAATGTTCACTCAACTGTATCTCTTAGGTGGATCAGGTCAGGACATATTTGAAAATGTTCACGTGGAAAACGGTGTAATGCTGTTCAACGTAAACTTTGACAACACTGTTGCCGGTGGAGGCTCAGGTAGTTCCAGCACAAACACAACAAACGCAACAAACACTTAGATTAGGTTTCACCTAATCTCTATTTTTTTATTTTTTTTCAATGCTTTAAAGCTAAGATTTTTTTCTAATTTTCTAGATTGCCATTTTTGAATAGTTTTAAATATTCTATCCAATATACATATTTTTGTATAAAATACTGTGGCAAAATATGAAATTTAAAAAATATATGTTATATACATTCATCCTCTCGTGTTGATGTTATCAATCACTGCAATTTCTGCAGCCGATTTAAATGATACGGACAATACAGAAGGAGATTTAAAAGATGAATCATTTTTGTATTTCCAAACTGAAATTGATGTTCATGATTCGACTTTTGATTTAGGGTGCAACTATAAATTCGATAACGAAAGTGATCTGATGTATGTTGGTGGTGTGAATGTTACACGGGATAATTTCACAATCAACGGTAACAATCATGTAATCGACTGTGACAATCAGGCAAGAGCATTAACTATCCTAGGAAAAACGTTGAAATAAATAATTTAATTATTAAAAATGGAGTTTATAATCGTGGTTCTGCAATAAACTCCAATTCAAAGCTAACACTGAACAATGTGACTTTCATTAACTGTACAGGAAACGGAAGCGGTAATTTTGGTGCAGTCTTTATGCTCCGCAACAATTTAATTGCTAACAACTGTACATTCATAGATAATGCTGGAAATAATGGCGCTTCAATAACTTCATATTACAGCACAGTCAAAATTACCAATTCAACTTTCAAAAGAAGTTCTGATGATATTGTCAAGGGCCACATTTATCTTCACATGTCAAATGCAACAATTGATAATTGCGATTTCTTAAATACTACATCGAAATATGCGGCAGCAATATTTTCGAATGAAAACGTAAATTTGAATATTTCCAACTCAAGATTTAAAAACCTGCATGCATATAAAACTGCAGGTGCTATAGCTGCCAAACGAAGTGCAAGATTAAGTGTTTCAGATAGTGAATTTGACAATGATGCCAGTGAAAATAATGGTGGTGCAATATTTGTCGATGCCAATGGAAGTGAAGAGGAGAATAATCCTATGGATTCCACCATTACCCGCACTACATTCAATAACTGTTATTCAGGATTTGGAGGGGCCATTCTTCAATTGGGTGGAAAATTAATTATTTCAGCTTCAAATTTTACAAACAATAAGGCGAAATATGAAGGCGGAGGCTTATATACCAGTCATGTCTCTGCACAAATTCAGGAATCATTATTCAAATCCAACAGTGTTGCAGATGACATATCCTATGGTGGTGCAGCCTATTTCGATATGGGTTCTGTAAGAATTTCCGACAGCAGATTTGAAAAAATATCGGTAATGACGTTAGTACTATCTATGGTTATGAAAGCAATATAACATTAATAAACAACTACTTCAATAACCCTTCCAATGTTACAAGCATTTATACCACATATAAGGGTATAATCAGCAGGGGAAACAACTTCACCACAGATACATGTTCAACCAACAACACAGACAATAACTATAATTTTGAAAATACTGCAAACCCATTTATAATATTGAACAATACTCTTTCATTTGATGAACTTCCTGTAAAATTCGATTTAAGGGAATATGGATGGGTTTCTCCTGTAAAAAACCAGGGATTCATGGGTGCATGCTGGGCATTCGGTAATATGGCTGCATTGGAATCCGCACTTATGAGGTATGCAAACGTAACATACTCCCTATCTGTAAATAACGCACAAAATTCAATGATTAAATATTCAAAAGACGGATCCACTTCATACGTTGAAGGGGGACATCTTGATCATGTAATGCAATATCTTATTAACTGACTGGGAATTTTCCCTGATGTATATGACGGTTATGATGAGCTCGGTAAAATATCTTCCCTTTATATAACTCCTGAAAACATCCATATTCAGAATGCGGTTCTTATTCCTAAAAGAATAAATGTGGAGGATAACGATTTAATTAAGGAGGTTTTAATCAAATATGGGGTCGTAGCAGTCAATCATAATGCAAATTTCAATGAAAGCAGATATTATAATCCTGTTACCAATGCATTATATTACAATGGCAAAGACACTTCAAACCATGCGGTCGCTGTTGTGGGATGGGACGACAATTATCCTGCAGGCAATTTCAATCCCCTAAACAGGCCCGAAGGTGACGGTGCATGGATAGTTAAAAACAGTTGGGGAACCAATTGGGGTGATGGAGGATATTTCTATGTATCATATTATGATAAATCTTTTGCAGACACTACAAGTGTAGCGTACATAATCAATAATGATTCATACGCCAGAATTTACCAGCTGATATTGGAGGGGACATTGCATCCAATAAAAACGGAAAATATTACTACAATGAGTTTATCTCTGATGCAGACGAACTGATTGCAGCTGTCGGAACACTCTTTGATAAAGCCGGCATGAATTATACATTTGAAATTGAAGTAAATGGAGTTGCAGTTTATGCACAGGAAGGAGTAAGTTCATTTGGAGGATACGAAACAATCAAAATGGATAGATATGTTCAAATCAAAAAAGGAGACACATTCAGAGTAATATTTAAAAATAAAGTGCCAGTTATACTATTTTCCAGAATCAATCTAGAACCTAACAAGTCCAAAGTGAGTGTTGACGGTAAAACATGGACTGATTTATATGATGATGAGGAAGTGGCTATTTTGAAAGCCTATACCATTGCTGATGTTAACATAACCGACAATCTTGTGAAATATTACGGTGGTGATGCAGCATTCACCGCACATGTCGGTGCGGGAGAAGGAGTCATTTTTGAATTTGACGGTGAATTCTACAATGTGACTGCAGATGAAAATGGGACCTGCAAACTTCCGATTGACAAATATGATGGAAAATATAATGTCACAACAACATACAACAACATTTCAATTGTCAATTACATTGTAATAAACAGCACAATTATTTCATCAAATGTTACTAGAGGGTATAACAGCAACTACGATTATAAAGCACAGGTTTTAAGTCCGACCGGAACTCCATTGAACAATACTGAAGTTGCAGTTTCCATCAACGGCAAATTCAGCAATTATACGACTGACAGTTCAGGATTCATAACCATTAAATTCACTAAACTGACTAAAGACCAGATAATTATTGTTACAAACCCTTCAAATGCCGACAATAAACAGACTAAAATTGCGGTTAAGTCAAGATTTAGCGGTGCAGGCAATGTTGCAATGTATTACTTTGACGGATCCAAGTTTAAAGCTAGAATTGTTGGTGACGATGGCAAATATGTTGGTAAAGGCCAAACAGTTACTATTAAACTCAACAAGAAAACTTACAAGGTTAAACAAGTGCTAACGGTTATGTTACTTTGATAATACCAAAAACAGTAAAACCGGGAACTTACAAAATAAAAGCAACCTATAAAGGTCAGACTATAACAAAAACAGTTAAAGTAAAACAGAACCTTAAAACCAGCAAATACGCTGTTAAAAAGTCTGCTAAAAAACTGACAGTTAAAGCAACACTCAAAAACGGCAAAATCGTAGGGAAAAACAAAAAGGTAACTCTCAACCTTAATGGCAAGAAATTCACAGCTAAAACCAACAAAAAGGGAATAGCTAAATTTACCATTAAGAAATGTTATCAAAAAGCTTAAAGCAGGTAAAAAATACAAAATGAAAGTTACATACCTCAAAAACACCATCAAAACAACTTTAAATGTTAAACGTTAGAGATATTGTTCTCTAACACTATTTTTATTTATAAAATAAAAAAGTATCTAAGGTACAATCAAAAATTGAATAAGGATAAATTTGTTAAACAAATTTTGACACATCCTCATTCAACATACATATTAATTGGTCGACATTGAGCCTGCCAAAACATCCTAAGATGTTATATGATATTATGAACATCAAAGTATATAAAAGTTTCATCCATTACTTATTTCCAAATTAAACCAATATTCTATTCTAAAAACAATTTTATACTTTGATAACAATCTTTATTTTTAAAAATAATAAAATATAAATAGTTTTGAAACAAAATATTCAATTCTAAAACACTAATACAATAATACATATTAATGGTGTTTTTATGAAGTGGAAAGAGCATTCAATTAAAAACACTCCAATTAAATTGGAGGAATGGACATTTTTGCTGTTGAAAATATGGTGCTTGCTATCTCTTATTTATTCCTAGCAAGTTACTACATATTGTTGGCCATTAACTTGTTAATGTAAAACAATCTATGATGTCGAATTGGAGGCCTAGTTGGATTTCATCCAAAATTTTCTAATTTGATAAACTGACAATTTAAATGACAATTGGCTTTAATATGTGTTTTATAGCTTCCTTTTTTACACATAGCTCAAAAAACATTATTATTTCCACTTTAAAAACACCAAAATATTATTGATAATCTTTATATGATATTAAAAACATAAATTAAGTTATAATATATACTTTTATTAATGATTATTGTGGCGATTTTATGGGTATAGAAGAGAAGATTAAAGATATTGAAGAGGAAATTCAAAAGACTCCATATAATAAAGCTACTTCACACCATATAGGTAAACTTAAGGCAAAACTATCAAAGTTAAAAGAGGAATCTCTGCAACGTAGCAGTGGAGGATCAAAAGGCCAGGGTTTTCATGTAAAGAAATCCGGTGACGCTACCGTTGTGCTTGTAGGTTTTCCGTCTGTCGGTAAATCTACTCTGTTGAATAATATTACGAATGCTGAAAGTAAGGTTGGAGCTTATCAGTTCACTACATTGGATATAGTTCCTGGTGTAATGGAACACAAGAATGCTAAAATTCAGGTTTTTGATATTCCTGGAATTATCACCGGTGCAAGTAGCGGTAAAGGAAGAGGTAAGGAGATTTTATCCGTTGCAAGAACTGCAGACTTAATTTTAATTGTTTTGGACACTTTCAATCCTCAGCACATCAATGTTATCCTTAAGGAATTGAGGGCCATTGGAATCAGGCCAAACGAACAGCCTCCGGATGTCACTGTCAAAAGGAAAAAGCTAGGTGGTGTAAAGGTATCATCAACCTGCAAGTTAACCCATATGGATGAAAAGACAATAAGGTCTATCTTAAATGAGTACGGATATATTAATGCGGATGTTCTTTTCAGGGACGATGTGACAATGGATCAATTTATTGATGTTCTCGACAGAAATAAATCATATGTTCCTATGTTGGTTCTATTAAATAAGGTGGACCTTGTAGATGAGGCATACATCGAAGAGCTTAAAAAATACATTCCGGAATTCATTCCAATTTCCGCTGACAAGAACACCAACATCGATGAGTTAAAAGACATCATCTTTGACAATCTAGATTTGGTTCGTGTCTATCTAAAACCGCAGGGAAGAAAAGCGGACATGGAAGATCCTCTGGTTATTAAGAAAGGTTCCACTGTAATTGATGCATGTGGAAAGCTCCACAGGGAATTCGTTAAAAACTTCCGTCATGCAAAAATCTGGGGAACCTCAGTCAAGTTTCCGGGCCAAAAGGTAGGTCCCGACCATGTACTTGAAGATGAAGATGTTTTAAGAGTTATTTTGAAAAAATAATTCTTTTTTTGATTTTTATGAGCAAAGCTATTTTTATAACAGGCACTCCATGCACTGGAAAAACCACTGTCAGTGAAAAGTTATCTTCTAGGCTAGGCTGTAAACTTGTTAAGATTAACGATTTGGCTTTGGAAAACGATTTTGTTTTGGGAGTTGATGATGAGAAAGGATATAAGGTCATTGATATTCCTAAATTGAGCGAAAAGGTATCTGAGATTATAGGCGCTAGCGATGAGCTTCTTATTTTTGAAGGCCATCTGGCTCATTTGTGCGATGGTGCCGATAATGTAATTGTTTTAAGGGTAAGGCCTGAGATTCTGCGCTTCCGACTTGAAGGGCGTGATTATTCTGAAGCTAAAATTCGTGAAAACCTTGAAGCTGAAGCGATGGGAGTCTGCACAGTTGAAGCGTATGATATTTATAGTGAAAATATTTCTGAGATAAATGTAAGTTACCTGACAGTTGATGAGATTGTTGATGAGCTTTCTTGTGTAATTTCAGGCGAGAAAACTTATCCTGTTGGCGAAGTTGACTTCATGGACTGGTTGATTTCAAATTCATAGCTATTTTTCACAACAAGTTTTTTGAATCCCAATTTTTAATCATTAGGTTGTTGAGCTAGCATCAGATGGCAGATGATTGGTTTTGGGTATAAAAAATTAAAAAATAGGAGTATTAAAACTCCTTAAAAAATTTATTTTTTGACTTTAACGCTTTTTTTAACTGTATCTTTAATGTAGGTTGCAGAGTAAGTTACTTTTTTACCAACTTTAAGTTTTTTCAATACATTGGACTTAATTGTTACTTTTGCAACACCTTTTTTATCGGTTTTTGCTTTGAAAGTTTTGCCGTTGAACTTGAAGGTAATCTTTTTGGATTTGAGGAATTTTCCTTTTACCTTTTTAAGTGTTGCAGTTAAAACTAATTTTTTAGCTGATTTTTTAACGGTAACTTTTTTAAGAGTTAAAATCTGTTTTACAGTTAATTTTTTGGTTACGGTTTTTCCTAAAGCGGTAGCTGAAATCTTATAGGTTTTTGGTACCTGTGTTATTTTTAGACTTGCAACACCTTTGCTGTTTGTTTTTGCAGATCCAATTTTTTTACCGTCCACTTTAAATGTTACCTCAACTCCAGAAGCAAGTTTCCCATCTGCACCGTATACAGTTACTGAATATTTTGACCCATCATTGTACATCATTGCCAAATTGGATGCAATTATCTTTGAGTTGTCTTCAATATTTAGTGTGGTGTATGCATTGAATGTGGTGTAGTTACTGTCTCCTGAATATGCAACAGTAACTTTATAGTTGCCTGGGGCTAATTTTGGAATTGTAACTGCAGCATGTCCATTGGAGATGAGTTCTTCATAAGTTTTATCGGATACTGATAAAAGTATTTTGCCTGTTGCATCTTTTTCAAGATTAATGTCGAAAGTGGTATCGGAGGTCTCTGTAATGTTTAAATGCGGATTCGCTTTCTCGATATATACATCTTCTATAAATGTATTGCTTCCGGTTTTATCCCCAACATATTTAAGGATTATTTCACTAGATGTGCCTGCGTCTAAATTGGTTAATGGAATGATTATGGTTCCATTTGAAAGACTGTATTCGGTGCTTTTTCCATTGATTGTCACTGTTAATTTTCCGCTGGTGTCAGTCGGTGATTTGAAAATCATTTTAGGATTTTCATTTGAATACATTTTTTCAGGATAATCTACTGTGATGTTATTTGGGATGATTATGGTAACCCATGACTCATATGTAGGGATTATCAAATCACTTCCATCGTATTCAAATGTAACATGATATTCTCCCGCTTTCAGGTCTGATAATGAAATTGATCCTTTACCGTCAATCAAATTAATGGAAGATGTTTTTACTATCTCGTAATCATAATCTTCATTTTCTTTTTCAATTTTCACATTCATTTTGCCTTTTGCTTCTTTTTGAATCTCAATGCTTACAGTATTTTCTTCGCCCATATTGAGTGTGCCGTAATTATCAACCTCTATGCTAGGCCATACTAAAAATCCTTCATCAAAGTCATTCATATTAACAGGTTCGACTTTATAGTCATTTCCATCATAGTATGCTGTAATGTCATAATATCCTGGAGTTAAATTCTTCAATGAATATTTTGCTTTACCGTTGACCAGCTTAATGCTTTTTTTCTCACCGTTAATATCAACCACTAAATTTCCGGTAGCATTTGAAGGCAATATTAATGAAATGTCGTTGTCTTTTTTATATTCTACGGAATTAGCTGGCATTATTTTATATTCGGCAAGGATTTTAAATTCACGTTCGATGGTTTTTAACGGATATTTGTCATCGGAATATGAAAGGGTTATTTTATGAGTGCCCACTTTCAAATCGGATAAAACAATTTCTCTTATTAATCCTTCAGCTTTTGGCGCGTCAAAGAATTGTTTGAATACTTGAGGGTTTTTACCATCAATGCTTACTGTAGCGCATCCTGTTCCATCTTTCGGAATTTCAATAGTGATATATTGTTCTCCATAAATGAACTCTCCTTCATCTAACCATATATCTAAGAGATAAGTATTTTCAAAAGTGCCGCTTTTCTGGTCGGACGAATATTTGTCATCACCTGAGTAACTAATGCTATAATTATGTTTTTCGTAGGATAAGTTATCCAAATTCATGTATTTGAAGTCGCCATTAATAAATTTGGTGTCATAAGTTTCACCGTCAATAAGTAAACTGATATATCCTGTTGCGTCATCTGCTACATACGCTCCAAACAATATATTCTCGCCATTTGGAACTATTAAATAACTTAAAGATATTTTGCCTTTGATTGAAGTTGATTTATAGTATGTGTCGTTGACGAATTTCAACTCAACTTCATGGATGCCGGGAGTTATTGAGTTTAAATCACCCATGGTATAATCAAAATCTGAAACAGGCTTTTCATCATTAAGTTTGCCATCAATGTAGAGAAGTACAGTTCCATCTCCATTTTCCAGGGGCTTTACTTCAAACTCGATACCATTTGAAATATAATCTTGTTCATATTTTATTTTAGCATTTAAAGTACTGTCAGGGCTTGTTTCCATTATCATGAAATAATTTGTGCTTTCTATTTCATTGATTTCACTTTCAAGAGTATACTGGTTGGCAGTTAGATTAGGAAGGGTGATATATAATTTTCCTTTATGTGTACCTTCGTAAATGGATGTGTATACGTCTTCCTCGTTTTCATAATCGTAATAGCTTAGATGTATGCTGATGTCTGCTTCATCTCCATCAGGCATGTCCACAAGTATCTTATTTGTAGAGTTAGCCCACATTTTGTTTTGGTAAACCAGATTTGCAGCAACTTCAAACCAAATCATTTCATAATCCAGCTCATAATCGGTTCCATCATATTCTGCAAAAACCTGATTTTCCCCTAAATGGATGTCTTCGATGGTGTATTTTGCTTCACCGTTGATTAAAGGTACTTTTTTGATTGTAATAGGTACGCTTTCATCACTGTCCATATCATCATAGTCATATGTGTAGATGTGTAAGTTTCCTTTGGCGTCAGCAGGCAGTTTCAGCATGATGACAGGTTCAGTTTCACCATATTTGATTGTTCCGGTCGGACCTACAATTCTTGATTCAACAAATACATTTTCTGTGAATGTTTTTAAAGGATAGTTTTTGTCTTCATATGAAATGACAATTGTGTTGTTCCCTAATTCCAAATCGGTTATTATGGTTGCTGAACCGTGAGTGACTTTTGCAGAATATTTTTTTCCGTTAACAGTATATGCCACATATCCGTTTGCAGCATACGGCAAGCTGACATCAATTGTTGCTTCATAATTTTTTTCATTGTCTATTGAAACATCAAAGATGTATGAAACGTTGAATTTCTCTTTGATGCTGGTGCTTTTGTAGTTGTCGTCACCGGTATATTTTATTTCAACTTCATGCTCTCCATAACTTAAAAGGCCTTCATCGAATAAGATGATTTTAAAATAGTGTGTTTTTGCGGTAATTTTCTTATCACTTATGTGTTTGCCGTCAATAAAACAGGATAGATTGCCGCTCACTTTTTGAGGAAACTTGACGGTTACCCAGTAGCCTTCATCGCTTTCTAAACTGTCGACTCTGTATTCGGCATCATGTCTTAGATACATGCCGGAGTCTTGTTTTTCGGAAAGAATCTGGTCAGTTTTATCGGAACCTAAAATCTCCTCGTTTGTTTGTTCGTCTTCATTAATTTCATCGATTGACTCGCTTATTGTGTCGTCAATGTTCGTATCTGCAGTCAGGTTATTGTTTAAGTCATCTTCAGCTGCACTTGCAGCACCTATCATGAAAATGATCATTAACAATAAACCAACTAAAAAAAGTTTATTATATTTCATTTTTATCACTTTTCTGTGAAATAATGTGATATTCACAGCATATGCAACAATTTTGGTAAATTTTTAGTTAATTTACTATAAGTATGTTACAATCCATATTTATGTTAAAAATAAAATATAAAAAAATATTATCAAAATTAGAATATTCATGATTTGTCCATATCTCTAAACAGTTCTGTCCACTGTTTGTTTCCATGGATGTGGTCGAATCGGGTGTAAAGGTAGTCTAGGACGTATTTTCCTTCGCTTGTGATTTTATAGAATTTAACTTTTCTGTTGCCTTTCATTTCAAAATGGCTTTTAATCAGTTGTAATTCTTCCATTTTGTTTAATACTGGATATATTTTACTGGGATTTGATTTTTTCAATGATTTTTCTTGGATTAATGTTGTAAAGAATTTGTCCAATTCCTTTAATATTCCATAACCATGAATGGGTTCTTTTGATTTAACAATCCCTAAAATTAAAAATCTAGACATTCCGTTTACATAAGACTGTATTACAAAATTATTTTGAATAATTTCGGAATAATCTGTATTAATATTATGAGGTTCTTCTTCTTTCATGGTATTCCTAAATATAGTTAGTTTAGTTTTAATACAAGTTATGTTCTATTTGAAAGGATATATAAAAGAATATTATTAAATTAAGTATATTATAGTAATTTAACAAACTTTTTTAATAGATGAATTACAAATATATTATTCATGGCAGGAAAAAGTAAAATTAACATTTTTAATGTTATGGATGAAGATGAGTTAAAAGAAGAAATTAAAAGATCTAAGGGTAATGGAAGATATCATGAACGTTTAATTGCTATGAAATTGTTTTCCAAAGGAAATAAACTCTCTGATATTGCTGATACACTTGAAGTGTCTTTTCCAACAGTCCATAGTTGGGCTAAAAATTGTGAAAAATATGGATTAGAGGGTTTGAAACCTAATTTTGGTGGAGGAAGACCCTCAATTTTAACAGATGAAATTAAAAATGAATTAGAGCAAAGAATATTGGATGGAGAAAACTTGAGCATGACAGATGTGCAAAATATGATGGCTGAAGATATGGATATTCATTTTAGTTTGACTTATGTTTGTCAAATAGTTAGAGATTTGGGCTTTAATTATGGTAAACCAAGACCTACATTTAAGGAAGCTCCTGAAAACAAAGAAGAAATCTTTAAAAAAACATTGAGAAAGCAAATATAACAGAAAATGATATTATTTTCTTTGTGGATGAAACATCACACATACTCAAGATTCAAACCGGAAAACAGCTTTATAAACAAGGCCAAAAGAATGTAAAAACAATTACAAAGGAAGAATTAAAAATAAACTTATTTGGAGCTTTAAATATAAACGGGAAATCAGTAATATATCCAATGGGTACTTTAAAAAAAGAATCATTTGCTGAAGTTTTAGTAAAACTTAGAATAGAATTCACTGAAGATTATAAAACTGTTAACTTATTAAATAATATCTTAGATAATCTGATTTTGTCAAAAAAAGAAATACGTGAGATTATTAGTGCAAATAGTCCTTCTAATGAGAATTTTGTGGCACGGTTGTTGAGATCTTTAGAAAATAATAAACATGATGATGAGGCAACATTATCTAGAAAGTTAGGTAAACATTGTAAAAGAGAATCAACAGTAAATCCTAAGAAACAAGAAGAAATAAAGTTAGGCCACATACTTCATTTATTAAATAATGATTTATTGGTTGAAAATTTAAAATTTGAGAAACGAATAGTTTTTATATTGGATAATGTTCCCACCCATAGATCTGATTTCATATTTGAAGTTGCAGAATTATTGAATATTTATTTGTTATTTCTACCTGAGTATTCACCAGAGTTAAATCCTGTAGAGGGAGCATGGGATTATTCTAAATTACATCTAAAGAAGAAAACAATTGATACAGTTGAAGAATTAATTGATAATTCTATAGAATTATTTTTAGATGTTACATCGGGAGATTCCTTGTATAAAACAACTGTAGAGCAATTTATTCCACAGGTAATCTGAACATGAAAAGTATATAAAAACTATAAAATTAGTTTGTTAAATTACTATATTTTATTATTTTTTTCATTTTGGCTATTTATTGGTGGATTAAAAATTCTAGGAATCCTCAACTTCAATAAGTTGAGGTGGTTCAATTAAATTTAAAGCATCAATGTTTCTATATTCAATGATAATATGAATTGTTTTTAAAATGAGTTAAAAAAGTTGGATGAAAGAATTTAATCTTTCATCTCTAAATTTCAGATCTAAATCCGAAGGCTTGTG
>JAFUIW010000112.1 GCA_017473945.1 Methanobrevibacter sp. | reverse complement strand
TTGCTCTTCCAATCAACGGATGCTATGATTGAGAATTGAGCTTTAAACTCTCATGCAACCCACCCCACCGTCGCCAGTGACGCAGTTTCGAGCGAGAATAACCCTCATAACAGGATTAACAACATACTCATAGTTGTACTGACATAAAACTCTCAAAAAAAAAACAATGAGTTCATATAACAAAATTTAAAAGACAATTGCTTGTCGCACTAAAAAAAGAAAAGAATAAAACAAAAGTTTTATCCTAAAATTGATTTGATGGTATCTTGATCTGGAGCATCGATTTCAACTATTTTGCCATCAGCATCATAATCGAAAATTGCACGGCCATCTTTTTCAGTGATGAATCCATCATGACCTGCGAGATTTAATGGGTTTTCACCTGTCACATTTTCAAATTTACCATCTTTAGCGAAGAATATTTTAACGATTATAGTTGTGTCGTTGTTGTAGAATGTAGTAGCGGATTCTTTACAATCTTCCCCAAATGCATTGGTGTCGTTAGCTAACATTCTTGCAGATTCATTTTCTTTAAATCCTTCAGGGATTTTGAACTCTACACCTTGCATTTTAAGTTTATTGTTATCTATTGAAATATCTCCCCCATCGGAATTTGATTCGCTTCCGAATGAAAAACTAAATCCTTCAGCGCTAACAGCACTAATGGAAACTCCAATTGCAATTAATGCAACTAAAACAATCAGTATCTTTTTCATATAATCACCTATTTTTTATAACATTAACTGTTATATTCTTAAATTTAGTAATTATGTTATAAATAGATGGTTATGAATAATGATACGTATTATAATTTGAGTTTTTTTTATTAATATGGTCATGATTATTAGGTTATGAAAGGTATTGGATGGTTTTAGGTGTTTAAAAAATGGTGTGAAGAAGATAACTGTTTTAGTTATCTTCGAATCTTCTTCTGTCAATTAATTCTTGACGTTTACCTGGGTTCCAACCTCCGGATGCAGATTTTGCACGTCCAACTTGTTGTACGTATCCGGTAATTCTGTCATACCATTCTACATCTTCTCTTTCACCGCAGGTAGGGCATGTACCGTTTAGCCCTTTCATTAAAGTCTTACATTTAAGACAGAAACTTAATGCTGAGCTGTAAGCCCAGAATCCGATATCGGATTTCCTAGCAATTTTGTTGGTTAAACTCATTAATGAATCTGGATCGGAGTATGATTCTCCCATGAATGCATGGAAGATGTGACCACCAGGAGTTAAACTGTGATATTGCTCTTCAATTTTGATTTTTTCAATTAAGGATAATCCTGTGTCTACTGGTACGTGTGAGGAGTTGGTGTAGTAGTTAGCGTTTCCGTCACCTTGTACGATTGCTTGGTCTCCGAATTGTTTTTTATCAAGAGTTGCAAATCTGTAAGCAGTAGATTCAGCAGGAGTTTGTAAAACAGACCATCTAAGTCCAGTTTCTTCTTGTAATTTTTTAGCTCTTTGGTTTACGTATTCGAGACATTTTACACCAAATTTATTAGCATCAGGGTTTTCGATTCCTTCTCCGAATAAGGATAATAACATTTCGTTAAGTCCAACAAAACCAAAGGATAAGGTTGAATTTTGGATTCTGTAGTATGAATCTTCAGCTACTTGTTGTTTTAAGAATGGTAAAATGTGGAAATCGTTTAAACATTTTAATCCTTGTTCTCTTCTAAGCATTAAAGTTTCAACTGCAAGGTCCATGTATTCGTCTAAGTATTCGAATACTTGGTTTTCATCTTTGGATTGGTATCCGATTCTTGGGAAGTTTAAGGTTACATATGCGAGGTTACCTGTTCTTAAACAGTCTTGGTCCCAGTCACCGGTCCAGGTATCTTGTAAACAGGTTCTGCATCCCATGTAGTTTGCCATTTGGTTTCTGTATTCTGGGAACATGTTTACGAAGTAGGATGAACCGTATTTTGCGGATAATTCGTGAACTAATCTGATGTCGTCTTCGTATTCACTGGTCATTGTTTCAGGTCTTAATGTGTAGATTGTATTTGGGAATAAGTGAGGTTTACCTTCATTGTCTCCTGCAAGCAAGGTTTCAGTGAATGCTCTTTGGATTAATCTTGTTTCTTCTTCATAATCAGCGTAAGTTCCTACAACTTGTCCTTTTGGTCCGTATGCAGTTTCTTCTTTTAAGAAGTCAGGAACACCGAATTCTAATGCCATACTTGTGAATGGTACTTGGGATCCTCTTGCTGCATATGCCATGTTCAGGTTGTAGACAAGCATTTGCACAGCTTGTTTGATTTCATCGTAGGTTCTGCCTCTTGCGAATGGTGCAACAAATACGTTCCATAAGGACATTCCTTGTCCTCCGGACATGTTTTGTTGTGCTGCAAGCATGATTTCACCGGTGTGGTTCATTAAAGTTTCCATGTGGTTTGGTGCACCTGCAATGGAGGTGTGGTCACCGGTACCGTCCACTTTAAGTCCGTATTTGATGAAAGTTCTTATGTCATGTTGCATACAGTTCATTGGCCTTCCTGCGAAGAATTCTAAATCGTGAATGTGAATGTCACCGGACATGTGTGCGTCAGCTAAGTGTGCTGGTAACATTTTTAAGAGTGCGTATTGTTTTAATGCTTCGTCCGCTACATGCTTGTGAATACTTTCAGGGTTGTGAATCATGTTTGCGTTGTCCCTGTTACCGTTTTCAATAAGTGAGGTAATGTTGTATACTGGGATACCTAAACGGGTGTAACGGCTTCTTAAGTCTTCTAGGCCGTATTCAATCAATTTGGTGTTGACCATTTCCCTGATCATTGGAGCGGTCAGGTATTCAACGTTTAATTTTTTGAGTTCTTTCCAGGTTTCAGTAGCGATTTCAAAAGCGGTTTCTTGGCTAGCGCCGGTTTCTTCAATTAAGGTGTTAGCGATTTTTGATAAGTCAAATGCTTCAATAGTATCTCTGGAAGTACGTACTTTTAATTGGGTGCTTGCTAAGTATTTGTTTGCGATTTCCGGGTCGATGTCTTCTAGACATTCGTGTACGATTTTTTTGATTTCTTTGGTTTTGATTCCGTCGTATAGTTGAGATACTACAGTTGCGATAATTTTATCGGATTCAAAGAATGGAGTTTCAACCATTACTAATGATTTTAATAGTTTTTCGTAACTGAATCTTTCTTTAATTCCGTTATTTTTCTCTACATTAATTTTAACGGATTCATTTAAATTATTTCCTAATTCTGATATTTTTTCCATTTTTTTCACACCATTTTTCCTACGTTTTTATAAAAATGAAATTTACGAGAGAGTGCTCTCTCATCTGTATTAACTATCTGTTTGGACTTGTATATATATTGTTCGATTAGATACGAACAAATAAGTTCTATAGTATACGAACATATAGTTAATACTTAGGCTTTCAAGATATATAAAATGTTCGTCTTATCACGAACAATATTATACTACTCTGAAATTTACTATATAACTAATATATAATAACAAAAGTGCTAGAGCATTTGATGAGTAATGCTCTAGAAGAACACGTCAAGTGAACTTTGCTTGGACTTGTCACTTTCGAAAAGAGACTTGATACCGAACTCCTGAATCTCCAGACGCTGTCTCAGGTATGGGGAAATAGGGTATCTGTCAATCAACTCTTGTGAAATTTCAAGATACTTTGTAACTGATCCTTTTGAAACCGAAAGAATCAGGTTTCCTCCGCATTTTTGACATTTTCCTGTAAGAGGCATTCTCCTGTATTTTGATCCGCATTTGGTACACCTTACCTTCTGTTTGGAAAATGCTCTGGAGTTTCCCATAATGTCCGGAAGGAAATGGGATGATAGAACTTTTTCCACAACTCCGCGCTGGTCAACAGCCCGGATATTTTCAGCAAGTGCAATCTGCGCTTCCACCTTTTCTCTCATTGACGGCAAGGTCTTGTAAAGACAAATTGTCGGTCCTGCATGAATATTTGTGGTGTGGTGGGAAAACATAAGTCCTTCATATTGTTGTGGTGTTCCCAAATGCATTTCCACGTTGTCAATGTATTCCAAAACATCTGCAGGCTTATGTGGAGTGTATGTCTCTTCATAGAATTCAACAGGGAATCTTTCGAATATGTCCAGGTTGTGGGATTCGTCGTCTATCTCTTCAGGGTCGATTCTAGTGGATAAAACTAAAGGAGCGTCCATACTTCCTCCTCTAGTGTTCGGTAAGTATGATTTTGAAAAGTTAATGATTGCATCCAGAAGAAGCATTACTGCATCCTCGTCACTGTCACAGTTTCTACGTTTGGCTGAGTGGAAATACGGGTGAGCATAACAGCCCAATGCCTTTGTAAATCCGACAATTCTTCCAAGCACTCCAGCTGAAGTGTGCGGTGCAAGTCCAGCCACCAAATGGCCAATCAGGTCACTTTTCTCTTTAACATTGTAAAACGGTTCCATTCCATAAAACCTTGTAAGCTCATCATCAATGAACTGCGCGGTTCTTAAAAGATATTCTCCACAATTGTCAGAAATTACAATGTCCTGAACCCTAAGTTCAATGATTTGGTCTTCATTTTCAATCGGGTTTCCATAACAGTCCTTTTCATAACCCATCTCCTTGAGCTTTTCAACTGTAACTCCAATTTCCTTTGGAACGAAATGTGTAAGGGGAAGGTCAGTTGAATCGTGTCTTATGGTTCCGTCCTTAAATGTAAATACCTCGTTTTTGGCTCTGAGTATTCCTTTTTCAAGAGGTTCTGCAAGTTTTGCTTCTGAAATCATACCGACAACACCTTTTACCTCATCAACTCTTCTGACTTTAACGTTATCAGACGCCTTCTTAAGCATTGCGGCAAGAGGGATGCTTCCGTTTCTTGGAGGCATGATTTCGGTTGGGCTTCCGCATTTAGGGCAAAGTGAATTGTTTGAGCTGACTCCACATTCAGGATTGGTACATTTACGTCTTGCCAATTCCACCTTGATGCTTCCCTTTTTAGCGGCAGTTGCAATCAGCCTTCTTGAGCCGCCGTAATTTCCGATTGGAAACAGTCCATGAGGTGCTGGCCTCATAAGTCTTTCCTTGGATTTTTCAGGCCTGCCTACACGGGTTCCGATGTATGCAGGGGCCTTATTTTTGATTTCAACCGGTGAAACCTCATTCACTGCTTCGATTGTGGAATCCTTTTCAGGTAATTTTTTTGTTAATGTTGTTAAAAGTGCATAAGAGTGATCCTTGTCTATGATGATTTTGCCGTCTCTTACAGTATGCGGAACACCGATTACTTCAAGAACTCTTTTAGGATATGATAAATCCAATGTTATTCCTTCATTAGGTTTATATGTACTTTTACATTTCATTATCAAATCAATAAGGCTGTTCAAATCATCAATGGTGACGTCATTGTAGCAGTAAGTGTATTTTGGATGCAGTGGAATATCATACTCTTTAGATAATTTAAGAGCTTCAACTGCAGGCAAGTAATCATATTCAAGGCCGTGCAAATCCAATTCATTGGTGTCCTCATCGAAGTTCTCACTGCGGGTCAACAGCTGAATCCACCATTCCTCAACCCATCCTGATGGATATAGTGGCTGGTTGTTTCTTAAAAACTCTCCGAATGCAACGAGCATGTCTCCTAAAAATAAAATTTCTACAACATCCTTTTTGACTTCACGTGCCTTCTTAACACTGTTGAGTATTAGCACATCACCGTTTTTAAGCTTGACAGTAGGTCCTTCGATTGAATCGACAGGAACGACACAGTTACCCTTTCCAGGGTATTCGATTTTAAGCTGTGTTCCGACAGCCAGAAATTCAAGCAATGCCATTGTTGCAGGGTGAACTCCCATTGTTGCAAGGCCGGTGTTCCTTGACCTTCCATATCTTAATCTGAAAGCTCCTTTTTCTGAAGGATATCCTAAAATAGGCCTTCCTCCGATGATATCCTGAATGTATTTAGGCTCACTCACAATATCTGAGTCTCCACCGTCATCTCCTGTTGATTCCTCTTTTTTAGGTTTTGAATATTCGGTAAGCCATTCCCAGTCAAGGCCAAGCTTTTTGGAAATCTTGTGAATCTTTTTGGATTTCTGGATTACTCCTTCAACCATCGCAAGCAAAGCTCCACCACGAATGTTGTTTGTCTCTACACGTTCCAAATCTCTGTGAGACACTTCAACCTGGTCAGTCTGTTCTCCTGACACCTCCACTGGGATGTGGTTTGCGGCAAATCTCACTTCTTCTGGTGTTGGTGAGTATTGTAAATTTGTAACTTCTGATTCGTATAGCTCAACTTCTTCCACATATCTTTCGATTTCATCTTCGATTGGCTTGAATTCATCAATGCCTATCGCACGTCTGATTTTGTCTCCTAAAAGAACGGCCAATGCTGCTGCTGTACCTCCAGCACTTCTAATAGGGCCTGCAAAGTAAACTCCAATATATTTTGTTCCATCAAAGTTATCCTTGATTTTAACATCGGAAATTCCTTCAAGAGGTGCTGCCACTACTCCTTCGGTCAGTATAGCGAGAGCGGTTCTGAGACCCTGGTCACATCTCTGTTCCTGATTCCATTCCGCCTTTTCACCGACAAGTTCGAATTTTTCGGATGCAATCTCAGCTGCAATTTCAAATGCAACAGATTCCCTGTCCATATCCTGTTCTAATTCCTTAATACGTTTTGCCACACCTTCAGGGCCAACAAGCCCTTCCACTCTTTCAGCTAAATCCTTTGCAAGAGGCACTTCTGTTTCTGTTTCAACATCAAATCCCTTGGATCTTGCCTCATTAGCTATCTCATATAGGTGATGGGTTTCTTTTTCCAATCTATCAAAATAATCCATGGTATCGCCACAAGTTACAAAATTAATTCAGTATAATATAGTTAGATTTTCATGATATTTTAATATTTTCAAGTGAAAAATTTCCATATTTAAAAATAGTTAAATATGTTGTCAAATATAATTTTTATTATTGTGTATTAAGTAGTTGAATTTAGATTATTATTGCTATTTTGGTGATTTTAATGTCAAATGATAAACCAATCAATGCCATGTATGGGCAAAAAGTAAAACTAGACTTAGACAAAATTAGAAATAGGAAAGCAAATCCTGTAGAAACTGTTGAAGAAGTTCCTGCAGAACCTGTTGTGGAAAAAACTCCTGTTGAACCTGTTCTTGAAGAGGTTGCAGAAGAAGTTCCTGAAGAGCCTGTTGAAGAGGTTTCTGTTGAACCTGTTGTTGAGGAAGTTCCTGAAGAGCCTGTTGAAGAGGTTTCTGTTGAACCTGTTGTTG
>JAFUIW010000111.1 GCA_017473945.1 Methanobrevibacter sp. | reverse complement strand
TATTATTTAATATTTGAACATATAAAAAGCTTTCTATTTTAGTAAATAAAAGTAACTAAAAGAATTGCTTTAGATTGATATACAAAAAAGTACAATCCCCAAAAAAATTACTTACACACACTCTTAAGATTAACATAATATACTGTTAAAAAAAAATAGATTAAAAATTACTCTTCGAACATAATAATAATGATTATCAATTTTTAAGAAAATTAAAATTACGAAATAATATAATAAAATAAATTTATTAACAAATAATATATTAAAAAAAATAATTTTAATAAATTTTTAAGAAAATTTAAATACTATATACTATATAATAAGAATTACAAAATTAATTAGCGATAATTATATTTTGTTAATCGAGTTTGTGGGAGTGCATAATTTTTCACACAGTCAGTATTACTATTGAATAGTAAAACCCCAGACAACGTTATGCGACTCCTCAAATAAGATTAATTTTAACTCATTTTTAAATTATTTATAACATTAACAAGATATATTCAACCATGACAAAATGTATCATGGTTCAAGGAACCTCATCAAACGCCGGAAAAAGTATGCTTGTAGCTGCATTATGCAGAATATATAAAAACAGAGGATATAAGGTAGCTCCTTTCAAATCCCAAAACATGTCTTTAAACTCATATACTACAAAGGAAGACGGAGAAATTGGAATAGCGCAAATGCTACAGGCTGAAGCGGCTATGATTGAACCCAGCATACACATGAACCCTGTTTTGCTAAAACCAAAGGGAGATTTCACATCAAATGTAATCATACAGGGAAAATCCATTGGTGACATGAATTTCTATGATTACCAGCACAAATACCATGATACAGCGCTCAATGCAATCAGAGAAAGTTTTGACATCTTATCAAAAGATTATGATATTATAATCATTGAAGGTGCAGGTTCTCCGGCTGAAATCAACATGAGAAAACAGGACATCGCAAATATGGAAATAGCCCATATGGCAGATGCCAATGTTATTTTAATTGCAGATATCGAAATGGGAGGAGTATTTGCAGCAATTGCCGGAACATATGTGCTTCTGGATGATTATGACAGGTCAAGACTGAAAGCTACTGTGATAAATAAATTCAGAGGAAACCTTGATATCCTGAAACCTGGCCTTGACAGGATTGAAGAGATAACCGGCGAACCGGTACTGGGAGTTTTACCATATGATGAAACCTTGAAACTTCCTGAAGAGGATTCAGCATCTTTAACTACTCATGTGTTTGCAGAAGACAAGGACATAACAATTGGCGTGATTCGCCTGCCTAAAATAGCCAATTTCACAGATATCGATCCTTTTGAATACGAAGATGATGTTGCACTTAAGATGATTGGAGTAAATGATGAGATTGGTGATGTTGATGCAATTCTGATTCCTGGAACACGTAACTCAACAGAAGACATGTTTGCTCTTCGTGAAAGCGGACTAGCCGATAAGATAATTGAAAAAGCAAAAGAAATTCCGATTGTTGGAATCTGCGGAGGTTTGCAGATTCTTGGAAATATCATATACGACGAAGATAAACGTGAATCCAAACACGGTACTTTAGAAGGTCTTGGACTTTTGGATATTGAATCAAGCTTTTCAAGAGCAGAAAAAATAGTTACCCAATCAACTGCAACAATTCCTGAAGATTTAAACGGCATTGCAGGTGAAATATTCAAAGACATTGCAGGTGAAGAAGTCACAGGTTATGAAATCCATGAAGGAACAACTGAATTAATTTCATCATCCCCATTATTGAACATTAAAAAAGGACAGGGAAATAATGATGACGGTAAAATCGATGGAGCAAGCAACGGCAATGCTTTTGCAACATACTTCCATGGAATTTTCCACAACTGCAACTTCAGAAGGGAATTTTTAAACTACCTGAGAGTAAAAAAAGGTCTTGAAGCAAGATATGGTGAAGATCCTTACGAAACCCAAAAAGATTATTCCCTAAACAGATTAGCCGAAATTGTTGAAGAGAATTTGGATATGGAAATAATCGATGAGCTAATTTTTGGTAAAAAAGAGTAATTTTACTAAATTAAGTTAAAATCTAAAGATTTTAACTCAATTATTAAACGTTAATAGAGTTTAAATCTCAAAAGATACAAAATTTTGAGATACAATCTCTAAATTAACTATTAATTTTATCTTATTTAATATTTTTTAAATGTAGGTAGGACCCCACTAAAGAAAAAATACAAAACTTATTCCTTTGCATTCAACAGTCATGTTCGGCTTACATCAAATCACTTAAGAAAAATTAATATAATTCTAATTAATTCAATAGCCATTTTAATTAAAAATCGTGTATCTTTTTTCAATTTTACTCTTATTAACGTTTTACATATTTTTATTTAAGTGGTCAAAACCTACATTTACTAATCTACAAACCATTATATATAAAATAAATAGTTATACAAACTCCAATATTGATTTAACCACATTAAATTAGTTATAATTCTAAATATTGTTTTTTGTGTGTTTCTGCCATACCTTGTCATCATCACTTGCGGTAGCCTTATTGTCAGCCATTACTCCAACCAAGTCATGAGCAACATATGGCTCTTCCAAATAGTTAATATCATCGCCAGTGAGTTTTAAATCAACAGCATTTACTGCACCCTCAACATGATGCAATTTGGTTGCACCTACAATAGGGGAAGTTACCTTTGTTAAAAGCCATGCAAGGGACACTTCAGTCATTGAAACATCATATTTTTGGGAAAGTTCATGAACTCTTTTAATGATTTCTAAATCCTGATTTTCACTATTCTGATACTTTAATTGAGCATAAAAGTCTTCTTTAAGCCTTTTTGACTCTTCACCAGGAAGTCTTGAAAGCCTTCCTGAAGCGAGTGAACTGTAAGGAGTTGTTGCAATGTTGTCTGCTCTGCACAGTGGAATCATTTCACGTTCCTCTTCTCTAAAAATCAGATTGTAATGGCCTTGGATTGATACGAATTTTTTAAAGCCCTGCATTTCAGCCAGTGCATTTGCCTTTGCAAGCTGCCATGCAAAACAGTTAGAAATTCCTATGAATTTGACTTTACCCTCATCTATCACTTCATTTAATCCTTCCAAAATATCATACAATGGAGTATTATAATCCCACATATGATATATGTACAAGTCAATGTAATCCAAGCCTAAATTATCAAGGCTTTTGTTAACGAAACTATGGATATGTTCCTGGCCTGAGACATTGTTTTTAATTTCTTCTTCACTACGTGGCAAAAACTTTGTTGCAACAACAACATCTTCCCTTGAGGCATATTCACGTACTGCACGACCCACGTATTGCTCTGAAGTTCCGTTCTGATAACCTATTGCTGTATCAAAAAAGTTAATTCCATTGTCCAATCCGTTTTTTATAATTTCCAATGATTCTTTTTCAGGCAATGTCCATGTGTGCATTCCGTTTTTTGGATCTCCAAATCCCATACAACCCATACAGACACGGCTTACCTTTAAATTTGAGTTTCCAAGTTTTACATATTTCATTTTTCTAACCTTCATTTGATTTATGTTTAGTTTCCTTTTCAATCACACATTCTGCATTATTTCTAAGCATTAATCTTTGAATTTTATGTCTTCCAGTTTTTGGTGCCGGTTTAAGAGGATGAACTTTTCGAGCTTCACAGTATATTTTTTCACCTTTTAACTTATCTCCTTTTTTAAATAAGTAGCCATATAATCCCCTCAATATGTTACGTTTAAGTTAAATCCATCTTCTTCCAATTCATCAATAATACGGTCAACATCAAAAAGATCTAATTGCAACTCAAAAACCATATCTGAGATATTGGGATGTTTATGGGAATTACAATATTCAATTATCTCTTTGACCTGTTGCTCTTTAGGAATTTCCCTCAATACCATTTCCCTTTGAAAATTTTCATCAAAATCATTATTGAAATAAGCTGTTCTTGCAATTAAGTTTATTGCACTGAATCTACCAAACTTATCATATTTCTCATTTGAAAGATTTGGAAATAACACAACAGGACACAGCATGTCTTCGATTAAAGGGGAAATATAATCATAGATTTCATTAAAATGATTTAACATTCCATTGAAAAACATTTCTTCAGATACATTAACATTAACCAGCAGTTTAGATTCACTGGACCATGATAATCCATCACAAACTTCTAATGATAATTTACTATCAGGAAAATGATAATTTAATTGCTCTTCCAATACATCGAGTATTTCTAAAGTTTTCTCATTTTCATTAATGAACTCAATTATTTCCTGTTTTGATGAAACAAAATCATATTTTTTAGTTAAAATCAAACTCATAAAATTACCTAAAAAATGATTAATAAAAATTATTTCAAACATTACACAACTGTAAATGAATGAAATTAAACTATACAAATAATATTAACTTTATTACATATAAAATCTTCCATATAGGCTCAGAACAATTTTACAAAGTCAATGCAATATTGTAATCGCAAAATAACTAATCAATTACTATTATAATCAAATTAAACTTTTTTTATTATATAAAATACATAGCTGTAATCATCACTGTTTTGTCTGAAATGATTTATTTCTTTTTTAATCTGTCCGACAAAATCTTTTGCGGACTTATCACTGCCTAATTTATTTAAATTCTTTTCCAATTTGTTATAGTAACTGTTCCAATCCTCTTTTGGGACAATAACATAGTCAATGAACTCATAACCCTCATTTTTGATTTGTCCGATTTTGCTTTCTATCGAATCCACTTCATCATAGATGTTTTTCCAGAATTTGACACTTTTTGAAGATGGTTTTTGAATCCATGACACATCTGATATAATCAAATAACCATCAGGTTTCAGCAATCTCTTCCATTCTTTAAGTGTCCTTTTAAATCCGATTATTTCACAAGATGCTTCAGCAAAAACAATGTTAAAATCCTCATTTGCAAAATCAAGGTCATTCATGTCCATTTTGTATGTAAATACTCTTGATTCCAAACCGTTTTTGGAAATCTTTTCATCCAAAGCATCCAAGTAATGCTTAAATAAGTCAATAGCTTCGACTTCTGCATTTTCAAAGTGGTTTGCAAGGAGTATTGTTGATGTACCAACGCCGCAACCGATATCCAATATGTTCAACATTTTATTATCATCAATGTCAATTTTATCAATTGCTTTTAATGTAGTATCATCACTGCCAGGCGATAATCTGTCCAAATCTTTATATGCTAAGTAAAAATATAATGGAATTTCCATAATTTAAATTTAAACCGCATCATTTAAAAATGTTGACCAACAAATTTAGGTATACCAAAACTTGAGGTGAAAATTATGATTTTAAATATAAAAGCAACCAACAAAAACAGCGGCGAAGTAATATCATACGACTTGGAAGGCGACTCCGATTCAGGATTTACCTATGAAGGAACCCACATGCAGGAAGTGGCTGACAACAAAATCAGAGAAGTCAACAACAACCTAATTGTGCTTGGATCACCAATCCATTCCATTAAATCCGGACAAAGTGAAACCATTGAATCAATGACCTTCACAATTGAAATTACAGCAGCTTAATTCTGTATTTAAAAAAAATAGAAAAAGAAATTATTTCATTTCTTTTTCCCATATTCTTATTGTATTGACATTTGCCTTATCGGCAAGTTCTTCCATTGTTTTTATCTCGTCACCACTTAATTTTATGTTTACTGCTTCAGCGGCATCTTCCACATGATGGACTTTTGTTGCACCGATGATTGGAAGTGTTCCTTTAGCTATTGCCCATGCAATCGGTAATTGTGCAATTTTAGCATCGTGTGCTTCAGCAATTTCTGCAATTGCTTTGTTCAGCTCTTCAATTTCTGCTAAACTTCCACCATATGCATTGGCCCTGTCTGATCCTTCAGGGAAAGGATTTTTGGTATCATATTTACCGGACAATGCTCCTTGCTCCAATACCATGTATGAGAAAAATATTATGTCATTTTCCCTACAGTATTCAAGGATTCCTGAATCTTCAGATGAACGGTTTAATAAACTGTAGTGGTTTTGAACAGCGCCAAGTTTAAGTCCTGCCTCTTTTAGGATTTCATTAGCTTCCTTGATTTCAGCCAAGTTATGGTTTGAAACACCAATCATTTTGATGTCATGTTCCTTTGCGGTTTCAACCAGTTTTTTGGTCCAGTCAGGTGCTCCGACAGGATTGTGAATCCAGAAAATGTCAATTTCATCCACACCCAATATCTTTGCACTGTTTTCATACATTGCAGTGACCTCGTTTGGCTCGAACATTTCAGCAAGCTGAGGTGTGAACTTGGTTGAGATTACAAAGTCTTCACGCTCAGAAGTCCTTAAGAATTCACCCAAAACCTCTTCAGATTTACCCATTCCATAAACATAAGCAGTATCCCAAAGGTTTAGTCCCAGTTCCATTGCCTTGTCATATATTGGTTTTAAATCTTCACTTTTATGGTCGTTTCCAAATGTTCCATCGTTACCCCAAGCCCAAGCGCCCAGAGCAATTTTTGGAAGGTTATCTTTCAATATCATGTTTAATTGTTTAAAAAAATTAATATAAAAAGTTAAATTGACGGCTGTGACACCTAAAAATTATATAAATCAAAAAAGAAATGTTTAAAACATATGACATATTTTGATTTTGAAATGACACACTGCCCTGTAGAATTATCACTTGATTTAATCAACAGAAAATGGGTTCTGCAAATCATCTGCGACATGTTCTTTGGAAAAACAAGATTTTCTGAATTTCAGGAAGGAAGGCCTGAGCTGTCAAACAAGGCATTGTCCAGAAGTTTGAGATTCATGGAAGAACAGAAATTAATTAAAAAAATTGATGATGAATACTTTTTAACCGAAAAAGGAAAATCATTGAATAAATTGATATATGACCTAGTTGAGTTCACACTAGACAATAACAGTGACCTTTATAAAAAAGAAACCGCAATTAAAGCCAAAGAAGGTTTTAAAAAACAGCTGTTGGATGTTTGAATCAATTAATATTTTTCATTGTGAACCTTTTGCCAATCGACATCCCTTGGCTTGATATTTTTTGGATGATTTTCAATGTTTCCCAAAGCAAGGATTGCAAGAGGTTTCATGTGATTTGGAATATCAAACTTTTTTTGAAGTACAGTTTCCAAATTCTCGCCGTTTACATCCTCACGTGTTCTCATCTGAACCCAGCAGCTTCCAAGACCCATTGCATCACTGGCAAGATGCATATACGCCATTGCTATTGAGGCATC
>JAFUIW010000110.1 GCA_017473945.1 Methanobrevibacter sp. | reverse complement strand
TGTAATCTTCATCCATTGCAAAGTATAAAATCAAAAGAGCTGCCGCAACCCTTGATATTACAGTTGGAATAGCTACACCCCTTACATCCCAACCGAGATAATAGATGCAAAATGCATTGCCTATAACATTTAACACATCACAAAGCAACATTATTTTCATTGGCAGTGATGCATCGTTGGTTGTTCTGAAAATTGCCGCACCTGCATTATATATTGCTATGAATGGAATTGAAAGTGCAACTATATACAGATACATTTCGGCATTATGCCATACGTCAGCTTCAATCTGACCAAATAGAATTCCAATTAAAAACTGTCTTAAAATAAGAACCAGAATCATCAACACTGCAGAGGATATTGTTGAAAACCATACAAGCTGTGTTGAAGCGTTTTGAGCCTTATCAACCTGATTGTCACCAAGGTATTGTCCTGCTACAACGGCACCACCCGTTGCAAGGGCTGAAAAAGAAAAAATAAGCAGTTGCATCAAAAAGTCAACTAAAGAAACACCTGAAATTGCCGCTTCGCCAAGTGATGCAACCATTATTGAATCGGCTAAGCCAACAAAGAATTCTAAAGCATATTCTACTAAAAGAGGAATGAACAGGTAGAATAATGCTTTATTTGAATATAAATATCCTTCAGGAGTTTTGAAAACATTCATAAGTTATCGTATAAAGTTAAAAGCAATTTTAGGTTCCTCTTCCGGGACCAATCCCTCTTTTTTACCAGCTTCAATGCATTTTAAAAAGAATGCCATGTTTCTCCCAAGCTGTCTCATGGTTGCAGGTCCTTCCAAGTCCTGTTTGACTTCTTCAGGAGTGTTTCCATGAACCATGTTCCAGTAGAATGAAGAGATAATCGGCATTTGAGAGATTCCCAAATACTTATTTAACTGATCATAAGTCGCAGTTGTTCCGCCACGTCTTGCAGAACATATTACAGATGCAGGCTTGTGCTTGAATGCTTCAAGGCCTGTTCCCTGTGAGTTTGAAAAAAATACCCTGTCCAAAAATGATGTTATCGCTCCAGTTGCACCTGCATAATAGACAGGTGAGCCAAATATGAATCCGTCAGCATCATAAGCTTTTTTAACGAATTCATTTACAACATCATTGTCAAATGTGCACTGTCCTTTTTCTGCACATTTGTAACATGCAGTACAGCCAATGATAGGCTTTGTCTTAATCCAGAATATTTCTGTTTCGATACCAGCTTCGTTTAATGTTTCTTCAACATATGTAAGTGCAGTATAAGTACAACCGTTCTTATTTGGACTTCCGTTAACCAACAATACTTTCATTTAAAAATCTCCATCTATCAATCTTTGAACTAGGAAATGTCCTTTCCTGAATTCAAGAGAACCTTTTTTAACACCTTCCTCATCAAATGATTCGCATTCATCACCATCACGCTCTGAATCAAATATGATGATAGGCACATCATCTCTAGTGTGAGTTCCAACGCTTATCGGAGTTGGATGGTCAGGCAGGATTGCTCCCCTGTAAGGTTCACCCTCCAGACTTTCAATAATTGGACCTACAATAAATTCATCTATTCTTTCAATTGCTTTGACCTTTTCAGCAGTATTTTGTGCATGTCCTGCCTCATCAGGAGCCTCAATATGAATCAATAATAAATCAGTTTCTTTTAAGGCATCGATTCCATATTGGCCTTTTGCCACATAGTCAGTGTCAAAGTATCCTGTAGCTCCAGGAACATCGACAATATTCATTCCGGCAAAGTTTCCAATACCTTTCAATAGGTCCACACCTGTAATTACAGAAGCGGTTATGCCGTATGTTTCTTCAAAGTTAGGAAGTGTAGGGGTTACACCTTGTCCCCATAACCATACCATATTTGCAGGGATTTCCCTTTTCTGGTTTACTTCAGCATCTTTGAGGTATTCTCTTGACTCAAACATTATCTGCTGGATTTCCTGAGCCAGTTCACATTCACCAAACAGGTTATCTACAAGTTTTTCTCCAACAATGTCATGAGGAGGCATTGTCTTGATGCCTGATAGGATTTCGGCATCCTCCACACTGTCACAGGAGTAAATGAATAAGTGTCTGTAGCTTACGCCAGTATAGAATTTTCCCTTGAAATCAGGATATTTTTCATTGAAGTATTCATTCAATCCTTTCATTAGCTCATCAGCCTCTTGTGTGGAAATGTGACCTGCATTGAAGTCATCCATTGCATCATTTTCACTGAAAATGGTGTTGCATCTGAATATCACATCTTCAGGTTTTGTTGGAATTCCTTCACTGCCAGCTTCAAGAGGTCCACGGCCAGTATAGTAATCTGCAGGATTGAAACCAAAGATACTCATGTTAGCAACGTCAGAACCTGGAGTGTACTGTTCAGGAACATTGTTTGTAAATCCACCATATCCTTTTTTAGCTAATTTATCAATATTTGGTGTATTTGCAACCATCAAAGGAGTTTTTCCATCTAATTCATCAACAGGGTAATCACTAGATCCGTCTGGAATAAAAATTACGTATTTCATAT
>JAFUIW010000109.1 GCA_017473945.1 Methanobrevibacter sp. | reverse complement strand
CTGCTTTTAGATGTTTATATGGTTAGAATTTGATGGTATTTGCTTTAGGTAAACAATATGCTTGAGCGGCTTGTCGGGAAACTGACACGAGCCGTTCTGAGGAGAGGAGGAGTGAGTAATCACTCCGACTTATCCGACACTCATTTTTTTCAATAAACTTTATATATTTTCAACCTAAATAGCATACTATATATTACATGGGGGAGAAAATATTAAATTTAACAGATTATTTTTGTGTCTTTTGACATTATTGTTTTTAATTTCTATTAGTTCTAGTTTTGCTGCGGATGTAAATTCTACAGATTTGTCTTTAAATGATGGTTCATTTGAAATTTCTGACGTTCAGGATACTTTAAAAAGCACCAATGATGATGTTGTTTCTGCTGATTATTCTGGCAGTTCTGATATAAATTCATCTGCTATCCAACCGGGTAAAGTTACAAAAAGGTATAATGGAGGAATTGAATATTCAGCAACATTTTTAGATGATAAAGGAAATCCTTTAAAAGATACAATTGTATATTGTGGAGTGGATGGCATAAGATATGGCGTTAATACAACCACTGACTCTAAAGGTGAGGCATTATTCCTATTGCCTGTTCAAAATGGCGATCATCAACTTTATTTAATGAATGTTGTAAATCCAGATATTAAAATAGTTGATGTTAAAGTGTTTGATGTTTTAACTGGAGGTAAGGATTATAATATTTACTTTAATAGTGGCAAATACTATACTCTACGTGTTTTTGGAGATGATGGAAAACCAGTAAAAGCTAATCAGAAAGTCACTTTCACAATCAACAATAAGAAAACTACAATCAAAACAGATAAGAATGGATTTGCAAAATTGAAACTCAATTTTCAGCCTGGAGCTTATTTGATTTCTGCTACTTACAAAAATTTCTTTGTAGCAAATAAGGTCATTGTTAAACCAACATTGATTCCTTTAACTCAATTTGGCGCTAAAAAACTTTCAAAGACATTCAAATATAAAGTAAAATTACTTAATAATAAAGGAAAAATCTTAAAAAATAAATATGTTAAAGTCAAATTTGATAAGAAAAGTTATAGTGCAAAAACAGATAAAAAAGGAATTGCAACATTCACATTGAAAACCCCTTCAAAAGCAGGTAAATTCAATGTTGTTGCATCATATGGTGCTGCAAAAGCAACAGCCCAATTAGTTAGATATTATGTTTAGATAAGGAGTTAAACTCCTTTTCTTTTTTTAAATAGTTGTAACAGTACAACCTTCTTTTTCAATAATTACAGTATGCTCTTTTTGACTCACAAAGCAATCTTTTTTCTCACGAAGCGGTGCATAAGGATATATTGCCATTGCATCAGATAATTGTTTTAATGCGATTGCGCCTTTTCTTTCACCAAACTCATCTGTAATCCATCTTCCAGAAAATGGAACATATTTGTGTTTGTGCTGGATATGTTTTAATACTCTTTGAGTACTTTTCATTCTGAATGGTTTATTTGCCCTATATGAGAAAATATAGTGTCCTGGAGCATCATTGACGATGCCTTCTCCGTTGGTTGCAAAAGGCTCGATAGCTATTGCTTGGCCTTCTTCTAAAATGTAGTTATCGTTATTGTCATAATTTGGAATGGATATTCCTGCATGTAAGTTGTTTTGTTCTAAACTATGTCCTGTTAGGTTAAAAATTGGATTTAATCCATATTCGGATATTGCTTCGTTAACTGCAGCTCCTATTTTTGACACTTCGATTCCTGCTCTTGCTGTTGCAATTGCCGCTTCAAGACCTGCAGCTGATGCTTCAATTATTTCTTCATGTAAATTAATTTCATCTTGTGTGTAGTTTTCATCAATATTTCCACTAGCAGTAACTGTTATTGCAGTATCTGCAATATATCCATCAATCATTGCACCTAAATCTAATTTCACCATGTCTCCCGCTTTAAATTTTGTTTCATCTCCTGCAGGTGATGTGTAATGCGCTGCTATCTCATTGATTGACACGTTGCATGGAAATGCAATTTCAGCACCATTTTTTAAAATTTCACTTTCTACATAATTTACTAAATCTAAAACCAAAGCTCCGTCTGTAATCATTTTGGAAGCTTCGCTACGAATTTTAGAAGCCAATTTTCCGGCTTGTATATAAGATTCCATCATAAATTTTTACCTTCTTGGTTAAATAATTAATTATATAATTGATAAAGTTTATATAATATTTTATTGTTAAACAATTTTATATAAAGTTGGAGGTTATTATATGGATATTCCTACAATACCTGACCAAATGTTTTTATTAATCATTTTGGTCATTGTTGCGATTGTATTAATTATTGTTGTTTTCCAATGGAGAAAAGTTGCACAATCTAAAAATTCAATTTTAATGCTTGAAAAAGAAATTGAACTTAAAAAAATGTCCATGGTGGAAAAAGACATTGAATCTAAAAGATTAATGGATAATCCAATTCCATTACCACAAGAGCAACAGGACAGTCTTTCAGCTATCAGGCAATCTACTACTGAAGTGAGAAGCAACGTCGGTTACTTACACTCTGAAATTAACGAAAGATTAGCTAGACTCGAAGCTGAAACTGAACAAAGAAAATTAGAAAAAATGCTTAAAGAAATTGAGGCAAAAGAGAAAAAACTCAAAAAAATGAATAAATAGGTGGTAATATGGATGCTATGGAAGCAGTTGCAGTAATTATTTTAATTGTCGCAATTGTGATTTTAGTTTATTATTATTTATTGAATAGTCCGACTACTATGAATAAGTTACGTAGTTATGTGCCAACCAGTGCTGATGCTCATATGAATGAAATTTTAGGTAAATCAGGAGATAAAACTGATTATGATTTAACCAAAGAAGAAGATTCTAAAAAAGATGATTCCGAATCAATGAGCAAAAGAATCAAAATCAAGTTAAGCGACATTGACATGTCTTCACTTAGCAATGATGCATTTTCCAATAAACTTGATGCTTTCTTTGATGCAAAAAGTGATCAGTTAATTAAAGATTGGTCTTTAGCTACTACAAATGATTTAAAAGAGCTTGAAACTAAATTCAGTGAAACTACTGCTAGTGTGGATGAATTGGATAAAAGTTTCAAAGAATTTAAAAAATCATCTGAGGAATTCCAAAAGGTTACTGAAGACAGACTTGGAGATTTGGATAAAAGAATCGAATCATTAGAAAATAAATAATTTATTTTCTTTGATTTTTTCTTATTTTATAGAAAGGTTTATATATTATCTAAACAATAATTAATAATAGTTGTATACTATTTTTGTTATATAGCAGGGTGGGGTAGTCTGGTGATCCCGCAGGGCTCATAACCCTGAGATCCCTAGTTCAAATCTAGGCCCTGCTACTTTTAATTAATATTTTTCATGGCAAGTTAAAGATAGCTGCTGGTTTTTTTTAAAACTAAGGAAACTCCGCCCATCAGTACAGAACTATGGCGTTGAAAGACGTATGCTGAGAAGCATGACTCTGGAGCAGAAACGACACGGCTTTTAATGGTAGACGATGATATTTAATTGAGGACATTAAAAGAATCGGTGAAACGGCCATTCCATAGGATGCAAGAGCAAAGATGCCGATGACAATCTGTATGAGGCAAGGTAGCTCGCTAAGACGAATGCTATTAAACAGAAGGTGGGTTACTCTTAACATGCCATGAATATTAATTATCTCTCTTTTTATGTTTTTTCACCGTTGCACTTTCAAAAAATATAAAATATATAATATTTATAGTACTATTACATGATGGTGATTCATTATGATTTATACTATTGAGGAGATTAAACATATAGCTATTCCAATTGTTAGCGAATATGGTATCGCTAAATTAAGTATATTTGGTTCATATGCTCGTGGGGAAGCTAATGAAAATAGTGATTTGGATTTTATAATGGATACTGGTGGATTAATTGGAATGATTCAATATTGTGCTATTATTCGCAGATTGGAGGAAGAATTCGGATGTCATGTTGATATAATTACAACAGGATGTTCAGATAGGGAATTTTTAAGTAGGATTCAAAATGAAGAGGTTTTAATTTATGAACGATAAAGATGAAAAGACCATTTTAAGGATTATTCATTACTGCGATAAAATTGATAGTCATATTGATTATTTTTGTGATGATAGGGTATTGTTCCTTGAAAATGAACATTATCAAGATGCATGTGCTTTAGTAATTATTCAAATTGGTGAATTTGTGAGTAGATTGTCTGACGAATTTATAAATGAACATTCTGAAATTCCTTGGGCAGATATTAAGAGTATGAGGAATGTACATGCTCATAATTATGATAATGTAATGTTTGATACATTATGGGTTACAATGAAAAGAGATGTTCCGAATTAAGAGAATTTCTTCAAAATTTAATTTAATCACTATTCAATTGTCAAAAATTATGTAGTTTTTAACCTTTCTTATTTTACAGGTAACTCACATGATTTTAAAGGAGTTACTCTTAACAGCCATGTAAATATTATCTGTAATCTGCAGCTTACCGTAACCATCAAAATCATTAAAAAACCTTTCGTAATTCAATGGTTTACATAAACAAATATCAATTTGCCTAAACTTAAATGCAATTTTTTTAGTCATGGTGATTTTTTTAAATATTATATTTTAATCCATGTATATTTCTGGATGGTTTTAGGTTAAAAGAAAAAAGTTAGTGAGAAATTAATCTCACTATTTGATTTTAATTTTTATGGATTTGCTTGATTTTGCATAGGTGTTGTCGCCTGCATATTTAATGGTAGCTTTGAATTTGCCTTTTTTGGTTAATTTAAGTTTGAAAGTTGCTTTACCTTTAGCGTTTGTTTTTGCTGTGTAGGTTTTTCCATTAATTTTCAGGGTAACTTTTTTACCTGCTTTAAGGTAGGTTTTTCCGTTTGCAGATGAACCCTTGATTGTTTTAATGGTTACTGTGTATTTTTTGGTTTTTGCTTTTGCCTTGAATGTTTTAGCAGCTGCAGTTATTGTAGTTTTTTTCTTTTGAATAACAATTTTGTTAACTGCCATGGAGGCACTGTAGCTTTCATCACCTAAAAATACTGTTGTAACTGTGTACTGGCCAGCCTTTATCAGGTTGACTTGAACAGATGCAAATCCGTTTTCATCTGTTGTTCTGTTTATTGTAGCTCCATTATAGCCAACGAATACTGTTCTGTTTGCAATAGGATCATCATTTTCATCAACAAGTTGGAAAGTGAAGTATCCTCCCCTTTCTCCTGCAGAGAAGTCACATGCATATAACTTAACATCTTGGGAATTTAATGCTGTTGAACACCTTACAGTATCAGTGCCTGGGAAGCTGACTGTTACATTAGCAGGCAAGTTGTAGTCATCACCGGCAAAGCTGATTTCAACCAATGCTTCAGATGCTACGTTAATTATGAAACGTCCATCGCTATCGGTTGTAATGTTCGCCTGAGTGCCGTTGATTTTATAAGTAACTGTTGCATTGGTAATTGCCCCGCCTGTACTTTTAACTAAAACCCCGCTGATGAAACCTGCCGGGGCAGTTGTAATGTTGACAAATTTGCTTTGTGAATATCTTGGCAAATCTTTGGTATACATTTTTAATGAAGCTGTTTGATTTTTTAAAGCCAAATCTTCAGTTTTATTATTATTTGTCAAAAAGGAAGTATTTTTAGTGAAATGTTGCATGGATTCTCCTATTATAGGCACAGCATTTTTAATCATCACTACAGATACGTTATCTCCTGTTGAAATTGGAATTTCTTTTGATAATTTTATTGTATGGTATCCGTCAAAAGGTTTGGTTCCGTTTTCCTGATGTTTCAATTGTCCGTTTACATATATTTCAAGAGTAAATTTGCTGTCTTCTCTAGCAAAGTATGTTCCAACCCCACTTATCAAATCATTTCCTATGGATTCATAATTATTTTGATATTTAAGAGTTGTTTGTTCATTCACAGTAAATGAAAATCCTCCTCCAAGGTCGGTTTGATAATTTTTAGTGTAATTTTCTGTGTTTTCTATTATATATGCAACTGAATTTATCATTAAGAAAATACTTTCATCGTAGTATGAGATGTACATGTATCCATTATCTCCAAAATCTGTACCCCAACTATTTTTGATAATCCATGCTCCGTTTCCAGGAGGTGTTTCTAAAAAATTACTTGCAGGGTATTTATCATCCCATCCAACAACTATAATTTGATGGTCAGGAGTTATTGACTCCTCATTATAGTATGCAGAGGTTTTTGGATTAAGACAATCGTCATCATGAGCATATGATGTAGATACGGCACCATATTTCAATATTGCTTTTTTAATCTCATCTTTATTGTTGGATTCAAAACTGGCATATATGATTCTGGCATCTTGGATATGGAAACTTTCATTTGTTGCTATTGCAGGTGAAATTTTTCCCAGTTCATCATAAGTATCATATTCTGTAGGTATTACTCCCCGCCAGGATAAAAGATAAACTAATCCTTCATCTTCACTTCCTCCTTCGAATATCTTTTGACTACCGTACTTTGAAAATTTAACCATGTTGTTTTGAAGATTGTTTTCGGAAAGGTCATATGCAATTCCAGTTGCCCTTAACAAAGCAGATTCAAGAGCGCCCATTGTTCCAAAAGTCCAGCATGCACCCATTGCGCCCTGATTTCTAACAGGTGTTACCCATCCCCAGTCACGCAAATCGAATTTGGCTGGAAGATTCGCAGTGTCTAAGCTATTGTTGATGAGTTTAATAGGCATACCATTCTCTGCCACGATTGTTGTGTAATCTGTGTTGTTTAAGGATAGTTTATCATTGACTAAAGTGCAGTTTTCTAATGTAATGTTGGAAAAAATTTCATAAACAGCTAGAGTATTGTTTATGAAAGTGGATTTCTCTACAATAACATTTCCACATGAATAAATATAAACTGCACTGTCTTTATTGTTTATGAATAAATTTTGACTTATTTTTGGTTTTGTTTCAAATAGATATATTGCAGCGCCGTCGCCATCAGCCATATTATTGTCTGTAAAGTTATTTCCAATTAGAGTTGTGTTTTTTGACTGAGATATGAAAATTGCTCCACCATCGTAAAGGGAACTGCATTTTTCAAAGCTGTTGTTGGAAATGAGCATGTTTTTACCCAAGTCAAGAATTGCTCCTCCAAAATCCCCGCTGGTGCCGATGAATTTATTGTTGGTGATTGTTGCTGTTACTGCAGTTCCTCCATCTTGACCATCTAAAAATATTGCTCCGGCATTTTTAACTGAAAATGTGTTGTCGAATGTGGAGGAATCTATTACAAGATTAAGTGCCTCTTTAACTGCAATTGCACCTCCGGTTTGATTTGCACGAAGGTTTCTGAAAGTGGATTTTTTAACCACTAAACTTCCTGCACTGTATATTGCTGTAGCATATTTTGCCTGTGAATTCATAAAGGATGAGTTTTCAATTAACACATTGGATTGCTTATCACAGTATATTATGGAAAATGTTATATTTGTAAAATCTTTAAATGTGGATCCGGTAATAGTTGCAGAAGTGGCTGTTTTCAATGCTCCTCCCTGATTAGCACTGTTTGCAATGAATGTTGAGTTGATGATATCAACCTTTCCATCAGAAGATATTGCACCGCCAAAATTTGCCTTATTGTTTTCAAAGGTTACATTGATTAGCGTAATGTTTCCAGCAGACCTTATTGCTCCCCCGTCATTATCAGAGTTGCCATTTATTATTTTAAGGTTTGAAATAGTGATGTTATGTCCGTGAATATCAAATATTCTTGCTTGGTTTTTCCCATCAATCGTATGTCCATTACCGTTTAAGGCAAAATTCACTTTTTCAATTTCAACTCCATCATAATAGTCATCATCTGTCGAATTATCAAATATGTAATCCTGAGTTAGTTCAATACTGTCATCACTATCATCTATGTCATCATCAAGTGATGTGAAATTTCCGGCAGCGGAAACCGTACCGATGGATATGATAAATAGTATTGCTAATATTAGAATTGTTATCTTTTTCAATTTTTTCATCTCCATGTTCAATAATGTACATTTTCTTTTTGATAAATTAAATAATTTTCTGATTTGGGGCACTGCTAGAAACTTAAGCGAAAATTGATAATTTGTTAACATTGTTATATTTTTATTTTAGAAAGTTTTTTATATTTTTATTTGCATATACTGTTATTGAAAAGATTTTTTTGAATTTTGAAAATTCTTTTTAAAGCCATTATTGGTACTAATGGCTTCTCCTGGTATTTCCAGGATATTTGTTGGTGATATCCGGTTCTTTTCGGATATCACATTGTGTTTTATTCACATTTTTTTGTACTAATTCTTTGGATGCTTGATTTATCAAAAATTCTAATGTTATTTTCGTTTTTGACGTGTTTTCGCATAGTAAATATGGAAAATACAAATAGATATTTCCAACAATTTTTGAAAAATTTGGTTGATAAATCATTTGATCTTCTTTATTTCTTGGTTTTCTCGTTATTTTGTTTTGTCCATCATTTTTAATGGCATTTGCCAGATTATAAATGAATATGTGTGCGTAGAAATCTTGTTCGATGATTATTCTACGATTTCCTGTGAATTCTTCGATTCGGACTAAACTTTTTAATTTTTTAAATCCTGTTTCTATTTCCCATCTTTGATTGTATAATTCTTTTAATTCTTCTGTTGTGAATTCTTCTTTTGTTAAATTTGTTGCAAGGTATTCTATTTCTCCTGTTTTTAATTTAACTTTGACAATTCGTATTTCTATGAATTTATTTTCTTTTGCTTTTTCCTGTAATTTTTCATCACGAATTCCATTTAATCTGCTATTAATCCAATTTACTTGGATTATTCCATCGTAACCACGAATATATTTTCTTTGATTGATGAATGAATTCTTTTTTAATCGAATTAAGTATTTTGAGCCCATTTCTTCAGTATTTAACATTAATTCAAGTGAAACATAACCTCGATCATAAATTGTAATGAATTTTCTGATGTTAAATATGTTATTTAGCTCTTTTAAATGGTCTAATGCTAATGTAATTTCATCAACGCTGCGTTCAACAATTTTTGAGGTTAAAATGAATTTAGAATTAACATCCATTATACAAGAAACTCTAGATCGAACTCTATGAACTTCAAATATCGAATCATCAGGAACATCAAACTCTTTACGTGTTGTTTTAGTAATAGGCAAGCTAAAAATACTCCCATCACAAGCACAAACCACATAACCTTTGAATTTAGAAAAACCTTTAAATTCACCATACAATTTATCAATAAATGAATCAGTAAGGGCTTTATACAATTCGGGCTTTAAAAACATTCTTTGTTTTCCAATCGCTTGAGGCGTTATTGTTTCAAATTTCCTGTTCAAACTTTTCGTAAAAAATCTAATTGACTCAGTATAACCATTACAGCCAAAATTGAGTCAATACATACTTAGTATAATCCTTTTGAGACATTTTCCTTACTCTAGTAAACGCTTTATCACCAAAAACGTATTTTCTTGAGACAAATAAATCAAATGTCACAAAAAAATTTAAGATGAATCTTTCAAAATTTATCATTAAAAATTCCCCCACTTATAATGTTAAATTTCCAAAATTCAAACTATAATCAATTCAATAACTATAATAATAGTTTATATGAACTAATATTTAAAATTAACTATTAAGAATAATTAAAATAAGATATAACTAAATTAAAGATAATTAAAATAGTATTAGAATAAAGATAGATAAAATTAAATAAATTAAAAAAAAATTAGAAGAAAAAAATAGTGAAAATAAGAAAAAAATTCAAAAAAATCTTAAGTTTCTAGCAGTGGATTTGGGGCCTGCATTTAAACTTAAATATTATATGGGCCAAAAGAAGAATAAATTCCACATTTTTTTTCTTTCATCGATTGACTCAATAACTAATGATACAAATAGTCATAAATTACTTAAGTTTCGGTGCATGACTTTTTTTTGAATAATTTTAAATATTCTGTGTAATATATAAATCAATGTATAAAATAATGGGGCAAAATATGAAATTTAAAAAGCATATCTTACATACATTCATACTGCTCGTGCTGATGTTATCAATCACTGCAATTTCTGCAGCCGATTTGAATGATACAGACAATACTGCAGGTGATGTTTTAACTGAAATGGATTCAGAAGATGAATCATTCATGTATTTCCAAACCCAAATGGAAATTCAGGATTCAACTTTTGATTTAAAGTACAACTATAAATTCGATAACGAAAGCGATTTGACGTATGCTGGTGGAATAAACGTTACAAAAGACAATTTCATCATTAACGGGAACAATCATGTAATCGACTGTGACAATCAGGCAAGGGCACTAACTATCACTGGAAAAAACGTAGTGATAAATAATTTAACTATTAAAAATGGCTATTATAATTTCGGTTCGGCTATAAACTCCAAATCAAAACTAACACTGAACAATGTGACCATCATAAACTGTACCTGTACTCCAAACAGTAATTACGGTGCAGTTTATATAAACAATAACACTTTAATAGCTAACAACTGTAAATTCATAGATAATGCTGGAAATCAAGGAGCTTCAATAACTGCTTATTACAGTACAGTCAAACTTACCAATTCAACATTTATCAGCAATTCTGATGCCATACTCAAGGGCCATATTTATCTTTACATGACAAATGCAACAATTGATAACTGTGATTTCTTAAATACTACCTCAAAATATGCAGCTGCAATATTTGCGAACGATAAAGTAAAATTGGATATTTCCAACTCAAGATTTAAAAACTTGCATGCAAATAAAACAGCGGGGGCAATAGCCGCCAAACAAATTACAAGTTTAAGTATTTCAGATAGTGAATTTGACAATGATACCAGTGAAAACAATGGCGGTGCAATATTTGTTGACGCCGATGGAGATCTGAATAAAAAAAATCCTATGAATACTACCATTACCACCACAACCTTCAATAACTGTTATTCCGGATTTGGAGGGCAGTTCTTCAATTGGGCGGAAACTTAATTATTTCCGCTTCAAATTTCACAAACAATAAAGCGGAATATGAAGGCGGTGCCCTATATACCAGTTATTCCCCTGTACGAATTTCTGAATCCTTATTCAAATCCAACAGCGTTGAAGATATCCAGTCCTATGGTGGTGCAGCTTATTTCGACATGGGGACTATAAGAATTTCAGACAGCAGATTTGAAAAAAATCTCGGCCATGACGTTACTACCCTCTATGGTTATGAAAGCAATATAACATTAACAAACAACTACTTTAATAACCCTTCCAATGTTACAAGCATGTATACCGTATATGGAAATATTATATTCAGTGGAGAAAACAACCTCACTACAGATACATATTCAACCAACAACACAAACAATAATTATAATTTTGAAAATACCGCAAACCCATTTATAATATTGAACAATACCCTTTCATTTGATGAACTTCCAGAAAAATTTGATTTAAGAGAATATGGGTGGGTTTCACCTGTAAAAAACCAGGGATTTATGGGTGCGTGTTGGGCATTCGGTAATATGGCCGCATTGGAATCCGCACTTATGAGATATGCGAATGTAACCTACTCCCTATCAGTAAATAACATTCAAAATTCAATGCTTAAATATTCAAAATATGGACAAACAGCATTAGTTGAAGGAGGATCAAACGAAAATGCTCTGCAATATCTGATTAACTGGCTGGGAATTTTCCCTGATGAATATGACGGTTATGATGAGCTCGGTAAAATATCTTCTCTTTATATAACTCCTGAAAACATCCATATTCAGAATGTAGTTATTATTCCTAAAAGAGAAAATGCAGATGATAACGATTTAATTAAAGAGGCTTTAATCAAATATGGAGTCGTATCAACCCAGCATAAAGCAGATTTCAATCAAAACGAATATTATAATCCAGTATACAGTGCATTATATTACAATGGCAAAGAAAAATCAAATCATATGATTGCTATTGTAGGATGGGACGACAATTATCCTGCAGGTAACTTCAATCCCCTAAACAGACCTGAAGGCGACGGTGCATGGATTTGTAAAAACAGCTGGGGAACTAAGTGGGGTGACGAAGGATATTTCTACGTATCATATTATGACACATCTTTTGCAGATGACATAAGTGTAGCCTACATAATTAATAATGATTCATACACCAGAATTTATCAGCTGGACCTTGGTGGAGACCTTGAATCTTATAAAAGCGGAAAATATTATTACAATGAGTTTACAGCTGATGCAGATGAATTGATTGCAGCTGTCGGAACAATTTTTGATAAAGCCGACATGAATTACACATTTGAAATTGAAGTAAACGGAGTTGCAGTTTATGCGCAAAAAGGAGTAAGTTCCTTTGGAGGATACGAAACAATCAAAATGGACAGATATATTCAAATCAAAAAAGGCGACACATTCAGAGTAATATTTGAAAATAAGGTGCCGATTATATCATTTTCCAGAATTAATCTCGAACTTAACAAGTCCAAAGTGAGTGTTGACGGTAAAACATGGGAAGACTTATATGATGATGAGAATGTGGCCGTTTTGAAAGTATATACCATTACTGACATTAACATAACCGACAATCTTGTGAAATATTACGGTGATGACACACCATTTGTTGCACATGTTGGTGCTGGAGAAAGCGTCATTTTTGAATTTGAAGGAGAATTCATCAATGCAACTGCAGATGAAAATGGAACCTGCAAATTTGAGATAGAAAAAGACATTGGAAAGTATAATATCACAACTACATACAACAACATGTCAATTGTCAATTACATCATAATCAACAGCACAATTGTTTCATCTGATGTTGAGAGAGGTTATAACAGTAACTACGATTATAAAGCACAGATTTTGACTCCGGCCGGAACTCCGCTGAACAACACTCCAGTTGCGGTTTCAATCAACGGTAAATTCAGCAATTATACTACTGACGGTTCAGGATTCATAACCATTCAATTCACCAAACTGACTGGCGATAAAACAATTATTGTTACAAACCCTTCAAATGGAGACAATAAAAAAACCGTGATAACTGTTTATGACAGATTCAGTGGTGAAAAGAACATTGCAATGTATTACTTTGACGGATCCAAATTCAAAGCAAAAATAATTGGAGATGATGGTAAAGCTGTCGGTGCAAACCAGAAAGTTACTGTTAAACTCAACAAGAAAACCTACACTGTTAAAACAGATTCCAAAGGCTACATTACTTTCAAAATACCAAAAACAGTAAAACCTGGAACATACAAATTAAAATCAACCTATAAAGGCCAGACCATAACAAAAACCGTGAAAGTAAAACAGAACCTTAAAACCAAAAAATATACCGTTAAGAAGTCTGCTAAAAAACTTGTGGTTAAAGCTACACTTAAAAACGGCAAAACCGCTTTGAAAAACAAAAAGATAACTCTTAAAATAAATGGTAAAAAAATCACAGCTAAAACCAACAAAAAAGGAATAGCTAAGTTAACCATCAAGAAAAACATTATCAAAAAACTAAAAGCAGGCAAAAAATACAAAATGCAGGTTAGCTACCTCAAAAACACCATAAAAACAACCCTAAAAGTTAAACGTTAGAGTCTATTCTCTAACATTTTTTTCTTTTTTTTTGGTGCGACAAGCAATTGTCTTTTAAATTTTGTTATATGAACTCATTGTTTTTTTTT
>JAFUIW010000108.1 GCA_017473945.1 Methanobrevibacter sp. | reverse complement strand
TTTAATTTTGATTCAGCAATCAAATCTTTTGATTGTGACTCTGAATCAACAATAAGTTGTTCAGCATCAGATTCAGCTTTTTTTATCATTGCGATTGCGTCTGATATCTCTGCCATAATTAATCACCATGGTGTAATTATTTTTGTTGTGTAATATATATATCTTTTACTATTCAATATTGGTAAAAATAGCTGAAATTGTAATTAAATTAAAAAAAAGTATTCAAAAAATAAAATTTATATCAAAATATTAAAGAAAAAAATAAATAAAAGATAAATAATTTATCTATAGAACCATTTCAAAATACTAGGTGGTAATTTCTGTAAATAAGCCAGTATTGCGATTATTATAATGATTAAACCAACAAAACCTAATCCAATATTGTAAGGATATGCCAATAACATATAACCACTTGCACCAATCACAATACCTTCAATGAAAAATACTGCTTTGGTCCAGCTAGGATTATATAAAATTATTAAGTATGCAATAGCTATACAGATTAATATAATTGCAGTTGCAATAACATCATTGGTAATTGGCTTGTGATTCAAAAATGGTGAAATTGCCCAAAGTATCAGCACTAATGCCAACATTACACCTAATAATTTAAACATTTTAACATTTGCCATAATAACACTACATTTTAGTTTTTACTTCATGATATTTATATCATTATACTCTAAAAGATATACATGGATAGGGCAGTTTGGATAATTCTCAATAGAAATTTTTCACTGACCATGGACAGTGAAATAAAAGACGGCAAAATAACCGATAAAAAGTTCTCACCAGGCAGTGATATCTGGACCGACGAACTTCCCAGATTGGGTTTCAGTGATGAGGAAGTTCAAAAGGACTATGATGATTTCATATCTGACATCATAAATCTTTTTGCAGAAACAGGCGCTGATAAAGTTTTCATAGATGCAAAATTAGGTGAGGAATCCGAATATGTTAACGCTAAAAATCCGTTAGTAATAAGAAAAATAGAAGAATATAGTGTAGATGAAATTATAGGATAGCATTCGCCTTGTTCAATATCTCATCCATGTTACTGAATTCTAACGGTTCTCCCTCTTCAGACACCTTTTCAGTTGTTATCAACACGTTTGGAGATGCCCATAAAAAAGAATAAGAGAAATATACTATATTAATTATTAAAAAAACCCATGAAACAGATAAAGCTAAAATTAAACAGACAATCTGAATTAATATATTTCCATATCTTCTTTTTCTCATCAGTATATAATGTTCTTCCTGTTGTGTAATCTTAAACTTTTTTTGAGATAGCTCTTCGGAAATCTTTTCCATCTCCTTGGAACTATCAGCACCAAGTATAAATAAATTCATTTTAATCAATGTAGACTACAAACTCTTCCAATTCTTTTCTTGGAGTTTCACGAGGTTCTGCATTCGGATATCCTAAAGGAGTAAACAATACCGCTTCCTCATTTTCATCCAAGTTTAGGAATCTGTGAGCTTCCTGTTTCTTGAATGCACCAATGTAACATGTTCCAAGACCGACATCCTGTGCTGCCAGAATCATGTGGTCCATTACGATTGTTGCATCTATATCGGCAATATTCTTCTTGTCCCATGGTCTGGTCCATGCTTGGTCGATTAATGCAACCACACATAAAACATAAGGAGCTTCCACAAACCATTTTGCACCGTAAATTTTGGACAATGCCTCTTTATACTTTTTGGTATCAATTACAAAAACTTTAAAAGGCTGTGCATTAACACCAGTCGGAGCAATAGTAGCTGCCTTTAAAACATATTCCAATTTTTCTTTTTCAACTTCTTTGTCCAGGTATCCTCTGACACTGTATCTTTCGGTAATTACATCAATAAATTCCATCGTATCTTCCTCCTTCATATACTATATCGTCAAGGTCACAAAAACGTCTGAATTCCTCTTCTTCCATGTTTTCTTCATGAATATGTGCAATAATACCCGGAATTCTTCCAATGATAAATACGCCCAGTCCCAAATCTGGAGTAAAACCCAAATCTGACAAGATTGCAGCATTTGCACCGTCAACATTAAGCCTAATTTTCTTTTTTTGATATATCAAATCTTCTAAAGCCAATGCCAACTTAACATGAGGCCCTATAAAACCTTCCTTAATGACCATTTCCATTAATTTATCAGCCCTCGGATCAACATTATGATACCTATGACCGAAACCAGGTATCTTTTCATCACTACCCATATATTCATTGTATATATCAATAGCCAAGCTTGCAATCTGCTTGTTGTCAATGTCGGAATCTTCAGTTCGATATATTGAATTGATTCTTGACTGATACAACTGCATGGTTTTTTCAATAGCTCCCGCATGTTTATGTCCAAATGACAATAAAGCTCCAGCCACTGCTGAATTTAAAGGTGAACCTGAAGAAGCAATCAATCTAGCGGTTTGAGTGCTCGGAGGTGTTACACCATGATCACAAAATGAAACCAGAACATGATTAAACACTTTTCCTTCCTTAAGAGAAGGCAATCTTCCCTTTAAAATCAAATAAACCATATCACTATAACGGATTTTTTCAATCAGGTCTCTTTGATTGTATCCTCTAGTTACTATCTTATCCTCTTCCACTCGAGAAATTTTGGTCTTTAAAGAACGAGGATTAACTCTGAAATTATTTTCTTGCATTTTTATGTACCTTGAAATTTTGTTAATATAATTATATAACTATTATAATTTTAATGTTGCTACTCTTGGCTCGACAAAGCATGATGGTCGGATAGCAACGATTCTAACTCCACTTGCCCTTTGATTTCCAATATTCACATATGAGCCCAAAACCGTGGTTTTTCCTCCAAAACCCATCGGACCAATACCGGATTCGTTTAAATTATGAGCAACATAATTTTCAACATCACTCTGACTGTCCAGATTACCATAAACAATAGACTTTAAAAGCAGCGCATTTGCTTCATAATGTGTTCTTCCAATGCCTATTGATGGAATTGACGGCGTACAACCCAACAAATTTAATGATTCTTTCAACCAATCACATGCAGTATCCATAACATTGTAAAATGAACGTTTATGATATACCCGGTATGTTTTTGCTCTGATTTCAGGACCTCCCCCTTCAAGAATGAAATGTAAATTCAAAGTTTCAGGAGAAATGTCCATTTTATATGTTGATTCGTCATTTGCACAATCAATTAAAATAGATGCAGGTTTAAGCATTCCCGGCTTTTCATATAATCCTTCACTTTGTTCAATTCTTTTAATTTCATCGCCTTTAACTGCCATTGGCCTTGCAGGAAGACTGTTCAAACCCAATTCAATACCGTTATGAATCTGATTTAATAATTCTCCTGAAATTTCCCTTTCATAACCCATTTCAATAACGACATGGGGAATACCCGTATCATCACATAACGGAAACCTGGTTTTTTCACCGACTTTATAGTTTTCTAAAATTTGTGATAAAGCCCAGCGGGCATTTTCATTATCTTCAATATCAATTGCATGATTAAGAGCCGTTAATTTATCATCTGTTAATGTAGTTGATGCTTTAATGATGGTTTTGGAAATTTCTTCTACAATATCCATAAAATCACTCTGGAATTGATAAATCATCACTTTCGGATGGAGATACAATAGCTTCAGGACAGTATTCATCAATCATCCTTTTGACAAGTCCAACTTGTTTTATGCGCGCTATCGCTTCTTTTTCAGTTGTATCCCAGTTATGGTTAGCTGCAACAGACCCACCAGTCTTTAAATAAACTGGTGCAGCAACATCAATGAATTTAGGAACTTCATAATGGCGAATGAACCCTCCAGTGGATTTTGGATTTTCAGTATGTAAATCAATTGCCATTTCAACCGCATTTCTGATAGAGGCAATCATCGGAATTTGCAGGTCACGAACTGGATTTAATGAATTCAGCCCATGTTCCTCCAATAATTTTGCAGATGCAGGGTTTGAATGGCCTGCATGGGCAGATAATTTAAAATGAGTATTTTTAGGAATTTCACCTTCTTTTCTCATCCTGTTTAACACCCAAAGCAATCCCTCATCATACAACAGAATCCCGCGAACTCCCAATCTGCATGCCCTTTTGACATCCTCAATTGCATAAACCAGATTGTCATAACCCCTAAGACGATAACCTATCCTGCTTCCCTCCTTTGTATGAACGGTTGCGGAAGTATCATATGTTGCCCTCGGACCTACAGATAAAAACAGTTCACAGCCATAATCAATGGCCAAATTCACCATATTTATTATTTCTTCATCACTCAATAACATTATTCCCTTTGTTTGAGTAACCCTATGAATAAAAATATCCTTTTTAACAGATTCCTTTAAAAGGGCATTCATTGTTTTAGGAGATTGAATTCCTGGAACCTCAAAACGATACTGTCCACCATCCCCAAAGCGTTTGTCGGATATGAAATCATCAAAAGTTTCTGAAATTCCAATTTTACTTAAAAATTCTTTTGTTTTATCCATATTATCTACTCATTCAATTTTTGAACAACATATTTCATTGAATACTCTTCAATGGAATCTATGACTGTCAGATTTCTTACATCATAAAGAGGATTGTTTGATTTGAATTTATCAATCAATTCGCTTAATTGGTATGGATTTTCAAAATCTCCCTTTGGAAGCAGAGTGATATTCTGAAATACACCGTTTCTAAATGCCTTATCTAATTTGATTATAACATTGGAAGGCCTTTTATCAGGGTACAAATCATTTAACTTTTCATCTGAAAGAATAATCATTTTATTGACCAGATTCTTTATACTGTTAACTGTATCGACGGTGGAATAATTATCTAAAAGACCATATTCAATCAATTGGTCAATGCCATCTACTGTGACTTCTCCAACCACCAGAGATATTGCAACAGCATAAGGCAGTGACTGCTTTAACTCCTCAACATTTTTCGGATTGAAATTATTGTGTTGCGCTGCCACATCATATGTCTTGACGGCTATATTTTCAATATGATCATATTCATCACCAATACTGGCCTTCAGCTTTAACGCTGTGTCAATTGATGAATGAATGTGTCTGCAGAACGGATATTTTTTAAAGTAAATGTCCCTGACCCTTACTCGACCTATTTCTTTTAAGGCATTTTCAAAAGAGAAATCTTCAGATTTATAATCGGTGTTTGGATAAACCATGGTTTTTAAAAATCCTTCATTTCCTTCAAAAATTGTTCCACTTCCAGTAAAACCGTTTCTTGCAAGAAAAGCAGACAATATTCCATTATATACTGCTTTACCAACATGCAAGGATTTGCCCATGGAACCTCCATGGTCGGATTCCAAAAGTCCTGCAGATTGAGTTCCACATAAACCCAAAGCATTTAAAATCTGTTCATCATCAAGCTTTAATAATTTTGAAGCTACAGCTCCTGCAACAAATGCTCCAATAGTGCCTGTTGTATGAAAACCGTTGTTTCTATGGTCCGGATTTACAATTTTACCCAACAAGATTCCCACTTCATAACCGACAATCACGGCTTCTAAAAAATCTTTACCACTTAAATCAAAGCTTTCAGATATTGCAAGTGCTGTTGGAAATATAACGGCACCCAAATGGATTTGAGCTCCCCTATGACCATCATCCAACTCAAGCACATGAGCAGATACACCATTTAGAAATCCAGCACTCATTATATCGGTTTTTTTATTTTTTCCAATTATTGAAGCTTTTAAATTATAATTTAAGTTTCCTGAAAATATTTCTTCAACTGTATTGAAAGCGATTTCTGAAGCCTGTTCGCTTGAACCGCGATAAGTAACTCCAAAAAAATCTAAAAAAGCCGCTTTTACAGTAGTGATGGATTCCACAGTTGCTTTTTCATAACGGTAATTTGAAATAAATTTAGAAATATTTTTTAAAAACATAACACATCTATCTATAATATATGTAAAAATAGGTTAAATAGTTAACTTATAGTATTTAAAAAATAGATTTAAACAGCCGGAACACCAGTTAAAACAAGCACGATGTGTGCTACAATAGCTGCACCATAATATGTTGCTGCAATAACCAATACTGTGATTACAATTGCTCTCCAACCCAATGCCTTGAACTCATCCCAACTTTTACCCATTCCTATACCAACATATGCCAAAAAGACAGTTACAATTGATAAAAGTTCTATCTGAGATACATAGTAAAGAACAAATTCTGATGTCGGCATTCCTGGAAATGCTAGCACTATACCTATTATACTGATATACAAAATGGATGAAACATTCAATGGAAGTTCCCTTTCAAGCCATACACCGACAAGAGTAATCAATGACAGTATTCCCATTCCTACCAAAGAGTCGGTCATCGGATGCTTATATCCCAAATAATTGCCGATAACGGTGATAATGGAAAATATAATCAACAGTAAAATCCAGTTGAAAATACCGTGAACTGAAACGTTTTCAGATCCGTCAATCAAATCAGGCATTATTCATCATCCCCCTTTTTGGCAGTTATGGATTCCCTTCCAATTTTTGGTTCTAACCAATTGTACATTTTTTCTGTCAATGGAAGTGCTATGAATATTACAATATATATTCCAACACAGAATGAAAGCAAGTTACTGAATCCTGCAAATGCTTCAATTTGAGTCTCCATTCCAGGGAATGCTGCTAGAGTTGGCCCAATGGCTGCCGCATTCATACTTGCACTTCCCACACCACTAGCCATTGCAAATGCATATGGGTGGAGTGGCAAGAATGACAATGAGAATGTTACAAGGAAACTTATGAATATTGTACCTATTACAGTTCCAATAATGAATATTGCAAATACTCCTCTTGATTCAGGAGAGTTGAACCCGTATTTATCTACAACAACAGCAACGTTAGGTTCCCTTCCTATAGAGTTGGTCATACCAACTGCCTCTTTTTTAAATCCTAAAAGCAATGCAATTGGAAGTACAAGAATTGTTGCCAGGTGCCCCAGTTCCTGCAAGATTAAAGCAGGACCCATCTCAAAAATCAAGTGTATGGATTGACCGCTTGAAACAGCCAGTTTTGCAATCAAAACACCAATGAAAAGCATCATTGCCCCTTCAGCAATACGGGCCTGTTTTCTTTGAATCCAAGTAATTGGCTTTGCAAGATAAAAAACCAGCCCTAAAACTATAGTATAAATCAAAGGCATGATGGTGATAGCAACATCTTTTGTGATTGGAATCTTAATAGTGCCTATCAATTCCGCAATAATGACTAATATAAGTACAGTAACATGTAATCTGTAATCTCTCCAAGGATTCTTCTTTAAAATTCGCTTATCGGTTTTTTCACGATATATATGTTCAACTTGGCCATCATTATCCGGAATAAAAATCCACTCCCAAATCAATATAGATTTATTTTTGGTATAATATTAATTACCTAAAACATATTATATAAATTAATATCATTTAATTTTAAAAAATTCACAAAATATGAAAAAAAATAGATAAAAAAAGTAATAAAATTTCACAAAATATGAAAAAAATTAGACTGAAACACCAGTCAAAGTTAAAATAACATGAGCCACAACTGCAGACCCTAGATATGTTGAAGCAATCACCAAAACTGTAATGATAATTGCCCTAGGACCCATTGCCTTAAATTCACCCCAACTTTTACCCATCCCAATACCTACATAAGCCAAAAAGACTGTAACTATTGATAAAAGCTCTATTTGAGATACATAATGAATAATAGCATCTGATGTTGGCATTGATGGAAAAGCAAGGGCAATACCGATGACACTAATGTATATGATTGAAGAAATATTTAACGGAAGTTCCCTTTCCATCCAAACTCCAACAAGAGTTATCAAAGACAATATTGCCATTCCAATTAGAGAATCTGCAATCGGATGTTTATAACCTATATAATTGCCAATCACCACAATGACAGAAAAGATTGTCAGAAGCAAAATCCAGTTAAATATTCCATGTACAGAAACGTTCTCAGATCCGTCGATTAATTCAACCATTTAACTGCCCCCATCATTTACAATGGCTTTTCTGCCAATCTTCGGCTCCAAAAATCCATAAAGCTTCTCAGTCAATGGTATTGCAACAAATATCACAATATACAAGCTTATTGAAAATGAAAGCAAGTTACTGAATCCGGCAAATGCTTCAATACTGGTTTCTAATGCAGGAAATGCTGCAATAGTAGGTCCCAGAGAAGCAGCATTCATACTTGCACTTCCCACACCACTTGCCATGGCAAATGCATATGGATGCAATGGCAAAAGAGAAACACAAATGCTTGTAAAAAAGCTTATGAACACTGTTCCAATAATTGTTCCCACAATGAATAATACAAATATTCCTCTTGATTCAGGTGAATTGAAACCATATTTATCAACAACAATTGCCACTTCAGGTTCACGACCAATTGAATTAGTCATACCAATTGCTTCTCTCTTAAATCCTAAAATTAATGCTACAGGAAGAGCAATGAATATTGTAGCCAAATGTCCCAATTCCTGAAGAAGTAAAGCGGGACCCATCTCAAAAATCAGATGTATTGACTGGCCACTGGATACTGCCAACTTTGCAATCAAAATGCCTATAAAAAGCATCATTGCCCCCTCAGCAACTTTAGATTGCTTTTTTCCTATCCATTTAATCTGCTTAATCAAATAACATGCCAATCCCAGAACCATAGTATAAAGCAATGGCATGATTGAAACTGTAACTCCTTTTGTCAAAGTTATTTCCATTGGCCCAATCACCATCGCAATAATCACCAAAACAAGCACAGTGATGTGTAAACCATAATCTTTCCAAGGATTTTTCTTTAAAATACGTTTATCAGTTTTATTTCTATAAGTATGTGTAACTCTCGTTTTATCATTATTATTTGTCAAAATAATCCTCCTCCAACCTAATATACAATCCATGTCAGATATTTTATTCTTTCAATAATCTCCTATTTAAATACATATGATTTAGTTCTCAAAAGTTCTAATTTTATGAATAAAAATCGTTGAAAATTAAAAAATATTTCACTAAAAGTGAATAATAAAAAACAGCTAAAAAATAGTTAATTAAAAAATAAAAGAATGAAAAGAAATAATTAATGAAAATTACATTCTACAAAGAGGTTTTGACAAGTGTCTCCTTGCAGAAACTGGTGTTTCGTAAAATTGAGAATTTTTTAAATTCCTATTGATTATAATAGGAACTTTTTCATTTGACTCAATCTTCCTTCCACATTTTTTACATTTGAATCCCTTGTTTTTTCCAGCGGAAGTCATTCTTTTTCCGCATTCACAAACAGGATTTTTGTATTCAACATCATTGAGACTTATAACTTGAAATTTTTCAATGTTGAATGTGTTATGCTCACCTATTCCACCAAAAACTCTGATGACATCACCCTGGCGCAAATCAGAAACAATCTGCCTGAATCCTTTGGTCGGTTCATAAGCTCCGCATTCTATCTCACCAGATTCATCCTGAATATAGAAAAACATGTGCCCACCATCAATGACTTTAGGATTGTTTTTAACTTCACCTATGATTTCATAGCATCCAAATTGTTTCATTGATGCAATATCGGCTGCCTTTTGAATGTGCATGTCAGTGTGCTGATTTGTTTTATATATGCAATAATCAACAATCGGTTCTGAAACTTTAACAATATCTTTTGCTTTTTTTAGAGCATCAACAGTGTTGGATCTGATTCCATATAAAACAGGGCATGGTGTTTTTGGCTCTATTGCAATATATTTTTCCCCATAGTCAATGTTTTCAAATGTATCCGGAAAAGTTTCCTTATCCATTTCATAGACAGAATCATAGTCAATTTTCCTTTTGGTTCCATAATTTTCAGGAGCCCTGTATGTAAGCAATTCAAAAGTGTAATCATCCAAAGGCAAGCTGATGGCTGCAATTGATCCTATTATCCCACGGCCTTTTTTGAATTTGTGAATTTCACATCCGATGGACTTTCCAAACTCCTCTGCCTCTTCAATTGTGATAAACTCATGAATTGCCCGAAATGCATAATCAACCATCTCAGGAGTTATTTCACCGCCATAAAAAATAACGCCAGGATTTGTGTTGTCACAATCAAACATTGAAAGTTTTTCAACTTCATCCAAAACTATCTGTTTTGCAAGGTCAGCATTATTGTCATTTTTAATTTTGAAACTAACTCCACCGTTTCCTCTGGTTTTAAATCTGGCAAAAGGATTTAACCTAATAAGCCTAGGATAATCCAACAGTTCAATCCCATTATCTTCAAGTTTATTGATTATCTGACTGGCGAGAAATGTAGTGCACATCCCATCCGGAGAGTCAGTGTCATCAATTCCAATGTGTAACATGTTAATTATCATCACCCTCAAATATACAAATATATTATAGTTAAACAAATATATAATTTTAAGAGGAATTTTATATGTTAACTAGAGGAAACTTGCTACAGCAAATAGAAAATTTACTGAAATCACAGGGATATAAAACCTCAGACATCTACGACCAGGGTTCATTTGATTTAGTAGCTAGAAAAAACTTGTTAATTTTACTTCTAAAAACATTCTTGAATATTGACAGCATTAACGAACACAATGCACATGAGATGAAACAGCTTGCCAATATCTTTTTGGCATCACCGATTATCATCGGAGAGAAATCCAGAAACGGGCTTCTTGAGGAAGGAGTCATATATGAAAGATATGACATTCCGACCATTGGCATTGACACATTTAAAAATATGATACTGTATAACGAATATCCGGAAATTCTGGCAGACCGTGGAGGATATTTTGTAAAAATTGACGGGAATGTCATAAAGCAGTACCGTGAAGAATATTCAATGTCTTTGAAAGATCTTGCCAATCTTGCCCATGTTTCACGTGCTACAATGTATAAATATGAAAACGGAATCGTCCGCGCAAACACTGAAACCGCAATGATTTTAGAAGAAATCCTGAATACTAAAGTAACATTGGATATTGACCTCTTAAAACAACCCCAAAATGAAAATGTGGAGTTTAGTGATGACGTTAATGACTTATCCAAACTAGGATATGGAGTTTTATCAACCAACAAAAGTCCATTCGATGCAGTGGCAAAAATGAAAAGTTCAGATAAACATTCACCATTAATGGCAAATGTCGAGAAAAATAGAACTGAAAAAACTCTAAAAAGAATGGCCGTTCCCCTAAAAGATTTATCGATGGTCACCACATCCGAACCGGTATTCATAATCAACAACGAAAAAATCAAAGAATCTATCGGAACAATACCAGTCATTAAATCCTGGGAACTAAAAGAATTTGAAAATTCAAAAGAATTACTGAAAATGATAAAAGAGAGAAAAGAAAATTAGAGTGGTAATATGGAAAACTTACAGATTACAGGTATGGAAAATCATCCAATCAAATGGGTTTGCAATTACAAGGGACAAAGAGCCATCGGAATTTGTGGTAAAACCCAAAAAATAGCAATGTTTGCATCTGATGAAAGAGTGTCCAGAATCCTTGACGACATTGTCATTGGAACCGATGAGGCACAGGAAGGATACGGCTGCGAAGAAAAGGACAGATGCTGCAATTTTGAATGTGAACTTTGTGAAATCTCACCAAGACAATACTTGCAGATTACTGGCAAAAAACCATCAAATAAAAATATAAAAGATTTAATTAACGGATTGGCTGATTTGAACAAAACCTTAAAAGAGGATGGTTTTGTTCCATTTGAAGAATACGAAATCGTGAAGCTTTAAAACTCCTTTAAAAGGGAAAAGTCTTCACTTGCCTCTTCAACCTTTGCAACACCCACAGTAATTAAATCAACATAATCAGTATTTTTTAAAAAAGTGAAAGCGTCTTTAGGCTGTAATACACCAGCTGCTAAAACTCTAGTAGCTATTATTTTTTTATTTAATTTTAAAACCCTATCAACAAATTCCTGTCTTTGAGATGCATTGAATGCATTGATATCCATCATGTAAGAAATTGAATTGAGGGGAATCATATAAAAATCAAATAAATCCATATCCAAATTTTCAGAAATCATATCAGTTGTCCTTGAAGGAAATGCAGTCACCAAACCTGAAAGAGCACCGGAATTGTTAATTTCAGACAATATCTTTGAAGTCAACCTCCAGTCATATCCGTCAACAATAAACTCGTCAACAAGCATCAGCGGACAGTCATAACTGCTGAACAGTTCAATATCATCATCCCAGCCAACTTCCTTTGCAACCTCATAATTCGGATTCAGATAATCGACATCAGATTTGCCGACAGTTGCAATTACTTTCATCTTACAACCTTGCTCTGCAGCGATGTCATAGGCTTCAAGTAAGTTTGAATCATTTACCAAATTTATGGCTCTAACCCCTTGATTATAAGCTTCTACAATCACATCTGCACTAGCTTGAGGATTATTGTATAAATCATCAAGATACAGTCTTGATCTGTGACCATAATAAAGTTCTGCCATGAACGGACCGTAGCCCAAAATTGTTTGGGGAATGGATTTCCCCTTAAATTCCAATTCATCTAAAAACATAATAACACTATTCTTTTTCAACAACTACTGCAGTTCCGTAAACAAGAATTTCCTGCATAACATCAGATATTTCATTTGAATCAAATCTGATTGCAACAATACCGTTTGCACCTAATTCCTTAGCATGTTCAATTGCCCTTTGCAGTGCTTCATCTCTGGACTCTTCCATCATTGTAACATATTGGGTAATTTCCCCACCAAACAATGACTTTATGCCTGCACCGATTTGACCACCTGCGCCTCTGCTCCTAACGGTTAATCCATATATGAATCCTTTTGTTTCTAATATCTTAAATCCAGGAATGTCGTTTGCTGTTGAAATTGCGAATTCTTCTACTGAAACCATAGTAATTTCTCCGTTGTTCTTTTTTATATGTGAAAATTCACATGCTAATAACTATATTAGATTTATCCTATTAAAAATATTGTCATATAATCCAATTTGTTTAAATTTTAAATATAATAAAGAATATAAATTTAATTAATATTTATTATTAAATATTCTTTTTAAAATTAATTATATGGTGAAAATATGAAAGTACTCGTTGCTGATGCAATAAATGAAAAGGGTATTGAAAACTTAAAAGAAGTAGCTGAAGTTGTTGTAGACACCAGCATTACTCCTGAAGAGTTAGCGGATACCATCCATGAATACGATGGAATTATCGTAAGAAGTCGGACAAAATTAACTGCAGAATTAATCAAAAAAGCAGAAAATATGAAAATCATAGCAAGAGCTGGTGTTGGAGTAGACAACATTGACTTGGATGCTGCAACTGAAAAAGGTATCATGGTTGTAAATTCACCGGAATCCACTTCAGTTACTGTAGCAGAACACACAATGGGTTTAATCTTAAGCATGGCCCGTAAAATTTCCATTGCAGACAAATCTGTCAAAGAAGGCAAATGGGAAAAGAAAAACTTCATGGGTGTTGAACTAAGAAATAAAACTCTCGGTGTAATCGGTATGGGAAGAATCGGTTCACAGGTTGTGAACAGATGTAAGGCATTCGGTATGGAAGCTATGGCTTATGATCCATACTTACCTGAAGAAGTTGCTAAACAGATGGGTGTTGAATTAACCACATTGGAAAAAGTGCTTGAAAATTCTGATTTCATTACAATTCACGTACCTCTCACTCCAGAAACCAAACATTCCATTTCCACAGAACAATTCGAATTGATGAAAGATACAGCATATATTGTAAACTGTGCTCGTGGTGGAATCATTGATGAAGATGCACTCTATGATGCTTTAGTTAACAATAAAATAGGTGGAGCAGCTTTAGACGTATACGAAGAAGAACCGCCTGCTGAAGATTCAAAATTATTCGAACTAGACAATATTGTTTTAACTCCACACATTGCCGCTTCCACAAAAGAAGCTCAAAGAGATGCGGCCATCATTGTAGCTGATGAAATTATTGATTTAGCTAACGGCAAAGCGCCTAGAAACGTATTGAACATGCCACGTATCGACAGCAATACATACCAAGAATTAGCTCCATTCATGGAACTATGTGAAAAATTAGGTAGCTTTATCTCCCAAGGAGTCAACGGTAAAATTAAAGAAATCGAAATTATTTACAGTGGAGAATTAGCTGAAATCGACAACCTTGAAATCCTAACAAGAACAGTTATTCAAGGTGCTGTAAATCCATTCTTAAGTTCTCCTGTCAATGCGGTAAATGCAACTCTTGTTGCTAAAGACAGAGGAATAAGCATTACTGAAGGCAGAAAAAATAATTCAAAAGGATATGATTCCTTAATTAAAGTAATCGCAAAAAGTGCAGACGATAAATTCTCAGCTGTAGGTACTCACCTACACGAATCAAGAATTTTAAAGGTAAACGATTACTGGGTTGACGTCATTCCTGAAGGACACATGTTCATTGCAAAATATGAAGACGTTCCAGGAAGTATCGGTAAAATTGGAACCAAATTAGGAGAACATAACGTTAACATCGGAATTATGCAAGTTGGAAGAGATGAAAAAGGCGGAAGAGCCATCATGGTTCTAACTTTAGACAAAGAAATTCCAAAAGATGTTATTAAAGAAATCCAAGCTTTAGACAACGTCTACGAAGCTAATGGATTAGAATTATAAAAAACAATTTTCACCATATTGTTTTTTATTTTTTTATTTTTTTCAACCATTGATTTAAAAAAAAAAGAAGAGTTAATCCTTAAATTCTTTTGATATTCTCTTAACGCTGCCGTCAGCATTAAGCTCTATTTTTATTATTTGATTCGGCAATCTAGTATTTGATATTATTTCCATCTGATTGCGTTTTTCATATTCTTCATACTGGTTTTTTCGCTCTTCATCAAGGCTTTGGAAGAATTCATCATCATCTTCATCAAAAAATCCCGGCTTGAATTCATCATTTTCTGTTAAAACATCATTTTCATCGAAAAATTCATCAGAATTGTCGTCAGCCAAATAACTATAATCTCCTATAGTATAATCAATATGCTCACCATAACGGTCATAGGATTTGAAAGTCTCCAGACTATATGGAAGACATACAATCATATGAAAATAACCGTTTTTGGAAAATGTCTTTAAATCTGCCTCAGAAGGCATTGCACTTGGTCCAGGGTGTGAGTGAACTGATCCCCAGTATTTAGTATTCATCGGAATCATTTCCGTGTGAACGACAGCACCTGTTTCACAGGTTTCGCCGGGAACAAAAATCAAGCTTGTAATGTACAATATCTTATCAATGATTTTTCCATCAAAAAATGCTAAAAATTCATTTGGATAAGCCTGTTTTGCATAAAAAATGACTGAATCAAGAACTTCCCTATCCACTCTGACTTCATTGAACTCTTCATCATTGTTTTTAAATAATTTTGATATGAAGCTCATTTTATCACCTGAATTTCCTTGAAGAATTTTTCATTAAAAATTGGCAGCTCCCAATCGGTGAAAACATAACTTCTGTATGATGTTTGGTTTTTATTTTCTTTTTTGTTAAAACCAACTACTTTTTTATTTTTCCTATACACCGCAATACCGCGTTTTTTATAAGTTTCAACATCATTCAAGTTAATGCCATTTTCGAATAAGAATTCATGAATATCATTCAAATTCATACCATTTATTTTGTCGTTAGCTTCAGTATTTGAATACTTATTCTTGAGGTATGAAATCCCATGTGAATTAACGCAGTTTCTCCAGGATTCATCCTGCCTCCACTTGAAATAATTCAATATATCCCCATCATTTATCGGAATGATTCTTGAATCAAATGCAGGAGGCTTTTTGAATTGAGTATCATAATGCATTACAAATGAACTTGAAGTGAAACTGGCCATAACGGAATTGATTTTTTCAACTCGCCCATCAAATGGAATTTTATCTAAAAGCAAGCTTATTTCATCTGAAAAAGTATATACAAACTCCGCTGAAAACTCTTCAAATAAGTCCCTGCAGACTTCTGAGATAACCCTGTAAAAATTTTCATCATACGGTTTAACAAGGTTTAAATCACGTGCTAACTTGTGAAAACTCCGACCATCCAATCGGACAATAATTTTAGAGTTTTTCGGAACCCTTAAAGATGAATAAACTTCAAATTCTTTCATTACATTCCCACACTTATAGTTTCATTGAAACTTTTAAGCAATCTGATTGCTGAAAGTGCTGCCAACATGCTTGTTTTAGGATTAGCTGCACAGGGATAGTTCATGGTTGTTGTTTTAAATTCACCAAAGTCGCCTTTTGCTGTAATTTCATGGACATTCCTGTCCACTTTAGGATCAACAATAATCTTAACGTCAATGTCCCTGTTGCATGCCATACTAATTGTTGCAGCAACATTGATGTTTAATGGGAACTCTTTTACTGCTTCTGAAGCTTTACCCTCGAACAATACCTCTTCAGTGTCAATGTCCTTTCCTAGGGATTTTGGAGATTTGCGAGTTACAAGATTCACTTCCTTGAGACCGAACTTGGCAACAGCCTTTATTCCATCCAAACCCACAACAGCGCCGGACGGCAAGTGTATTTTAGCGCCGTTTTCCTTTGCAATATTTAAAATTTCAGTATAAAAATCTTTATCCATGAATGCGCCAATACTCATGATAATCATGTCCCTGCCTTTTTTAAGAACACTTGGTGCCAATTGTCTAACTGAAGCAGGGGAAGCGCATTCCAAGACCAAATCAACATTGTCAACCATGTCATCAAAGTCAAGTGCGGCTACACCACCAGCCAAACTTGCAAGATTTTCAGCTCTTTCAATGTCCTTATCGAAAAAGTATGCAATTTCAATACCGTTATCTTCGGGAACTATGCTTGAAGTGATAATGTTAGCTATAGCTCCACATCCTATAATACCTACTTTCATAGTATCACTTAGAGAAAATTTTCTAAATAAAAAATAAAATAAAAAAAAAAGAATTTAAAAGATTTTATTAAATCTTTTAGTCAAATTGAACTTGAGTTTCGTTTTGTGGTTGAGTTTCAGGTTGTTTTGGAGCAGCAGCCTCAGGGATTTGTGGTTCAGGAGTCATTTTTTTCATGTCCCTAGGGTTAATTAACATTATGTCTCCAATAGCTTGAACTTTATCAAAGTCCACAGTCAATAAATCATTTTGGAATGATCTCATTTCATGTTCTTCAGGAGATTCACCGCGAATGCTTCCAAAAATTTGATTAACTAATGATCCAGTAGGCCTTCTTTCTTGCTCAATAGCCCTAACTTGTAATTTTGAAATAGTTCCTAATCTAATATTTAATATAACATCTTCTACACGACCAACATAATGTCCTGTGTTGGTATAAATATCTAAACTGCGTAATTTTGAAACTTCTACCATGTTTACACCACAATATAAAATAATAATTAAATAAATATGTATTATTTTATTTAATTGTTAATATAAATAGTTTTTGTTTTTAAAAGTTAAAAACGTCTTATTTTACAAAAAACTTATTAAATTTAACAATTAAAATATAATTTAGATTACAAGGAGACTTTAAATTGTGGGATACAACAAAAGATTATAGAATTTTAGTGGCAAGCAAGGCAAGAGAAAATTATTTGAATCTAATTCCAACAGCTTCATTTAGGGGAAGCTGGAATAAAAAACAAGCTATTGACTTGGCAAAGCAGATGAACAGTGATTTTCAATCATTGATTTACTCTTATCTGGAAGGGGATGAATTGGTAAACTCCCCTGATGTTGCAGCATTAAAAGAAAAAGCATTGAAAATTATCGAGTATTTAGGTGGAGATGACTGGAATAAGAAGTTCCTAAGCAATGCTCCTAAAGAAGATAGGGAAAAAACACAGGAAAACATTGCAAAAGTGAGATTTTTCCTTGATACAATCATAGGATTGAAAGACAGACTGGCATTAGGTCCGATAAATGACCCTATTATGGGCGTTGACATCAAGGTAGGCGAAGTTATGAGCGTTACAACACATCCGAAAAATGATAACCTGATGCTCTGTAACGTAAATCTGGGAAAACGCGCAATTACCGTTGTAACCAATGACCTGAACGTTAAAGATGACAATAAAGTTGGAGTCTCCTTACTGCCGCCACAATCATTCAGCGATATTGTAAGTGAAGGAATGTTTTTAGGAATGAACGGAAATATCCTCAAGGATGTTGACGGAGATCTTGGCCAAATGCCTAAAGGAATTCCTATGGAATCACTTAACGAAACACGTAACCTTGTTGAAAACTATTTAAAATAAGTTTAAAAAACTTATTTTCTTTTTTTATTATTGATTTTACCTTGTTAAATTGTTATCAGTTTTTTAGAAAGTTATATATAGAATTAAGAATATAATATAGGCTAATTATAAAATTAAGTAAAATTAGTTTGATTTGGATACAATATTCCATAATGAAAGCAATTTTACATAATCAAAACAATTTTATGAGGTGAAACAATGTATGATTTTGAAGAGTTCTACAAAATTGGAGAAGAACTATCACAAATAGAAGACGAATCCCATCTCCGTTCAGCAATCAATCGTGACTATTATTCACTTTTTGGCGAATCAAGAAGGTATTTAGTTGAAGTAAAAGGAAAAAAATATCTTGAAACAAAAAAAGGAATTCATGGAAAAGTTTGTAATGCATTAATTAAGTCAAATGATTCTACAGAAAATTATATTGGAAAAATTCTTTTAAAATTAATCCCAATCAGAGGCATTGCAGACTATGATTGGAAAGAAAAAGATTTCAAATACTTCGAAAAAATATTTCCAAAAGTACAAAAAGATGTTGAAAAAGGATTACAATCCCTAGAATATTTAAACAACAAAACAAAAAATAATTAAACAGGAGAATTCATATGAATACTGAAAATATATCATTTGAAAACAAAATTCAAAAATTAAATGAATTCTATCAAATGAAACAACCTGAAAATATCATCACATTTATAAAAGATAATGAAAAATTAATTGAATTGCTTAATGAAACAATAATTCTTCTAAAAAAAGCATTTCCTCAAGGTACATTTGAATTAGAGATGTATAATGATTTAAGTGGAGAAGGACTTGATCATTTATTGTTAAACATATATGTAGACGAGTTTACCTTTAATAATGGACTTATGGACAAAATTTATGATATAGACATGGAAATATTGCCTCTTCAAAAAGAATTGGATTTAGTAATGGCATTGAATTTAATGCCTGGCGTTAAATCCGAGCTGAATTAAAAGGTAGACATTCTACTACCTTAAATTCAAACCTATTAATTTTGTTTTAGTCATCTCCTCTACGGCATATTTTATTCCTTCTTTTCCAACACCACTGTTTTTAAATCCGCCAAATGGCATATTATCAGTTCTAAAAGTGGATTGTTTATTTATAAATACAGTTCCCGCTTCAATTTCCTGAGCGCATCGCATTGCATTTGCATAATCTGCTGTAAATACCCCTGCCTGAAGACCATATTCAGTATCATTGGCCACTTGAATCGCCTCATCAACATTATTTACGCGAATTATTGGTGCTACCGGACCAAATGTTTCATTTATGACCAAATCCATGTCAGTTGTAACATTATCAATGACAGTGGCTTCATAAAATGCCCCGTCACGAGCACCTCCAGTGAGTATTTGAGCACCTGATTCAACAGCATTGTGGACAGTTTCTTCAACCTGCTTTGCTGCTTTTTGTGAAATCAATGTTCCGAGAGTGGTTTTTAAATCCAAAGGATTACCCCTGACCAGTTTTTCTGTTTCCACAACCAATTTTTGAGCAAATTCATCTGCAATTTCATCCTCAACAATGATTCTTTTAACACCCATGCATACCTGACCTGCATTTAAAAATGCACCATTGATAACTCCTTTAACTGCCTTATCGATGTCAGCATCCTTCAGGACAACCATAGGATCATTTCCACCGAGTTCCAATGTGACCTTTTTCATGCCTGCCTTTTGGGAAATCATCATCCCAGTTGTTACGCTTCCAGTAAATGATATCTTGTTAACCTCAGTCGAAGTGACCAGATAATCTCCAACTTCAGAACCATATCCAGTTACAGTATTGACGACACCATCTGGAAATTCCTCATCTAAAAGCTCTGCAAATTTCATTACAGTCAATGGTGCTTCTGTTGGCGGTTTGATGATTACGGTATTCTTGCAGGCAATCGCAGGTGCAATCTTATGTATTGTCAAGTTAAGAGGATAGTTGAATGGAGTTATTGCAGCCACTACACCCAATGGTAGCCTTTGGGTAAATGCAAAAAATCCCTTACCGTTCAAACCTGCATCCAATGGAACGCTTTCACCATAAATTCTTTTTGCCTCTTCTGCAGCTAGTTTCAATGTTTCAATTGACCTGTCAAGTTCAACCAATGATTCCTTGATTGGCTTTCCAACCTCTAAGCTCAGCAATCTTGCAAAATCTTCACGATTCTCCTTTAATTTTTCAACAACATTAAACAGTTTATTTGATACTTTGAATGCAGACATCTCCTGCAGAGATTCCTTTGCATTGTTGGCTTCCTGAATAGCCAAGTCTGCAGTCTGTCTGTGAGCGATAGGAACAGTATCAATTACTTCACCATTATACGGATTAATTACATTTTCATTATCTTCGCTTGAAACATGTTTTCCACCAATCAACATGTCCATTTTATCACCTGATTAATATTTTATATCATAAAAATAATAAATATTTATATGGAAACGAATAGATTTGAAACATTTTTTGATGCAATTATTGCAATCATAATTACAGTTTTGGTTTTAAAAATTCCTCAACCGGCAACACCGACACTGGCTGGAGTTTTAGAGCTTCAAACAATGTACATTGCATATTTAATTAGTTTTCTGATTTTATATAATATTTGGTATGCGAATCACAATCTGTTCCAAATTGTGGATGACATCAACAACACCTCAGTTTGGATTTATGGAACAATGACATTTTTCATTTCACTTTTGCCTTATTTTACCATTTGGCTTGCAAATAACCTTTATTCCATACCTGCAGAAACCATGTTCGGATTAATTTTTATAATAACCCACATTTTGTATACTTTCGCAACAAGAGAAGTTTACAAAAGCAATCCGTATAATAAAGCACTGCAGGAACAGAATTATGATTCAAGAATAAACAATATGCCAATGATTATTCTAATTTTCGGATTCGTTTTAACATATACAGTTTACATCCCCGGAATTTATGTTTCTTGCCTGATATCAATAATATTATGGATTCTGATTGGAAGACTTACAAGGAGGACCAATGATGGAAACTGAAAGATTTGAAGCACTGATTGATGCCATTTTAGCGATTATCATAACGATCATTGTTTTGGAATTGCCTCTGCCAATCGATGGAAGTTGGGTTGCCCTTTGGGAGATAAAATTTGAATTCATGATATATGCAATAAGTTTCATAGTCTGTTTCAACTTCTGGAATTTCAACAATAACCTGTTCAGCCTAGTGAATAAAATAGACCATAAAGTTATTTGGACTATGGGAATTACACTGTTCATATTTTCACTACTGCCTTACTTGACAACATTTGTTGCTGAAAATTTCTATGAATTTTTCCCACAATTCCTATATGGTTTAAGCTTCATCGTTACTGCACTTTTATCAAAATTGATTTCAAAATTCCTGAAAGATTCAGATCCTGGAAACGTTGCACTTCAATTGGTTTTAGAAAAAGATTACATTTTTGCAATGACTATTGTTTTAGTCATTATTGGAATGATAATCGGATATCTGGCTTATCCCCCTGCAATAATCATTTGCTGTCTAATATCCATAATCACAATGTGGATTGTTCCAAAATTAATACACTAAAAAAAAAGAAATGATGAAATAGAATTTACTATTTCATTATTTAATTGTTATTTTTATTGATTTTGATGATGATTTATAGGTTTTATCTCCTGCAAACTTAATTTTAGCAGAGTATTTTCCTTTTTTGGTTAATTTAACCGTGAATTTAGCAATTCCTTTAGCATTTGTTTTTGCAGAATATGTTTTGCCATTGACAGTCAATGTCAGCTTTTTGCCTTTTTTAAGATAAGTTTTACCATTAACCGCATTTTTAACAGTTTTCAATGTTACAGAAACCTTTTTTGTGGATTTTACTTTAAAGGTTTTACCGGATGCTGAAATGGTTGTTTTCTTTTTATTGATTGTCAATTTGGTAATTGTTAATGGTGTTGCAGAATATTTTTCATCACCTTCAAATGAAAATGCACAGGTATATACATTACCAGCCTCCAAACTAACTTTCAATTTTCCATAACCGGCATCATTAGTTTCAACCGGATAAATTTTACCATTTAAAGCAACATGAACTGTTTTATTTGACAGAATATTGTTGTTTTCATCAGTTAATTTGAATGTTATTATTCCACTACTTTCACCTGCACTTACATCACTTGCGAGCAGAGTGATTTTTGAGTTGACATCGATTTTTGTATTGATTTTATTTACAACAAAATCATGTACTGTTAATGAGGAATATTTATTGTCACCACTATAAATCACTTCAATTACATGTATTCCTCCAGTTAAATCGTTTAATACATCAACATTCATTTTATCGGAAGCTTTGAGTGTTGAAATTACATTTCCATCAATTTTTATTGTAATATTTCCGGTAACATCTTTGGGCAGTTCAACATTGACGTTAGTTGAGTTAACGTTAACGTTCATTTTAAGACTAGTCTTATCTTTTACTACAATGGTGGATGTTGCATTTTCTATTTTGTTGCCTCCAACATATCTGACAAACACATCATGATTACCAACGTCCAAACCAGAAATAGACATGTTTGCAAAACCATTATTGAGTTGAACATAATATTTGGCATCTTCAATGTCAATAAGACAAAGGCCACTTTCTTGTGTAAGTAAAGTAATGAAAATAACCGCAGTATCACCTTTAAATATTTTATCACCAGTGACAGACAGATTGGAAGTTATGTCCGATTTGATTAAAGGCAAATTAAACAAGACATTATCAACAAGGATGGAAATAGAAGGATTGACAATATTATTCAATTGAATTGATGTTTCAAATAATCCGTTTACCAAATTTCCATTTTCATCATCTAAAATTCCACTGTCGCTACTTAAATATATTTTTTTAATTGGGATGGAATCGATTTTCTCCTGATTTTCACTTCCATTCCAACATAAATTAACAGTTAATGGAATAATTTCATCTTTAACTATTTCAGCATCATTAATTGATATCATTAATTCAGCATATGTTTTAATTACTACTGATTTTGGAAGGCTTTCAATTAACTTATTGAATTTACCGTCAACAACCCACCAGTTATAATCCAAACTGACACTTTGAGTTGCTGAGTAAATACTTGTATCAATTGCACAGTAATTTATATTAGCATCAACACTGCCCAGAAATATAGATTGACCGCTGATAGAGCTAACACCATCTGCAGTGTTGTTTACAAATTCACAATTGTATATGTTTATCGATTTTGTTCCCCTATCACAGGAAATGGCTCCTCCCTGAGCTCCATAGCCTGATGCATCATATACTCTATTATTCCTAAATGTTGAATCATAGAGGTCCAGTCCGCAATTCCAAGTATACAGTGCACCACCAAATGATCCTCCACTCAAATGATATGCAGCGAGATTGCCATCAAAAATACAATTTTTAATGTAAGTATTGGAACTGTCCTGTGTTCTGATGGCCCCTCCATTTCTTAATGCTTTATTTTCTAAAAAACAGGAATTGTAAATATATATTTTACCAATATTTGATATTGCTCCTCCATCTGCGGCATTTTTACGAAATCCTGAAGAATTTAAAACATCTGCAAAATTATTTCTAAAGACACAATTCATTATAGTAACTTCGCCAGAATTACTGATTGCACCGCCATATGTTTTGTTTACAGCACAAACATAATTATTTTCAAATAAACAGTCAGTGAATGTTAATTTTCCATTGACGTTATTAAATACTCCTCCAGATACAGTATCTCCACCTGTTTTGTAATTGTTAACAAATGAAATATTGGTAAATGAATATGTACCTGAGTTTATGACAGCGAATGAAGTTGTGAAATTTCCATCAATGACACATCCATCAATACCGACGAAAGCAACATCATTTGGAGTTCCAGACAATGTTAAATTTGAATTTTTTTCACCAGCATAATTTCCTTTCAGATAGACAGTGCCACCATCATTTACAAGATTCAATCCTTCAGATATTGTTTTTACGGGATTTTCTGCTGTTCCATTACCTCCAACATCAACAGATGAATCAATATAAACTTCATTAATTTGTAAAAATTGAGTTTCATCAACAATTGACATTTCTAAACTATCTGTTGAATTTAAATCTTCATTTGCAAAAGATGTTGGAATAATGAGTAATATCAATACTGTTATTAATAACGAAAAAAGTTTTTTATTAAAAATCATTTAACCACCCACTTTGCGAATTGTATAATTATACAAAACGAAGAGTTGTTAATATATTCTCGAAATAAAAATATAAACTTTATCAAAATATTTAGATAATATGTCGGATAAGTCAGAGTGATTACTCACTCCTCCTCTCCTCAGAACGGCTCGTGTCAGTTTCCCGACAAGCCGCTCAA
>JAFUIW010000107.1 GCA_017473945.1 Methanobrevibacter sp. | reverse complement strand
TTTTTGTAAAATTTTGTGTTAGTTTCACAGAAACTGTTTCTTAAATCTTCAAATTCCTTCGATTTCATTCTGATTAATCCAATTGGGAAAAGTTATGGGGGAATATTGGTTTATTCGCTATGGATTGGGTCTTATTTTCATGTTTTTGGAGTCAAAAATTAAATTCAATTTTAAACCTTGATTTTACTTTAAAAAGTTTAAATCTGGTCTTTTTCGATTAATGAAGTTTAAATATGGTTTTTTGATTTTAGATTAAGATTCAAATTCCAATTTATGGTTAATCAATCTGATTTTAAATCTCACGGTTTTTTATTTATTTTTACAAAAGCGTTTTAAAAATCCTTTTTAGTTAGATTGGGAATTTCTAAAAGCTTTTCAGTTTGAAGCTCGTTAATGTTCAAATTTCTTCTAAAATTTCATTATTTTCTCTAATTGGATTGTAAAACAGTATTTTTTATATGAATAAGTCACGATTGATTAGAATTTATTGGATTAGGTCATAATCTATTGGATTTGATTTCATAAGTTTTGGTGTTTGTGTGGTGCAATTCATTTACTTTCGACTTTTGCAAAGCGATTTGGGCGCTTTTCAGGCGTTTAATTTTTCGCTTAAAATTGCTTATTTTTTCTATTTATTATGTATTTTGTACTTATTTTTTATAAAAACATTTAAATAGTAGTTATTTATTAATAATAACTAACAATCTTGAGTATTGTAAAAATATAACTCAATTATGAGTTATTTTTTACATCATTATATTCGGGGTTGTTAAGCGAGATGAAACTATGAATGATAGAAGAAATGTTATTGTGATGTTTTTGCTCATCATGTTGTCTTTCGCTATAATTACTGAGGTTTCAGCTGCCAGTGAAGCTGAAATCAATGGGACGGGATCTAGCCCTCCAGTGATGTCTCATGACATCAATCAACATGATATTGCAAGCGAAAGATATAATGAAAATCAAATGCAAGATCATTTTGAAGAAGATGATTTCCAATCCCATGATGGACAAAAATCATTCTATAAAACTCCAGTCGATTCTGGAGACAATCAAAGCAATGAGATTTTGTACGAACATGATATGGATTTTAAACCTGTTGGCGATTCTAAAGATTTAAATCAATCTCCTGAATTTAAATTTGATGATTATAAGTCTAATGGCGTGTTTGATGGTTTTAAACCAATGGATAATGTGTCTGATGACATGTCTGATAAAAAACATTTAAACATGGTAGATTTCATGTTTAATGGCAATCATATGGGTAATTTCACATCCTCCGATTTAAAAAACAACAATTTCACCGATCTCCCTAAAAACAGTGAATTGATGAGTGATGTTGTTTCCAATCTGATGGGATTAAACAATATCGCACCTAATTTCAAAAAACAAGACAGAAATGTTTCTCCTAATATTATAACTAATCAAAAATCAATGGATGAGAAAAACAATGAATCAGCTCCCTTTATTTCTGATGGAAAAAATCCATCTGATAACGGGTCTTTTAGCATTGACAAAAACACTAAAACTCAAAAAACAGTTAAAAAAGCAAAACTTGCCAAAAAGTCAAATAAAAAGGTCAAATCCATTAAAAAACCTAAAAAGGTAATTAAAAAATTACCTAAAAAGTTCAAAAAGGAGAGGGCTAAATTATAAAACATTAAAATTGGTTAAGAATTATCTTAACCTCCATTTTTCCTTTTTTTCTCCATTTTTTTATAATGCAATTTCACAGGGTAATACTTTTTTTTCACATTCAATCCATTTTTAAATCCTTAAATGAGCAAAATTTATATAATTTCCGACTTAATGTTTATTTAGATATTATAAACAATTCTAATTATTTTAGAAATTATTTTTTTAGAACTTGATTCTCAATCAGGTTCAATTATTAAACGATTAAGGTTATATGAATGTTTGAAATTAAAGCTAAAGACAATATGGGTCGTGTAGGCGTTTTGAAAACAAAACACGGTGATGTTAAAACACCTGCACTGATGCCGGTTATCCATCCGAGAAAACAGGCAATCGACGTCGGCAAATATGGCGCCGATATCGTAATCACCAACGCTTATCTGATTTACAAGGATGAGGACTTAAAGGCTGAAGCAATCGAGAGGGGATTGCATGAACTGATACACTTTGACGGTCCGATAATGACAGATTCAGGATCTTTCCAGCTTTCCGTTTACGGGGATGTTGAAATCACCAACAAGGAAGTCATCGAGTTTCAGGAGCAAATCAAAACAGATATAGGAACAAGCCTTGACATTCCGACAGCTCCTTTTGTAGACCGTGAAAAGGCCGAAAGTGATTTGGAAATTACTCTTGAACGTGCACGTGAAGCAGTTGCATATAAAAAAGAGCAAAATATGGAAATGCTTTTAAACTCTGTTGTTCAGGGTTCCACTTTCCTTGACTTGAGACGTGAATGTGCAAAAGAGCTTTCAAGGCTTGATGCCGATTTGTATCCTATAGGTGCAGTGGTTCCCCTTATGGAATCCTATCATTACAAGGATTTGGTTGATGTTGTGATGAATTCCATGAAGGAGCTTTCAGATACAGTTCCCCGCCATCTGATGGGAGCGGGACATCCCATGATATTTGCGCTTTGCGTAGCAATGGGATGTGACCTATTTGATTCTGCCGCATACATCCTGTATGCCGAAGACGACAGGTTATTGTCAACAAGAGGAACATACAAGCTTGAAAACCTTCAGGAAATGCCATGTTCATGCGAAGTGTGCACAAAATACACTCCGGATGATCTAAGGGCAATGCCAAAAGAAAAAAGAAGGGATTTAATAGCTCAGCACAACCTGCATGTCTCATTTGCAGAGTTGAGACTCATAAGGCAGGCCATATATGATGGAAGTCTGATGGAACTTGTTGAAGAGAGATGCAGGGCACATCCTGCACTTCTTGAGGCCGTAAGGCATCTCGGAAACTACTCACGGGACTTGGAAAAATACGATCCGAGAAGCAAAAAATCAGCATTCTTCTACACAGGTCCAGAATCCCTCTGCAGACCGGAAGTGTTGAGACACATGCAAAAGCTAAGGCAGATGCCTAAAAAGCGTGACTTGGTAATATTGCCTCCGTCAAGAAAGCCCTACTCCAAGTTCGTATCAGGAAAGCTCGGTGAATTCTATGTTTATGGCGCACAGCAGGAGCTTGACCTTGAAAACACTGATTTCATGGTGCTGGACATTCCATTTGGTTTAATACCTCTTGAGATTGATGAAGTATATCCATTAAGTCAAAGTGATGCTCCAAAAACCCGTGACGTTGATGCCCTTGAATTTGCAGAGGATTTCATCTCAGAATTCGTCGAATACTATGACCAAGTACTGATTCATTCAAGAGTCGTAAGGGACCTTGAATTGGGATTGTTCGAGAAACATGAATCATCAGATGAAATCAGATACAAAAAAGATGACATCAAAAAAGTCAAGGCCATTGCGGATTATCAGTTCGGTGTTGGAGCCGGCGAAGCATTGTTCACAGGTAAAATCAACATAGAAAAGAGTAAAAAGACAGGTAAAATCAGGCACATCTATGACGGCAAGGTGCTTATTGTAAACATGAGGGCATCCGATTCATATCTGATTTTATCAAAGGAAGGTGCAAAAAGACTTCACAATAAAATGGAATATCCGAAAAACAGGGTTGTTGTAAACGATGACTCTGTACCATTTGCTCTTGACGGCAAAAGCGTATTCTGCAAGTTTGTTGTTGAATGTGATGAAAATATTAGGGCAAAGGATGAGGTTCTGATTGTTGATGAGCAGGACAAGCTTTTGGCATACGGTAAAGCATTATTAGGTGCCTGTGAAATAGAGCAGTTCGAAACAGGTCAGGCCATCAAGACACGTAAAGGAATGGGGAAGTGATACTATGAGCGATAACGATAAGGTAAATACAGGTCATCATATAGAAGATAAGGAATTGATTAAGAATGCCAGAAAGCCTGTCGGTGAGCTGGGCCATCAGATACTTGACAGGATGAACAGGTCCCATGAGTCTATGGCCCAATGGGGAGTTAGCCATTTTGAAATTGCTGAAGACAGCAAAATCCTTGATATCGGTTGTGGTGGTGGAAGAAACATAGAAAGATTTGCAGCACAGATTTCAGAAAACGGAAGGGTGGTCGGAATTGATTACTCCGAAGTGAGTGTTGAAAAATCCATTGATTTAAACAGGGATGCAATTGATGCGGGAATCGTCAACGTAGTGCAGGGATCTGTTTCCGACATGCCGTTTTATGATGAGACATTTGATATTGTAACCGGATTTGAAACAATCTATTTCTGGCCGGATTTCATCAATGACCTGAAGGAAGTAAACAGGGTTCTTAAAAAAGACGGCCTTGTATTTTTCTGCAATGAGGCAGTATATCGTGAAGGTGAAATGGAAAAATATGGCGATTTGGTTGAACTGTTGGATATGAAAATCTATTCTGAAGAAGTTTTGAAGGAATCTTTGGAAAAGACAGGTTTTAAAGACTTTAAAGCATATGTTGATGATGAAAACGATTGGATTTGTGTGACTGCACGTAAAATCTAATACTTTTCATTTTTTTAAATTATATTGCCAAATAATGCAAAAGTTTATATATCATTAAAACATAAGTTTATTTGTTGTTAGTTTTTATGCGGTGTTAGTCCAGCCTGGTTAAGACTCTAGCCTGCCACGTTAGCGACCCGGGTTCAAATCCCGGACGCCGCACTTTTTATTGCAGTTGTGGTATAGTCTGGTTATTACTTGGGCCTTCCAAGCCTACAACCCGGGTTCGAATCCCGGCAACTGCATCTCAGTTTCCAATCTTTTTTTAAAATTCTTATTTTGTTTAAAAAATTGCTATTTTTTAGTTAATTATATATAATAATAAAAATATAATATTTATAATTAAATTAATTTTTAATGTCGTTTAAGATTATTATTTAAGGTGATTTAATGGTAGGAATAGTAGGATATGGTGCGCATGTACCATCTTATAGAATTAAAGTAGAAGAGATTGCTAAAGTATGGGGTGATGACCCTGTAGCTTTATCAAATGGATTAGTTGTAAATGAAAAATCCGTTCCTTCTGCTGATGAAGATACTGCTACTATTGCAGTAACTGCTGCTAGATATGCACTAGCAAGAGCTCAAATTGATCCAAGTAAAATCGGTGCTGTTTATGTTGGTTCAGAATCACATCCTTATGCAGTTAAACCAACCGCTTCCATTGTAGCTGAAGCGGTCTGTGCAACTCCAAAATTAACTGCAGCGGATTTGGAATTCGCTTGTAAGGCAGGAACCGCAGGTATTCAGATGTCCATGGGTCTTGTTGAATCAGGCATGGTTGAATATGCATTGGCTATTGGTGCTGATACCTCACAAGGTGCACCTGGAGATGCACTTGAATACACAGCATCTGCTGGTGGGGCAGCTTACATTATCGGTAATGAAAACACTATAGCTGATATTAACCACACATGCAGTTTCACAACAGACACTCCTGATTTCTACAGAAGAGAAGGTCAGGACTACCCATCACACGGTGGTCGTTTCACAGGAGAACCTGCATACTTCAAACATGTTTTAAGCACTGCAAAAATGCTGTTTGAAGAAACTGACACAAAACCTGAAGATTATGATTACGCTTGTTTCCATCAGCCTAACGGTAAATTCTACCTAAGAGCAGGTAAAAAGTTAGGATTCACATCAGAACAAATCAAACAAGGGTTATTAACTCCAAACATAGGTAACACATATTCCGGTGCAGTTCCTTTGGCATTATCCAACATTTTGGATGTAGCTGAGCCTGGAGATAACATCTTTGTGATTTCATACGGATCTGGTGCTGGAAGTGATGGATTCACAATAACTGTAAAAGATGAGATTGTTGAAAGAAGAGAATTAGCTCCAAAAACACAAGATATCATTGACGATAAGACCTACGTCGATTATGCTGTTTACGCTAAATTCAAAGGCAAAATTAAAATGTAAGGGGGCTTGAATATGAGAGATGTCGCTATTATCGGAGTTTCACAAACCAAATTTGGTGAATTATGGGATTCATCATTCAGAGACTTAATCGCTGAGGCAGGTGTAAAAGCATTGCATGATGCTCAAATTGACGGTGCTTCTATTGAAGCAATGTTTGTAGGAAACATGTCTTCAGGACTGTTTGTAGAGCAGGAACACATTGCAGCACTCATTTCCGACCACATGGGTCTTAACCCGGTTCCAACCACAAGAGTAGAAGCTGCTTGTGCATCAGGAGGTCTTGCATTAAGACAGGGAATCATGGCAGTCGCATCAGGTTTCCATGATGTTGTAATTTCTGCAGGTGTGGAAAAGATGACAGATGTCGTTGACGCTACCCCAGCTATCGCTACTGCATCAGACAAGGAATGGGAAGCACAGCAAGGGGCAACTTTCCCATCATTATATGCAATGATTGCAAAAAGACACATGTATGAATACGGAACTACCCGTGAACAACTGGCACAGTTTTCAGTTGTAAACCACAAGAATGCATCCAAAAACCCTAATGCGCAATTCCCATTTGAGGTAAGCGTGGACAAGGTATTGAACTCAACTATGGTTGCAGACCCCTTGACACTTCTTGACTGTTCTCCTGTAAGTGACGGAGCGGCAGCGGTTGTAATGGTGCCTGCTGATATGGCCAAAAAATACACTGATACTCCAATTTATGTAAAAGCTTCAGCACAGGCTTCTGGAACATTAACATTACACGACAGAAAAGATATCACTACCATTGAATCTACAAAAGTCGCTTCCAGAAAAGCTTATGAAATGGCAGGAGTAACCGTAAAAGACATTGATGTTACTGAAGTGCATGACTGTTTCTCCATCAACGGACTTTTAGCAGTGGAAGACTTAGGATTTGCCGAAAAAGGTAAAGGTGGAATAGCAATCGAGGAAGGACAAACCGAAATCGACGGTGACTTCCCAATCAACACTTCCGGTGGTCTTAAGGCACGTGGACACCCATTAGGTGCTACAGGTATCGCCCAGGCTGCTGAAATCGTATGGCAACTCAGAGGGGAAGCTGGAGGAAGACAAGTCGACGGTGCAGAAATCGGTATGACCCACAACATCGGTGGTACCGGAGGTACTGCGGCTGTACATATTTTCGGAAGAGATTTATAATCTCTTTTACCTTTTCTTTTTTTATGATACTTAATACTGGAACAAGAACAGATATTCCCGCTTTTTTTCACAAATGGTTCTTGAATAGGGTTGAAGAGGGATTTGTTTTAAGCAAAAATCCTTATAACAATCAAATCTATAAATATAATTTCAATCCTGAAACTGTGGACTGCATCTGTTTTTGCAGTAAGAATCCAAAGCCATTGGTAAAGAACTTGGATAAGCTGTCTGATTACAGGCAGTTCTGGTTTACTACAATAAATCCTTATGGCAAAGACATTGAAGTCAATGTTCCTGACTATAAAAAGGTTATAAAGATATTCAAGGAGCTTTCAGAAACCATAGGAAACAATGCGGTGTCCTGGAGATATGACCCGATTTTCATCACTGAAAAGTACTCATTGGACTATCACATTGACAAGTTTGAGGAGATGGCATCAGAGCTTTATGAATACACTTCAGACTGCACAATAAGTTTCATTGATTTGTATCAGAAGGTATTGAGGAATTTTCCCGAAGCCTGTGAAGTTACAACAGAAGAACGATTAGTTATTGGTGAGAATTTTGCAAGAATTGCCGATGAATACGGTCTTCAGATGAAAACATGTGTTGAAGGCACATTGCTTGACCAGTTCGGTTTTGACTCAACAGGATGCATGACCCAGCAGGTGCTTGAGAAAGCTATTGGAAATAATTTAAAAGTGCCTAAAGGAAAATACAGAAATCGTGAATGTAACTGTTTAATGGGCAGGGATATTGGATTATATAACACTTGCATGCATGGATGCAAGTATTGCTACGCCAACTCCAACATAAAGCTAGTTAAAAAGAACCAAAAGTTGCATAATCCGAATTCACCCTTGCTGATTGGTGATGTTAAAGATGATGATGTTGTAAAAGAGGTTAGGGAACCTAGCTATATTGATGTGCAACAAAGGTTATTTTAATTTTTTTTTCAATAGTAACTATTGTTTTCAGATTATAATATTATTTTTATTCTTTAATATTGTTTTTACTTTATTTT
>JAFUIW010000106.1 GCA_017473945.1 Methanobrevibacter sp. | reverse complement strand
GATTGAAGGGGAGTTTTCTTCTGCTTCTTCGAAGTATTCTCTTAGGTTTTCTTCGGATCCGCCAACGTATTTGCTCATTATTTCAGGGCCGTTTATTGCAATGAAATGAGCGTCACTTTCACTGGCTACTGCTTTAGCCAGTAAGGTTTTACCGGTACCTGGTGGGCCGTGCATCAATACTCCTTTTGGTGGTGCAATTCCTAATTTTTCGAAGAGTTCTGGTCTTTTAAGTGGAATTTCAATCATTTCCCTTACTTTTTTAACTTCTTCTTTTAGGCCGCCGATATCTTCATAGCTTACATCTACAAGGTTTCCGACACCTTCGATTTTGCTTACGTCAACCGGACTTTCATGAAGTTGCACTTCAGTGTTAGGTCCTACCATAACGATGTCTTTTGGGCTTGTAGATATTACTGCAAACTTGATTTCTTTCATTGCTGGGGTAAAGTCGTTCATTAGCTCGTCAAACAGGCTGTTGAATCCTCTGCTCATGCTTGGCCTTGGTGCTCTTATTTGTGATCCGATTATGTCACCTTGAACCATCACTTTTCCGGCAAATAAACCGCGCACGTCACCTTGCACACGGATGTTATTTTCAATAGGTGCTAAAACAACTTTTTTAGCTTCAGTTGCTTTAGTTTTTTTAATTGTAACTTCTCCTCCGATTGTTGCTCCGGAGTTTTTACGGACTAACCCGTCTATTCTTATTACTCCAAGACCAATGTCTGTTTGGGAAGGAAGTGCGATAGCTGCAGTTCTCCTTTCTCCAACGATTTCGATTAAATCTCTTTCTTTAATGTCTAAATCGTCCATGACGTTTGGATCGAGTCTTGCGACACCTTGACCAACATCTTTTTGAGAAATTGCTTCTGCAACTTTTAGTGTGATTTCATTTTCTGCCATGATATCATCTCCTTTATGGCTGTAATCTAAATAATTGTAATGTGTCAAAATCTTTTTGTTACTTTTTGTAACTTTATTGACAAAGATATCTGTGTATGTCTTACTATATAAAGGTTTCGGTTTTGAAGTTTTTTCAATTCCTTTTAAAATTTGGTTATTTGATTTAAAAAGAGTTATAAATCTTGAATTTTGTTATTATTTAATGTAATTTTTCACTAAAATTAGAAACAATAAAAATGTGATGGTTATGCTTTGATTAAAAATTTAATTACTTTTTGACAGTTTAATATTTGTTCGTGTAGTTTAAAACAAATTATCTTATGGTTCCGCCAAATCCGACGAAGAGTTTTTCGACATTGTCAATTGCCTCCTTTGTAAGGGCAGTAACTTCAAATGTCAAACTTATTGAATCATCTGGAATTTGGGGGCCGTTGTATGCATCAATCAAGTTGATGTCAATGATGTTGTGGAAATTTGCAACTGTCTTTTGAATTGTTTCAACATGGACATTTTTTGAAAATATGCAGCTTATTGAATGGGTTATCTTATTCAGGTTGTCCAGTTTCCATTGATAAAGTTCATTGTCAGGCAAAATCTGGATATTTGCAATCCTCAGCTGCTTGATTTTATTTCCGCTTTTTAGTGTTGCTGTTTTGCTGTCAACATCATCAAGGATTCCTACATGAACCTTTCCAGAGTAGATGTGCTTTAAACCCACCTCTTTACCTATTGAATTGAACAGTTGGCTATATTCGGAGTTCAGTGCACCGATTGCCTTGTCACTTCTACCTAATGCGTTTGTAATGTCTCCCATATGCTTGGTTGCCTGTATTGCAATTTCTACAAACTTGTCTTCATCTTTTTGATTGATGACGTCTCTAAGTTCAATGACTGCCTCTGCAAAGGTATTTCTTATCTTCGGACCATTGTTGTTTCTTGACTGGATGTTGTAGGTCAGGTATGGATTTTGAGCAACAATACGAGCAATCAAATCAATCATCAAATTGTAAATAGGACTTTCGTAATCTTCTGTTTCGGACAAATCCACTTTAAGCTTTTCAATTGCGGAAGCTGTTGAAATGAATGAAAAATGGGTCAGGACCTGGACAATGCTCATCATGTAATCATGTTTTTTGGCAGTGGTTTCAATGATTCTCATGTTCTTGCTTTCAAGGTATCTGTAAACCTTGTCATACCACTCACCCTTTTTGTCGGGAGTTAAAACGATGACCTGATTATCCAATCTTGTTGTCCTCGGACCAAAAATAGGGTGTGTCGGAATATATTCAATTGTTTCAGGCAATACTTCTGCCATTGTTTTTGAAGGTTCCTCCTTGACTGAGGTCACATCAACCATGACGGATCCCTCTTTCATGAAAGGTGCCACTTCCCTTATGACATCTGAAGTGTATTCTATAGGCACTGATATCACAAGCAGGTCAGAGATATTCGCCAAACCAGCATTTGACTCAATGTAATTTACATTCAGCTCATTGGCAATGGATCTTCCTTTTTTATGATCTCTTCCGGTAATGTATACGTCAAAGTCGTCTCTAAAATAATAAATTAAGGTTTTTCCCAAACCGTCAGTTCCACCAATAATTCCAACATTCATAGAAATTAATTTGTTTTTTTAACTATTTAATATGTTTTTGTAAAAAATATTTGAAATTTAATAGTTATCATTTGTAATACTCTGGACTGCAGGGTTTCAAATGGCATGTGCTTGTTCTTTTTGAAAGACAGTTATAGCAGGTCTGACAAAAGCTTTCGCCATTTCCTTCTATTTTCCAGTCCACCAGGAAACTTGGGTCCGCTACAAACGGTTTATACATGGACACGAAATCAATATCTGTGCTGTTTAAAATATTATTGATTTGCTTTTGATTCCTTAAACCGCCTCCCAAAATGACTGGAATGTCAACTTCACTGATAATTTTGTCAGCCGCATCAATCAGTGGATTTTTCTCATTATTTTCATAAGCGTAAAATTGCGGAAGGAGAGGTTGCGTAATTTGAAGTGAATCAGCACCATGCTTTTCAAGCAATTTGGCTATTTTTATTGTTTCATCTAAAGTCATTCCATCATCTGTTCCGTCAAAAGCATTTATTCTGCAGTTGATATGTAATTTAGTGTTTTGTTTAATGACTTTGATGAGCTCCAAAACAATTCTTAATCTGTTCAGTGTATTTCCGCCGTAGTTATCTTCACGGGAGTTTGAAAGCGGGTTTATGAATCGGCTTAAAAAATAATTGTTTCCCATAGCGATTTGAATTCCGTCAAAGCCTGCATAATCTATTTTCTGTGCAGCTATGATGTAATCTGTCTGGATTTTCCTAATGTCATCAATGGCCAAGTCATCAACTTTCATGTTTTGCTCTGTTCTTTTGTTGTATTGCACAAAACCTACCTGGGCGAAAATTGGAACGTCATAGACATGAACAAGGTCGGTCAGATCTTTTGATTCACGAACAAAGCGACTGTAATTGAGTGTGAGTGTATTTTTTGAAAAAACATCCTTTGGATAGAGTGAAATCAGTTCGGTAACTATCAGTCCGACGCCGCTTGCTGCAATGTCCTCATATCTGTTGTATATTTCTGGCGTTAGGTTTCCGGAGGCTTCCCGTTCTGATTCAAACAGGCCGGTTCTAAAAACTCTGCTGTTAAGTTTCAAGTCTCCGAATTCGCAAAAGTCAAACAAATCTTTCATGTTATACTATTGGGTTTTAATGGATATATATTTGAAGATGAACTGTGGGTTAATTTCATTAATCATTAAAGATAAAATATTTTTGAAAGCATGAAAATTATAAAACAAGACACAAAAGATGGGATAATTGAGGTAGTTCCCGAAACATTGGATGATTTGTGGCATTTGTCTCACATAGTTGAGGTTGGAGACAATGCTTCCTCTAAAACAACTCGCCGTATCCAGGACAATACTGGTGATAAGCTTCGAAGTGACAGGGGAGTTAAGAAAACCTTTTATTTGGGTTTGGATATTGAAAGCATTAACTTCCATTTATTCACAGGAAAATTAAGATTAACTGGAGTCATTACAAAAGGTCCTGAAGACTTGATTCCGCTTGGATCTCACCATACTCTTGAGGTCAAGCTGAACACTCCAATCACAATCAGAAAGGAAAGATGGCCTAAATGGGCAATAAACAGACTCAATCAGGCTATTGAAGCTTCCAAAAAACTGTCTGCAATAATTGTCGTTCTGGAAGATGATACTGCAACACTCGGGTTGATGAGACAGTTCGGTATAGAATATTACGGTCCAATCAAGGGTCACGTTTCAGGAAAAAGGATTGTTGACAAAAACAGACAAAAGAACATCCTTGAGTTTTATGAAAAGGTTATTGAGTCAATTGTCAAATTCGATTCCATTCAAAACATAGTCATTGCAGGACCGGGCTTTGTTAAAAATGATTTCTATGACTATCTCAAAGAAAAGCATAAAGACTTGGCAAAGATATCCATTGTTGAAGCGACAGGTTCAGGAGGTCGTGTGGGCATCAGTGAAGTTCTAAAAAAAGGAACAGTTGAAAAATTAACCTCTGAAAATAGGGTGGCTATTGAAATGGGTGCCATAAATAAGCTTCTTGAACAGATCGGAAGGAATTCTTCCAAAATAGCTTACGGTAAAAGGGAAGTTAAAAATGCAATTAACCTTGGCGCTGTCGATGAACTGCTGATTTTAGACACCAAAGTGGCCAGCGAAGACATGGGCGAGATGATGGACATGGTTGAAAACATGAAAGGAAGCGTCATGGTAATCAGCAGTGAACATGAAGGCGGCAAGCAATTGGAAAGCCTTGGAGGAATGGCAGCTATTTTGAGATATCAAATAACTTAATTTTATATAACATTAATTATTAAATTTATTAATAGTTAAACTGAATTTTACAGACTCGTGATTTATATGTATGCATCGATAATTTTAGCATTGATTTTTGTTTTTCTTTTATCTTTGATAGGAACTGGGATTTTAGACATTCTCTTCAGATTCCTAGGTAAAAGAGGCTATTTAGGAAATTTATATCCTAATGTTCGTGGTGGAATTCCAAGAGGTATTGGTATAGTTCCATTTGTGATATTGGCCCTTTACTTTTTGCCGGGATATAACAGTCTTATTTTAATTATCGGTATATTCGCATTTATTGACGACATCATGGGAAGAAAAAAATCTCCACTTGGAATAGAGTGGGGACAGCTTTCACGAGGTATTGGAATCATTTTAGTAATGATTGCCGGGTTTATACAAGGATTGGGAGTTTCTTCCATTTTCATTGCGCTGATGGTTCAACCGCTAAACATTTCAGATATGCAGCCGGGCTCCACATGTATCGTTACAATTATAATGTCCGTTGTAACAATGTGTCTCATGGTTCTGTTTGCATCTGCAGATGTTGCTGAACTTCCTGCATTCTACACTCCGTTACTGCTTCTGATAGTCTGTCTTGGTTATTGTCCTCTTGACTTTGCTGGAAAAATCATGTTGGGCGAAGTCGGAAACCATGTATTTGGAGTTGCATTGGGAGTTTCATTTTACATAGAGGGAGGACTGTTCGGTTTAATCGTTCTGTTCATTGTAACTACAGCATTAATTGCATTTGTCAGAAGAAACAACCTGAAAGTATTCTTCAGACAAAGATTGAGATTACTCGACCCTACATTCGGTGATTATTTCATGGATGTTTTAACTGGTGGAGGTTTGGGAGATTTACTGAGAAAATGGATTTTAAAAGACCAACAACCTATCGTCACTAATCCAATATTGATTAACCTGGGATTCCGACGATTATTATACAATCCGCATGCATTACATCCAAAGGCATATGTTCCAAATGAATCACCAAAATTAAAGTTAGGTAGATAATATGAAGACATTATTGGTTGTTACTGGAAGAGGTCTTGGTGGTGATGCAGCTATTGCTCTCAATTTAATAAAATCACTTGAAAAGAGGGGAGTTCAATGCGAAATAGCACTGGATGAATCCGCTCCGGGAATCTTATTTAAAAAGCACGGATATTCCTGGCACAAAATTTCTATTCCTCAGGCTGGAGGTCATGCCGCTACAAAACTGTCCGCAGCGAAAGGGGCTTTGAAACTTTTAACTGCAACTTTAAAAGCAAGAAGCCTAATCAGACGTGAAAAATATGATTTTGTAATAGGCATTTTAGGTGGAGGGGCCATTGTCGGATCAGTCGGTGCAAAGCTTGCAGGAACAAAGGCGTTTTCATTAATTTCCACACCTATCGATTCCAAAGTTTGCCCTAAATTTAACGAATGTTTCATTTTGCCTGATTTGGATAAGTTCAGATGGAATGTTCTTCCGAAAAATACTGATATATCATATTATCCTCTGCCTCAGGATGCAGGCAATGGTGATGCCAATATGGGATTAGCCAAATTAAAAGAATATTCAAATTTCGATGAAAACAAAAAAACAATAGTATTTTCATCAGGTTCATCTATTTTTAAAGGAATGATTGATGGTGTCTGTAATGTGGCAGACTTCACAGATGAATTTAATCTTGTTTTAGTTGGTTTGCCATTGCAGGAGGAGTATCTGGATGAAATCAAAGAGAGAAACATCATCTATGCAGGATATGTCGATTGGATTAACCATCTATTCAAATATGCTGATTTGGCAGTTTTAACTGACGACGGCGTATCTCTTCAGGAAGCATTGTGCTGTGAAACTCCAATAGTGACTTTAACTCATGTAAAATGGGGAAGATACCAGAATATGGCTGGAGTGTTTGAGGGAGCTATAGTTGAGTCATCTGTGGATGATGTTGTAAAAAGTGTTCAGTATGCATTTGACAATATGGATTCCCTAAAGAAAAATACTTCAAAATACGGTAAGCTATGTATGGAAGCCGGCGATGTTCTCGCTGACAAAATGCTAAAAAAAGTTGAATAGTGGTAATTATAACCACATATTTTTTATAATTTTATAATTGGATTCTGTAGAAGGGTGTATTTCTAAAAATTCACTATAGTCATCCAAATCATAGTCCATTCTCATCAGATAAGATAGGTATGCCACATCACTTGTTGATGATGGGGATATGGAATTGATTCTGTTTATTTTGTTGTTTTTCTTGTCAAATTCCACTTCTGTATAACCTGTATCTCCGGTTAATATGTTCCAAAATGCGTGAGGTCCTGCAATTCCAGGTATTCCTATTGTTGCCTTGTCATCTTCACTGCATTTGGATTTTTCATTTTTCACAAAACTGACTTCAGTGTTCAGGCTTAATGTTTGAGGAATGCAGCTGTAACTTACCTTATTGCCGTATCCTGCCATATTCCTTGCAGCTGTGATGCCCTCTTTTCTGGCTACTGGAGTTAGTTGATATCCTCCGGTAACATCTCCCGCAGCATATATGTTTTCAACATTTGTTTTCATCATTTCATTGACTTTTATTGTCTTGTCAGAGTTCAACTCAACAATGCCTTCAGCAATTTCGCTGTTTGGAACTCTTCCTGTTGCAAAAAACGGAACTCCTTCAAGCTCTTTCCCGTCATCTGTTAGAACTTTATTTTCAAAGGCTTCTTTTATGCTGGTATTTTCGTAAACATTTACGTTAGGTATGATTTTTTCTAAAACATATTTTTTTGTATTTTCGCTGATTTCCTTTAAAAATGATGATCTTGCAAGAACATTGACTTCACTGCCCAGTGTGGAATATATATTGGCTATTTCACAGGCGATGATTCCTCCGCCGATGATATTGAGTTTTTCAGGAACTTTATCAATCTTTAAAATATCTTTATTGGTTAATCCGTGTTCGCTGCCTTTAATGTCCGGAATAAATGGGCGGGCACCTGTAGCTATTAATAAATTGTCGTACTCAAAGCTTTCACCGTTTACATTAACAGTGTCACCATTAATGCTTGCTTCTCCATATATGATATTATTTCCAAAGCTTTCATTTTCCAATTGGTTTAAGTGTCTTAGTTTTTCTTGTGTTTCAACTATTTTTTCAACAATTTTTTCATAAGATATATCAAGTTGGCTTTTGATAAATCCGTGATTGTTGAATCTATTGGCGGAATCTATAAATTTTGTAATGTCAGTAAGTGCACAAACAACCATACATCCTTCATTTAGGCAGGTTCCCGCTATATGATTTTTTTCAATTAAAGTAACCTCTTTTCCTAATTTTCCAAGTTCTAGAGAGCCTAATCTTCCTGCAGGCCCTGAACCGATAACAATATTTTCCATTAAAACACCTGTTTAGATAATTTTATATAATATCAGTTTAGTAAATAATGTATATATTAAAATTTTGGAGATGAGAGTTATGTGTATTGCAGCACCCGCTCATGTTGTAGAAATTAATAGAGAAGATAATTGGTTATATGCAGACTTTGGTGGAGCAAGACAACAAGCAAAATTAGACCTTTTACCTGATGTAGAGGTTGGGGATTATGTTTTAATCCATGCAGGTTATGCAATTGAAAAATTAACTGAAGAAGCTGCTAAAGAATCTTTAGAAGCTTGGGATGAACTTTTAACCATCCTTGAAGAAGAAGATAAAGAATTAGAAATGGCAAGAAATCAATAAATTGATACTCTTGTTACTCCTTTTATTTTTAAAAATTCATTTATTAAATCGCCTTTTACAGGTTCTTCAGTAATTATTGTTAATAATGGTGTTTTTTGAAGCTCGGTATCTTCTGCATAAGCTTGTCTGATACTTATTCCTTTTTCTGTAATCAGTTTTGTTGTTGCTGCAAGTATTCCTTCGCTTTCAGATCCGACTTCTATTTCGATTACTCCCAATTCTAGATTTTTTGCTATGTTTTTAAGCAGTGTTCCTGCTGGAATGATATTGGAAAATAGGTTGTTCAATTCATCGTCTTCTTGAATTACTTCAATTGTTGATTTTATTGCTCTTCTATCTACTTCTGCAGCAGTAGCCAGTGCTTTGTCACTTATTTTTAAATTACCGCAGTAAATTTTTCCGTCATCACTGATTGATAATCCTAATTCAATCATTTTTTCTGCAACTCTTATGCGCGCTGGATATTTTTTAAATTTTTCATTAACTCTTTCCCACATTTTAATCATCATTCCAACTTTTTGTACATTTATGTTTTTTTATGTTGAAGGTAGTATTTAAAAATTTTGAAAATTGTGTGGTTCTCATCAAAAAAATTACAAAAATCTCAAAAAATAACGCTAAAATTCTTAAGTAAAATGAAAATGTCTTAAAAAATAGTTAGAAGTAGGCTAGATGGGATTCGAACCCATGACCTCCCGGTTATCAGCCGAGCGCGCTAACCAAGCTGTGCCACTAGCCTATACAATTTGAGTGACAGTTAACTGTCAACACATATACTTATATTAAT
>JAFUIW010000105.1 GCA_017473945.1 Methanobrevibacter sp. | reverse complement strand
TTGTAAGGTCAAATGATGAAATTGACCATGTTATCGGCGAATTGTATCATGTCGATGAGCGAATCAGGAAATCTTATCATAAGCTGAAGTGTTTGGAGCTATTGCTGTTTTTCTCAATCACCAATTTTTCCAAAGCCGAATCGATTTCACTTTCCAAAAGACAGGCTGAAATTGTTGAAAATGTGAAAAATGATCTGGTCAGTGATTTGGATAAAAAAATCACCCTTGATGAGCTTGCAAATAAATATGAAATAAGCAAAACCTCCTTGAAAAACTGTTTTAAGGAAGTTTACGGAAAACCTATCATTAAATGGAGAAAGGAGTACAAGCTTGATTATGCCTGCAGACTGATTGAAACTGGTGACTATTCCATTTCTGATGTGTCAAAAATGGTTGGATATTCCTCACCTTCAAAGTTTTCGCAGGCTTTCAGGGAATATGTCGGCTGCACTCCTTCAGAGTATCAAAATTAATTTTGTCTTTTTGGTATAGTTTTTGACTTTTTAGTTCAAATAGATTTATATACTAATTTTTATTATACTAAATAATGAAAACAAGGTTTATCTAATTATTTTATAATAAAATCTTTATTATTGTTCTTTTATTTGTTTTTTTCTAAATTTTAAAGAATTGTCCTTTTAGGATTATTTTAAATTTTTAGGTATACCTAAATTAAATTTTAAGGCGATATTAATGTCAAATATTCAAAATAAAAATAAATTTATCAGATTATTGAATTATTCTGGAAACTACAAATATCTGACCATCTTGGGTATGATATTATCAGCTTTTAGCGCCATATGTTTGTTAGTTCCATTCATATACATTTGGAATGTTGTCAATGCGCTTCTATCAGTAGCTCCCGATTTTTCACAAGCTCAAAACCTGAGTGATTATGCATGGGGTGCATTTTTATGGGCAGTTCTGGGAATTGCCCTTAACTTCTGCGGTCTGATGTGCACTCACTTGTCAGCTTTTAAAAATGAAAAGAATATGAAAGATGCGGCAATGAACCACTTGCTGAGTCTGCCTTTGGGGTACTTTTCAAATCACACCAGCGGGGGACTTAGAAAGGTCATAGATTTCAGTACTGCCAAAACCGAGGGATTTCTGGCTCACAACCTTTTCGATTTGGTAGGTGCAGTGGTAACTCCAATTGTATTTCTGATATTGTTGTTCAGTTTTGATTGGCTTTTAGGTGCAATCTGTCTGATTCCAATCATTTTATGTTTCATTTTCATGTATCCTATGTTTTCAAAGGAATCACAGAATGTCATGGCCAAATATCAGATGTATCTTGAAAAGATGAACTCAGAAGCAGTTGAATATGTTCGTGGAATTCCTGTGACAAAGGCATTCCAGCAGAGTGTCTATTCATTTAAAAACTTCATTGATGCCATTAGAAACTATGGCAAATTCTCTGCTAATTATGCACTGTCAACCCAGCTTCCAATGACTGCATTTACTGTATCAATCAACGGATTTTTTGCGCTGTTGATTCCTGCAGGAATATTGCTTGCAGGTTCAGTCGTTGAAAGCAAATTCCTGGCAGATTTCCTGTTCTATGTAATATTCACACCAATCTGCGCGGTAATGATGAATAAGATCATGTCAGTCTCACAGGATTGGATGCTTGCAGGTTATGCTCTGGAGAGTATTGAGGAAATTCTCAATGAAAAGCCGCTTGTTGAGACAAGCAATCCTCAAAAACCTAAAAATCACTCCATCGAGTTTGAAGGTGTGATTTTTGATTATGCTCAAAATGACGGCGATGAACATATCCTGAACGATATTAATTTGAAAATCAATGAAAACGATTCCGTTGCATTGGTCGGACCGTCTGGTGGTGGAAAAACCACAATTGCTTCTTTAATTCCAAGATTCTGGGATGTTAATGGTGGAAGCATTAAAATAGGTGATGTTGATGTTAGAGACATTTCATCAAGGGAACTTATGGAAAACATTTCGTTCGTGTTCCAAAACACCACCCTGTTTAAGGATTCAATATACAATAATGTAGCTATTGGCCGTAAGGGAGCCTCAAGGGAGGATGTTCAAAAGGCATTGAGTCTGGCACAATGTGATGATATTATATCTGAGCTTCCTCAGGGTATCGATACAATCATTGGAAGTGATGGAACGTATCTTTCAGGAGGCCAGCAGCAAAGAATCGCACTTGCAAGAGCTATCCTCAAGGATGCGCCAATAATTATCCTTGATGAGGCAACTGCACTTGCTGACCCTGAAAACGAATATCTGATTCAAAAGGCGATTTCAGAAATAACAAAAGACAAGACTGTCATCATGATTGCACATAGGCTTTCAACAGTTAAAAATGTCGATAAGATTTATGTAGTTGAAAACGGAAGAATTGTGGAAGAAGGAAGTCATGACAGTCTAGTTGAAGGTAACGGATTATATTCAAGAATGTGGGATGAATTTAACCAGTCAATCCAATGGAAAGTCAAAAGTGAGGTGATTTAAATGTTGTCAGAGTATTTTACAAAAAGATTTGGACTTACTAAGGCAGGTTCCGATAATCTCATTAAGGGAATTGTATACACAGCCCTTCAAAACATTTCATTCATGTTTCCGGTTGGATTATATGCGCTGCTGCTTTACATGTGGATTGGTCCTCTGATGGGTGGTGAAATAGTTGACCCCAACCTTGGAATGTTTATTGTAGCAATATTGATAATTTTGGGAATAATATTCGTGTTTTCATGGAAACAGTATCACTTTGTATACAACACAACTTATGTTGAAAGCGAAAACAGGAGAATAAATCTGGGTGAGAATTTAAGAAAGCTTCCATTGTCCTTTTTTGAAAAAAGGGACCTGGCTGATTTGACTTCAACAATAATGAATGACTGCACTGATTTGGAGCATGTTTTCTCACATGCAATTCCTCAGTTGCTCGGATCAATTGTATCATTGATTTTAGTGGCTATCGGTCTTTTAATCTTTGATTGGAGATTGGCCATTGCTCTTTTATGGGTTGTTCCTGTTGCATTTGGAATAATGTATGTTTCAAGAAATCTTGTTCAGAAAGGTTCTGAAATTGTTATGGGTGATTTGCTTGAATGCGGTGATTCCATGCAGGAATGTATAGAATCAATCAGGGATTTGAAATCATACAATTATGAGGATGAATACTTATCAAAATTGTCTGGTTTGACAAGCAGGGTTGAAAAGTCAAGAATCAAATCAGAACTGATGGCATCTGCTGGTGTTATCACTGGAAATGTGGTTTTAAAGATGGGAATAGTCTCAGTAATCCTTGCCGGTTCTTATTTGATTATGAATGGTCAGATATCCATTTATACTCTGCTGATATTTTTAATCGCTTCAGCATCAATTTATGCTCCTGTGGAAAACGGATTGATGTTTTTATCTGAAATTTTGATGATGGATATTAAGATAGACAGAACAAAGGAGATAGAAAGTCTTGTTGTTGAAGGGGGATTGACCGATTATGCATTGGACGGATATGATGTGGAATTCAAGAATGTTGATTTCAATTATGATGATTTGAAGGATGTCTTAACAGACATTAATTTCACAGCCCGTCAGGGTGAAGTTACTGCACTGGTTGGTCCTTCAGGTGGTGGTAAATCAACAGTTTCAAAACTTGCAGCAAGATTCTGGGATCCTGTTTCAGGAACAGTCAGTCTTGGTGGACAGGACTTGTCACGACTTGATTCGGAAAAGCTTCTTGAAAACTTTTCTATTGTTTTCCAGGATGTAATCTTGTTCAACAATTCAATCATGGAAAACATTCGCGTTGGAAGAAAGGATGCAACCGATGAGGAAGTAATTGAAGCTGCAAAACTTGCGGAATGTGATGAATTTGTCCAAAAGCTTCCTGGGGGATATGATACCAACATCGGTGAAAATGGTGAGCTCTTGTCTGGCGGTCAAAGACAAAGAATTTCAATTGCAAGGGCATTGCTTAAGGATGCAAATGTAATTCTTTTAGATGAGGCTACATCATTTCTGGATGTTGAAAATGAAACCAAAATCCAAAAGGCACTCTCACAGCTGATTAAAAACAAGACTGTTATTATCATTGCACACAGGATGCGTACCATTGCAAATGCAGACAAGATTGTAGTTTTGGATGATGGTAAAATTGCAGAGCAAGGCTCTCCTGAGGAGCTGATTGCTTGTGATGGATTGTTTAAGAGAATGGTTGAACTGCAAAAATTAAGTGGTGAATGGGAGATTTAATTCTCCTTTTAACCATTTTATTATGCTTTTTCAATAGTTAAATAAATTTTATAAAATAAAGAAATGTTTAATTTTTTTTAGGTTTACCTAAATTTTAAATACTAAACTTAATATATATTATAATAGATAATTAATTAAAAGAAGGCAATATTAATGAGTACAATAATTGAATTTAAAAATGTGAATAAAGAGTATAAATCTGGAGATCACATTTTAAAAGCTATGGATGATGTAAACTTCACAATTGATGAAGGTGAATTTGTTGTAATTTTAGGACCGTCAGGTGCTGGAAAATCAACACTTCTAAACCTTTTGGGTGGTTTGGACACTGTTAGCTCCGGTGAGATAATAGTTAGGGGAAATCACATCGAGTCATTCAATGACAATCAATTGACCACTTACAGGGCAAAAAATGTTGGTTTCATTTTCCAATTTTATAACCTGATTCCTAACTTGACTGCACTCGAAAACGTTGAGCTCATGAAGGATATTGTTGATGTTAATATCAATGGATTGAGCGTTTTGGATTCAGTCGGCCTTAAGGACCATGCCAACCAATTCCCTGCACAGCTGTCCGGTGGAGAACAGCAAAGGGTTTCAATTGCAAGAGCAGTTGCCAAACAGCCTACCATGCTTTTATGTGATGAGCCGACAGGAGCATTGGACTCAAAAACCGGTGTATTAATCCTAAATCTGCTTCAGGACATGAGTAACAATCAGAATACTACTGTTGTCATAGTAACTCACAATGCAATACTTGCCGAAGCAGCAGACAAGGTAATCAGGATTAAAAACGGTCAGATAGAAAGTATTGTCGTTAATGAAAATCCAAAGAAGGTCGCCGATTTAGAATGGTGAGCATATGCTTGCAAAAAAGATGTTAAGAGACATCAGCAAGCACAAGGCACAGTTTATATCTATTTTTTTAATGGCATTTTTAGGCGTATTTGTGTTTTCTGGTGTCGGAGGAGAATCAGTCGGCCTTGAAGTCAATGTCAATCAGTTTTATGATGACACCAATTTAGCTGATGGCTGGATTTATTCACCTGATATTAATGACTTGTTTTTATATCAGGTTGACTGTCTTGGTGCAACTACTCAAATGGAGCGACAGTATGTTGTGGATTCGGTTGCTGATTTTAAAAACGATCCCGATGTTACACTTCACTTTGTTGAAAACAATACAATATCTAAATTTTATCTGCTGGAAGGTGAAAAGCTAGATATCAATGACAGTGATGGGGTATGGCTTGATAAGAGCTTTGCCGATGCAAAGGGATTGAAAGTTGGAGACAACATCAGCTTTGAGTTTGAAGGACATGAAATTGAAAAGGAAATTAGGGGATTGGGATATTCTCCGGAATATGTTTATCACGCATCAACATCCTCTGTAATTCCGGATTTCAATAAAATCGGTTTTGCTTATATGTCTTATAAGGCATTTCCTGAAGACAATATCACTTACAATGTTTTGAATGTTAAATTTGATGGAACCGGCGAAAATTATAATGATATTCTGTCTTATCATATGGACGGTTATTACAGCACATTTGTTGAAAGGTCAGAGCATTCAAGTGTTAGTCAATTTTCAGAGGAAATGGATCAGCACAAGATGATGGGAGATATTTTCCCGGTTGTATTTATATTAATTGCAATGTTAATTCTTTTAACTACAATGACAAGAATTATCACTCATCAAAGAAATCAAATTGGTATCCTGAAAGCTTGCGGATTTAAGAATCATTCCATAATTTTGCATTACATATCATATGGATTTTGGTTGGTTTTGGCAGGTTCCATTTTGGGTTTAATTCTAGGGCCAATGACATTACCTCAATTGTTTTATCCGTCAATGAGTGCAACCTATAAGCTTCCTTCATGGAATCCTGCTTGGAGCATGGACTTTGTTTATGTTGCTGCATTTATGGTGATAATGTCGCTTGCAGTTTCATATTATGCGGTCAAAAACATATCAGATGAAAAGCCTGCAGATACAATCAGGCCTAAAGTGCCAAAAGTCTCATCTTCAGGATTAATTGAAAAATTAGGAATTTGGAAACGTTTGTCATTCAACATTCGCTGGAATTATCGTGATGCCAAAAGAAACAAGTTCAGGGCATTGATGACAATCATTGGTGTCATTGGATGCAGTGCACTTCTTGTGTGTGCATTCGGAATGTATGATGGAATGAATGACCTGAAGGAATGGGAATATTCACAGATTAATCATTATGATTCAAAATTGGTAATCAATGAAAATGCAACAGATTCTCAAATTGACGATGTTGTCAGCGATGTCAATGGTGACAAGATTATGGAATCGGCTATTGAGATTGAATCGGACAATGTCAAAAAGTCAGGTTCGCTTTTGGTTTTAAATGGCACTGATTTGATAACACCGACTGACTACGACTGGAATAAGGTTGATATTAAGGATGATGAGGTTTCAATTTCACAAAAGATGGCTGACATGTTAAACGTTAAGGTTGGAGACACTGTAAAATGGCATGTCATGGGCTCAAACAAATGGGTTAACACAAAAATAGATAAAATCCATGCAGATCCAATCTCACAGGGATTTATAATGTCAGCTGAAAAGCTGGAAGATTTGGATTTGAATTACACTCCAACAAGTGTAATTACATCAGAACATGTGAATGAAACTTTTGATGGTGTCAAGGCGGCAAATTCCATGAAGGACATGACATCAAGCTGGGATGAGTTGACTGAATCAATGTGGATGTTAATATACATATTGATATTCTTTGCATGTCTTTTGGCAGTTGTAGTGCTTTACAATTTGGGATTGTTGTCATTTACAGAGATTGAAAGGGAAATTGCAACCTTGAAAGTGCTTGGTTTTAAAACAAGTGCCCTTAGAAAGTTATTATTAACACAAAACTTATGGTTTACAGCTATTGGGTTCATATTGGGCCTTCCGGTAGGTTATTATATATTGGCAATTATGTGGGAGTCATCAGGAGATTCATTTTACATATTGCCTTCAATATCTCTAACAAACTTCCTGCTAACAGCAATAATAACCTTTGCGTTATCAATACTGGTAAATCTAATGTTTTCACGTAAAATCAAGAAATTAGATATGGTTGAATCACTTAAAAGTGGTGAGTAAATGTTAGCGAAAAAGATGATTAGGGATATAAAGAATCATAAGATTCAATTTATCTCCATATTTTTAATGGCCTTTTTAGGCATTTATGTATTTGCAGGCTTTGGTGCTGAATCATTTGGTTTTGAACAGACTGCAGATCAATATTATACTGAAACAAATCTGGCCGATGGCTGGATTTACACATCAAATTTGGATGATGATTTTGTAGATAAGGTAAACAATCTGAGTCTTACTAAAGACTCCGAACGTCAGCTGGTCGTAAATTCGATTGCAGATTTTGACAACGACCCCGATATCACACTTCACTTTTTAGAGGATGATGATATATCCAAATTTTATGTAATGGAAGGTGAGAATTTCAATCTCTCCGATGGTGACGGCGTATGGCTGGACACCCGTTTTGCCGATTCCAAAAATCTGACAGTTGGGGATAACATAACCTTTGAATTCGAGGGAATTGAAGTTGAAAAGGAAATCAAGGGATTGGGATATTCTCCTGAGCATGTATATCAGACATCAGACTCTTCAATGATACCTGATTATGATAAGATGGGATTTGCATACATGTCATATAAGGCATTTCCATTGGATGACCTTCCATACAATGTCCTCTTGGTCAAATATGATGGAAACTCATCACAATACGAAAAACAGCTTGATGATGATTTGGACAGGGACTATTCATCATTCCAGTCAAGAGATCAGCATCCAAGTTTTGCAGAGTTTCGCGATGAAACAGAACAGCACAAGATGATGACTGATGTCATTCCGGTAATATTCATCATCATTGCAATGCTGACCCTGTTGACAACAATGACAAGAATCATTGACAGCCAAAGGACACAACTGGGAGTTTTAAAGGCATTGGGTTTCAAGAATCGCACAATAATGTTCCATTACATATCATATGGGTTCTGGATGGTATTGGCAGGTTCAATTTTAGGTTTCATATTGGGGCCTCTGACTTTGCCCCCAATAATGTTTGATGAAATGAGCATGTTATATTCGTTCCCTGAATGGATTTCAGGCTTTGATGTGAGTTTTGTCATGGTAACAGCATTAATGATTATTCTGTCAGTGGTCATTTCCTATCTTGCCTGCAGAAAAATTGTCAATGAATCACCGTCAACTGCAATAAAACCTAAAATTCCTAAAGTGTCCACTACAGGGCTTTTGGATAAATTGGGAATTTGGGAGAAATTTTCATTCAACGTAAGGTGGAATTACAGGGATGCCAAAAGAAACAAGTTCCGAGCACTGATGAGTATTGTGGGAGTATTGGCATGTACAATGATTATTGTAGCATCATTTGGATGTATGGACGGTTTTGATGAGATGAAGGAATGGTCATATACAGATATCAACCATTATTCCTCCAAACTGGTATTGAATGACAATGCAACAACTTCACAGGTTGACAACATTGTTGATGAGGTCGACGGTGAAAGATTGATGGAATCCGCCATTGAAATCAAGGTAGATGATGTAAAAAAATCGGGTGTGGTAACAGTACTTGATGACAATGAGCTTTACTCTCCAACAGATGATGATAAAAATCCAATTGAAATCAAGGACAATGAAATATCTCTTTCAAGAAAGATGGCAGAACTGCTGAACGTTAAAGAGGGAGATACCATAAAATGGCACATCATGGGCTCCGATAAATGGGTTTCAACTAAAGTGGACAGATTGCATTCAGACCCTACTTCACAGGGAATCGTTGTGACAAAAGAGAAATTGGAGGATTTGGATTTAAATTACACTCCAACAAGTGTCATCACTTCCAGGGAAGTCAATGATAATTACACTGGTGTCAATACAATATTTTCAATGGATTCCCTAACCGACAGCTGGGATGAGATGATGGAATCCTCAATGTCAGTTATTTATATGCTGGCAGGATTTGCAGCGTTATTGTCTGTTATTGTATTGTACAATCTGGGATTGCTGTCATTTACCGAAATTAAACGTGAATTTGCAACCCTGAAAGTTCTAGGTTTCAAGTCTGCCTATTTAAGAAAGCTATTGCTGACCCAGAACTTGTGGTTTACAACAATCGGTTTCATAATAGGTGTTCCTTTGGGTCGTGAAACATTGCAATACCTTTGGGGTACAATGGGAGATTCATTCTACCTTAATGCAACAATTTCAATTAAAACATTAATAATAACATTCATTATCACATATGTGGCTTCAGTTGTTGTTAATTTAATGTTTTCAGGTAAACTCAAGAAATTGGATATGGTGGAATCCCTTAAAGACAATGAATAGGACTTTTCCTATTCTTTTTTTTATTTTTTTTTAATGACTTGGCAATTCGTATTGACTTTAACGTTGGTTATTCTCATTTTTAATGTTATTGTCAAAAAGCGATATATCTGTTAATATTTATTTTAGCATAGATTTTCACAAACTTAATGTTACTGTATGTTATGTAACATTATTTTCAATTGTTCAACTCAAAATGTATTTTTATGATGTCTTCTGTTAATATAAAATAGGTTTTTTATATTCCATTTTCCATATACTATATCATGTCATTATCTAAAAAGATGCTGAGGGATATAAAAATCAACAAGACCCAGTTCATTGCCATATTTCTAATGGCATTTTTAGGTATTTTTGCTTACAGTGGGATTTATGGGGAGTACTATGGGTTAGTGCAAACTTCCGATGAATTCTACGACCAAACCAACCTTGCTGACGGTTGGATTTACAATACTGATTTTGATGATTCCTCACTGGATAAAATTAATGAGTTTTCAACACAAGCAGAACGGCAGAAAGTTGTCCAATCTGTTGCAGACATGGAAAACAAGCCAGACATCACGCTGCATTTTGCAGAAAAAGGTGAAATATCGAAATTTTACAAAACGGACGGTGAGGATTTTAACGTTCAGGATGCATCTGGAGTGTGGCTGGATCAAAGGTTTGCGGATGCTAGAGGTTTGTCTGTTGGAGACAACATCACTTTTGAATTTGACAACCTGACAATTACAAAAGAAATTAAGGGCTTAGGGTATTCTCCGGAATATATCTATGAAGTGTCTCCAAGCTCACTGACGCCTGATTTTAATGAAATGGGCTTTGCTTATCTGTCATATAAATCATATCCTGAAAATTTAGAGTACAATACACTGCTTGTAAAATATAACTTATCAGATAATGAGTTTGCCCAAAAACTGGATGATTCTATTGATTATCTGTCATTCACAAAAAAGGAAGATCATCTCAGTGTCTCCAAGTTTGCTGATGAAATGGCACAGCACAAGATGATTGGGGATGTATTTCCAATTGTTTTTATTTTGGTTACCTTTTTAACACTCTTGACAACCATGAACAGAATCATTGCTCATCAGCGTACTCAAATCGGGATTTTGAAGGCTGTTGGTTATAAGGATAAATCAATAATCCTGCATTACATATCATTTGGATTTTGGCCGGTGCTTGCAGGTGCCATTTTGGGTTTGATAACAGGACCGATGATAATTCCTCAGATGTTTTACCCGACAATGATGACAAGCTACAGCATGCCGAGTTGGCATCCGGGTTTTGACATGAGTTTTGTATATATTGCCGTTTTGCTGGTGGTATCGTCTGTTTTTGTCACATATCTGTCATGCAGAAGAATTTCAAAGGAAAATCCTGCAAATACTTTAAGGCCTAAAGCCCCAAATACTTCTTCAAAAACATTCATAGAAAAATCAAAAATCTGGAATCGTTTAAGTTTCAATCTTCGCTGGAATTGGAGGGATGCAAGACGAAATAAGTTCAGGGCTCTGATGGCAATTGTTGGAGTAATGGGTTGCGTGGCATTGTTGGTTGCCGCATTCGGTATGAATGACAGTATGGGTGAGCTGAAATCATGGGAATATGATGACATAAGTCATTATGAATCAAAATTGCTGCTTTCAAGTGAAGCCAATCCATTAGAGTTATATTATATTTTAAATGAAACCAACGGCAGCTTTATCATGCAGCAATCTATTGAAATTAAATCCACTGGCGGCGAAGACACGGTCACGCTTTTGGTTTCAAACAACACTGATTTGATATCATACACAGATAGCAACAGAAACCCGATTGACATTGATGAAGGAGATGTATCCATTTCCAAAAAGCTTGCCGAAAAATTCGATTTAACAATTGGTGATGAGATTAAATGGCACATTGTCGGAGATGATGAGTGGGTTTCATCCAAAATCGGTCAGATTCATGCAGAACCGATATCCCAGGGTTTGATAATGTCTCCAGATACTCTGGAAGACCAGGGCTTGAATTTCACACCAACCAATATTTTGACTGATGAAAAATTCGCAGAAAACTTCGAATCAATCAAGTCGGTCACAAGCATAGATAAAATGAAGGAAAGCTGGGACCAGATGACCACTGCGGTCATGATGATGGTTTATGTGGTGACATTCGTTGCAGTTGCCTTGGCTATTCTGGTTTTATATAATCTAACAATATTGTCATTTACAGAAATGGAGAGGGAAATCGCAACCTTAAAAGTTTTAGGTTTCAAGACAAATGTTTTAAGGAAATTATTGCTGACACAAAATGTTATATTCACTTCAATAGGTTTCATTCTTGGAATCCCGCTTGGATTTTACTTCATGACGCTGATGTTGAATGCTGCCGGAGATTCTCTTTACTATATCCCAACATTGACTTGGGGAAATATGCTGTTGTCTGCTGCAATAACATTCGTAATATCAATTGGCGTAAACCTGCTGTTTTCAGATAAAATAAATGATTTGAATATGGTTGAAGCCTTAAAAGACGTTGAATAATAAATAAAAAAAGTTCTTTAAAGAAATAAATTCTTTAAAGATTAAATTCGTCATGCTATTTTTTCGATTCCTTTAGTAGCCATTAATTTCACAAATGAACCTTCAGGTTTCATGAGGATATTTCCTTGTGAATATTGGTTAAGTGCTTCTTGAATCATAGTGTTCTTTTTGTCAGGGTCTTTGGTAACGTTAGCCAATGCTTTAGCCAATTCCATTACTGCATCTCCTCTTGACATGTTACCTTGTACATTTTCATTGCCGGCATAACCGTTATACGCGTCATTTTGTCTTACCATGTCCTCTGCACTCATGTTACTTATTTCACCATTTATATAAATTGGTCTGATGGAATCAATGATATTATCTAAACCTTCACTGTAAATAACTACAACCGCATCGGAGTGCATTCCTGTATTTGCCTCAACAATTTCCTGAGCATAGGTCATACCTTGGTCGGCACCGTCCCACAGACAGTCGTGAAGCATCATGTTCCCACTTAGTCCTCCTGGAGCGCCTCGTGAAGGGTGAGACATTCCTCCTGGATATACTGGTGTGTAATTAGCTAATGATCCATTTTCCAAATGAACCATGAATGCCATATCGACTGCACCATTCGGCTGTTCGTATTTATCTCCAGCTAAAACAAGTATATCCTTACTTTCGGCTGTTAAGTCAGGACCGGAGATGAATAATGCTCCAGCTATAAAGACCCATATCCCAATAAGGATTACTAGTAATATAGCTATAATCAGTTTCTTTGTACGTTTCATTTTTTAATTCCTACACCTTTAATTTACAAAAATAATTACAATATAACAATAAAAATTGTTCTTAAATATTTATTTTATTATTACATTATATAAAGTTTTTTTCATATTTAAAGCATTTTTTAATAATTTTTAAATAATGCTACATTATATAGATAATTTTAACAATGCTTTGAAATTTGAGTTTAAGTTTCAAAGGGTGATAAAATGAACAAAAAAATTTTAATCATACTTTTGGCTTTTGTAGTGCTTGTTTTTGCAGTACTTGCAGGATATTCTATGGACAATCATGACAGGTTCATAGATTCTTCAAAGAAAGTGGAATTGAATGTGTCATCCGAAGGTCCGTTTAATCTTTCCCAACTGATTGATGATGTGGAAAATAAATCATATTATGAGGGATATGACAATGAAACCTTAAAATGGATGAAGTCTCTTGGGGAAAAATCCTGTTTCCATTCAATGGACTATATTGTAATAATGGATTCTCATGATGCAAGTCAGCTACGCTCCGAATTTGTAACAGATGTGGAAATCACCGAGTTTTTTGAATGTAAAGTTTTAGAAAACCGTTCATTGGGAGATGTAAAATATCCTAAGGATGTTCTGCTGGTGAAAGATGTGAAGTATTTATATGAAAATATAACTTATTATGATGTTTGATGATTAATCATTCTCATTCTTTATTTGAATATTTTTTTAAAATTAACATATCACAATATCATGATATGAAAACATTTAAATACATAATCATATCATAATATGTAAATATATAATATATGTGATGACTATGGAAAATAATAATCTTGAAAATAAAAACGACGATATGTGTGAAGTCTTCAACTCCCACGAGGATGTTGTAGGCCGTGTTAAAGAACGCATACCTGATGAAACTGAATTCGCTGAGCTTTCAGAATTCTTCAAAATATTTGGAAACCCAACAAGATTAAAAATTATTTCCCTGCTAAGTATCGAAGATTTATGTGTTTGTGACATATGTGATGCACTTGATTTAAACCAGACTACTGTTTCAAATCAATTGAGGATATTACGTGCAAATAACATTGTCAAATACCAAAAAGAGGGTAAAATGGCAAGATATTCACTCACAGACCTCCACATAGAAATGATTTACAAAGTGGGATTAGAACATATATTAGAATAATTTTTAATTGGTGATAGTATGGTAGAGAATAGATGTTATGATGCAGATTGTGTTGATGAAAATTGCCACAATCCCCAACATTACAACTACATCTGTTTTGACCCAGAATGTGAAGAAATTCACTGTGAAAATTCTAATCATTATGATAAACAGTTATTAAGAGATTATCAGGAAAAAACTGATTTAAGCGTATTTGACCACAGAGAAGAAATAGATTATGATGAGGATGTTGACATAAGCATTTGCGGTTGTCCAGATTGTGCAGATGACCACGACCATGACCATCATGGACATGATCACCATCATGACCACGAACATCATCATGAACATGAGGTAGATTCTTGTTCTGATCCAGATTGTTGTCATGATGAGCATGAGCACGAACATGGGCATGAGCATGAGGAGGATTCTTGTAGTGATCCTGATTGTTGTCATGATGAGCATGAGCACGAACATGGGCATGAGCATGAGGAGGATTCTTGTAGTGATCCTGATTGTTGTCATGATGAGCATGAGCACGAACATGGGCATGAGCATGAGCATAAGCATGAGGTAGATTCTTGTTCTGATCCTGATTGTTGTCATGATGAGCATGAGCACCATCATCATGAACAAGAAGAAAAAGACACATGCACAGACCCTGATTGCGGCTGTCATGACCACGACCATGATGATGTTGACATAAGTATTTGTGGCTGTCCTGATTGTGCAGATGATGACCATGACCACGAACACGGCGAGGAAGAGTTATTGGCTGAAGGAAAACCATTGATTGCTAACAGGCCAATCCAAATCATCGTTGCGAGCGGTATCTGTTTTGCTGCAGGTCATATTTTGGAATGGTTATCATTCGATCCGACTATAGTGACTTTGATATTCATGTTGGGTGCAATTATTGCAGGATATGAAATAGCCATAATGGCATACAAATCTTTGGTTAAAAGACACACAGTTGGTCCGGCAATGTTAATGTGTATTGCATGTGTAGCTTCATTTATCATTGGACACCCTGAAGAAGGTGCTGCTGTAACATTCCTGTATTATATTGCAGAATTCCTGGAAGATTATGCTGAACACCGGGCTAAACGTTCCATCAAATCATTAGTTGAAATTGCTCCTGAAACCGCAAGGGTCAAAGTCGGTGACGGGGAAGAGCTTAGAAATGTTGATGATGTAAATATTGGTGAAATTGTAATCGTAAAACCTGGGGATAAAGTTCCTCTCGACGGAAATGTCATTTCAGGTTCCTCTTCAATCAACCAGGCTTCCATTACTGGTGAAAGTGTGCCTGTACATAAGGAAGTCGGTGATGAAGTATTTTCAGGAACTGTTAATGTTGACGGTTACATTGAAATTGTTGTAACTAAAAAGGCAAAAGATTCAGTTATTTCAAAAATCGTAACACTGGTTAAAAGATCACAGCTCAACAGGTCTGAAACTGAATCATTGGTTGAAAAGGTCGCAAAATATTACACTCCTGTAATGATGGTTGCAGCAGCATGTGTTGCATTAATTCCTCCATTGTTATTCGGCCAACCTTTGGTTGATTGGGTTTACAAGGCACTTTCCCTTCTGGTAATTTCATGTCCATGTGCGTTTTTAATTTCAACACCGGTAGGTATGGTGTCTGCTATCACATCAGCCACAAGAAACGGTGTATTGATTAAGGGAAGTACATATGTTGAGGAAATGCGTGACATTAAAGCAGTTATCTTTGATAAAACAGGTACTTTAACAGAAGGTAAACTGGTTTTAAGTGAAGTTAAAATCTTGGATGAAAATACTTCAGAAGAAGATGTCATTTCAATTGCAGCTTCACTTGAGCACGATTCATCCCACCCTATTGCACAGGCTATTGTTAACTATGCTACTATGAACGACATTGAATTCAGTGAAATAGATGACTTCAGAAATGTTCCGGGTAAGGGAATTATCGGTAACATTAACGGCAAGGAGTATTATGCAGCTAATGAATCATTGATTGAAGGAAGTTCATTTGACATTTCAAGAGATGAAATAAACAAACATACTGCTGAAGGTAAAACCATAGTTTTCATTGGAGATTCCGAAAAGGTATTGGCTATCATTACTGTATCTGATAAAATCAGGTCCAATGCTAGTGAAGTTATCGCTGATTTAAAAGACAAAGGAATACAAACAGTCATGCTTACAGGGGACAACAAGCTTGCAGCAAAAAGTGTTGCTGATGACATTGGAATTGACTATGTCTATTCTAACCTGATGCCTGAAGACAAGTTGAACATTTTGGATACAATAAGAAACAAGTTTGGTAATGTGGCAATGGTCGGTGACGGTATTAACGATGCACCTGCTCTTGCACGTTCTAATATAGGTATTGCAATGGGTGCTGCAGGTTCTGATGTTGCTATCGAAACAGCGGACGTTGCATTGATGCAGGATGACATTTCAAAACTACCATATCTCTTCTCATTATCTCATAAGACTATGGGAATCATCAAACAGAACATCAGTGTTGCTATCATAGTTAAGCTGTTATGTGTTGTTTTAGCTATTTTAGGTATTATTACACTCATGATGTCTGTCGGTTTCGGTGATTTGGGATTGACCCTGCTTGTTATCCTGAATTCATTCAGAATTGGAATGGTGAAAGATCCACTATTCTAATCTTTTAACTTTTTTTTTAAACCTAAAGTTTTTTTAGGATATCAAAAATTTTTAAAGAATTTAGACTCGCTTAAATTTGGTATAACTAAATATTTATTCTTTGATTAGCCTAAAAACACTTCAAAAAACGAATAGTTTATATACTAGTTTTTATTTAATGTTATACTAACTGAGGAAAACTTATTGAGGAATAAAAATTTAGGCATTATTAAATGTCTTATGTTGAGGAACTATTTTTCAAAACGGGAGATGTGTTATTATGGTACATAGAAAAATAGTTGGATACGCAACCGAACATAAAGCAGCATTAATTTTCGCAGCAGGTATTGCTACTGCAGTTGTAGGTAAAAAAATATTGGAATCTGATGTAGTAAAAGAAGCAACTACCAATGCTGTTGCTGGTGTCATGACTGTTAAAAAAGATGCTGAAGATAAAGTAGAAGAAATCAGACAGGACGCAGAAGCATTAGCTTGCGAAGAAGAATGTGAAGAAGAAAAAGTGGAAATTGAAGTTGAAGAAGTAGAAGAAAAAGAAGAGAAAAAAACTTCAAAAAAATCCAAAAAATCTAGAAAATAGCTTTTTAAGGTGATTATATGGTCGGTGAACAGTTACGTCCTTTTGTTAGAGAACATAAACATGCTTTGCTTTTTGCAGGTGGAATTGCTACTGCAATCATTGGAGCACAAATATTGAAATCACAAACCACCAAGGATCTTGCTACCAAAGGAATGGCTGGTGTGATTTCAGCTAAAAAAGATGCAGAAGAAACATTCCAGGACATGAGAGAAAACGCAGAAGACATAGTTTATGATGCAAATATGGATACAAAGCAAGAAATATATATTGAGAGAAAAGAATAGCTTTTCTCGTTTTTTCCCTTCTTTTTTTTAAATAATTTTTGACATTGATAACTTTTTTTA
>JAFUIW010000104.1 GCA_017473945.1 Methanobrevibacter sp. | reverse complement strand
TGAATATAAGGAAAGGCAACATGAATTTCTGGTTGAAAATGCAAGAATTCAAAATGAAATATTGAAGGTCGAAAATGAAGAATTGACCAGCCAGGCAGAAGTATTGGCTGAAATCAACGAGAACCTGGTTAATTCACGAAGTTGGAAATACACTAAAAAGCTGAGACGTTCAAAATAAATGATTATATAATTTATGGGTGATTAAATGGAGAAAAATGCAATAATAATGGCTGCTGGAAAATCAAACACATTCGCACCTTTCACGTATGAAAAGCCAAAGGGACTTTTCATAGTAAAGGGTGAGGTTTTAATCGAGCGACAGATTGAACAGCTGATAGAAGCTGGAGTTAAAGACATTTATGTAGTAATGGGATATATGAAGGAGAAGTTCTTTTATCTCGAACAGAAATATCCGCAGGTCAAGCTATTAATCAACAACACATACGGAAGCTTTGGAAACATATACTCACTTTATGTTGCAAGGCAATACCTCGCAAATACTTTCATATGCTGTGCGGATCATTATTTCCCGGAAAATCCTTTCATCGACAACAATGAATTCAATCAATCTTACAGGGCGTGCACCTACATTGAAGGAAACTTCCAGGAGTTTTCCATAGACTACTCCGATGCAGACATAATCACAGGATGCTATATTGGCGGTGAGGATAAGATGGCTATGGTAGGCCATGCCTATTTCAATGAGAATTTCTCAAAAAGATTTGCAGAATATCTTGAAAAAGAAATAGACAATTTCGGAGTTTCAGGAATGTTCTGGGAGGAATTTTACTCCACACACATCAGGGACCTTACACTGTACATGAAGAAATTTGAAAACAGTGAGATTCTTGAATTTGAAGACATTGACGATTTAAGGCAATTCGATTCAGACTTCCTGCTTAATGTCGACTCAGAGATTGTTGAAAACATCTGCAAGATAATTGACTGCCATCCTAATGACATAAAGGATATTGAAATCATCAAGGCAGGACTTACCAATGCATCATTCAAGTTTACAGTAGACGGTCATGAATACGTATACAGACATCCGGGCGGAACTGCGGACAACCTGATTGACAGACGGACTGAAGTGTACACTCAAAATCAGGCAAAGGAGTTTGGTCTTGACAAGTCATTAATATATATTGACCCTTCCGGCTGGAAAATTTCCCATTTTATACAGAACATCATTCCATGTGACATACTCAACAATGAAACTCATCTAAAGCAGGTCATCGATTCACTGCACAGGACACATGAGATACCACTGTCAGAGGAAGCGAAGATATTCGACAACGTTGCCGAATCAAAAAGACTGATTGGTCTTGCATGTGCAACCAAAGGAAACCTCTTTAAGGAATTTGAGGAAATGTTTACCAAAATAGACATGGTTGATGAATTCGTAAAGCAGGAACGTGAGAAATATGGAATTGAACTGGTCGTATCCCATCATGACGTATATGAACCTAACTTTATTTCCACTTCAGATGGTGATTTCTATCTGATAGACTGGGAATATTCAGGAATAAACGACCCAGTAAATGACATTTGCAGCATATTTACAAGATACGAATACTCCGATGAGATAAGAGAGTACTTGCTTGAGTCATACTACGGAAGACCATTGACCCCTCTTGAGCACAGGCATGCAATGGGGCAGTCCATACTTAACGCACTGTATTGGATCAGCTGGGGACTGTTCAAGGGAAGCGTCGGTGAAGAGGACGGATTCTTCTTTTTAACATCATACAGATATATCATTGATAACATTGACAGCGTTATAGAAAGCTACAAGGAGTTATAACATCATGAATGTACCTATTATATTGGCGGGAGGTGTAGGCTCAAGAGTTGGAGCAGACATTCCAAAGCAATTCATTAAAGTTTTAGGAAAGCCTATACTGGTTTATACCATAGAAGCATTTCAGAATCATCCTGAAATTGATGCAATTGAAGTTGTATGCATCAAAAGCCACATGGACTATTTAAAGGAGCTCGTTGATGAATACAATCTCGACAAGGTTAAATGGATTACTGAAGGAGGTGTTGATTTTCAGCACTCAGTAATCAATGGAGTCAACAACCTCAAGGGAGTTCTCGACGACGATGATATCGTCCTGGTTCATTATGGAGCTTCACCATTTGTTCAGGAAGACATAATCACAGACGCAATCAGGGTTTGCCGAGAAAAGGGAAATTCATCCCCTGCCATGTCTTCACCGCTTCTTGTCGGAACCAATGACGGAGACAAGTCAACAGAATGGATTGACAGGGACAAGATAGTCATATTCAATGCTCCGCAGTGTTTCAAGTTTTCTTATGTTACTCAATTGTTTGATGAAGCCATTGAAAAGGACCTGATTGATAAAGTGGAACCCCACACAACAACATTGATGTATTTGATGGGCAGGGAAATCTACTTTTCAAAGAGCAGTCAGATAAACATTAAAATTACAAATAAAGAGGATATAGAATTATTTAAAGGATATGTTTTAGCTAAAAATTATGAAGGTGAATAGATGGGAATAAAACAGCGCATTATGGAATATTTTCTAAACAAGAGCGGCAGCTACAGGTTTTATAAAAGTCAGTATGAGAAATTGTCCAAAAACAATTATCCTGTCAAAACAAACAAGAATCAGAAAATAATCGTTGACAACTACGATTATGAAGACATTGCAATGCTTAAGGCAAACTTCAATCAGTATAAGGAAATAACAGATGATTACATTGAATCATATAACCATCTCTTCAATACATTGTTCCTGGACTACAAGCTTGAACCAAGACCTCTTTTAGGAGGATTGCAGGGAATCTGTGTTGAACTTTTGCAGTTCTGTGACAATGTATGTAAGAAATATGACCTTCAATGGTGGGTGGATTTCGGAAATCTCATTGGTGCTGCAAGACACGAAGGATTCGTTCCATGGGACGACGATACCGATATCGGAATGATGAGGTCCGATTACCTTAAGTTCAACGAGGTAATTGGAAAGGAAATTGAAAAACACAATCTTGATGACATAATTACAGTCAGCCACAGGAAACGTCCGGTCAACTGTGACATATCCGGAAGCCCCAATATCAAAACCTTTTTGCAGCTGTTTGTTGTTGACAGGGATGAAAAGGGCAAAAGGGCACTTTTGGCAGGAGTTGACGTTTTCCCATATGACTACCTGAAAGATTTTGACCCTGAAACATTTGATTCACTGTACTATGAATCCAAGCTGAAATACTATGAGGACCTCCACTCAGATATTGGAATAGAAAAAAGTGTTGACAACCTTTATGAAAACCTGAATATGAGCTATGAGGAATCCAAGTATGTGGTGCATGGTGTTGAAGGTGCATGCGGTCCTAGAAACCTTTACAAAATGCTGATTGTAGACAAAAATACATTATTCCCGCTTAAAAGAATGAAATATATGGACAAGATGTTTCCATGTCCTAACGACCATGAGACATATCTCAGAACTGTCTACGGTGACTATATGAAAATACCTAAGTCAATCCGTACACACAGCAGGGTAAGCAAATTCAGATATGTTGAAGATGCTCAAGAGAAGTTCCAGAACTACATTGACCTTTTAAAAGATGTCAATGAAAATTTTGAATTTTAAAGATAGCTGAGGGAGAATATGGTAGTTCTTGACAATATAGATGATGAGTTTTTTGTTATAGATTCAAACAATCTTGACAGTGTTGAAAACAGGCTATACGGATTTCTGGTTCAAAACGACCATGTCATACAGAATGATAACATAAACCACGATGCAGACATTTCAGATATGGGTGCATATGTATATGTAAAGGCATCAGAAGATGAAATCACAATCACCAACGACTTTATAGGATCATACGGACTGTATCTTTACAAGAGTGATGGTTACTTTGCAATATCCAATTCGTTCTATAAATTATTTAACCATCTGAAATATGACCATAAGCTTACGGCCAATGACAATTACGTGGATTCATTTTTAACTCACAGGGCATTATGCACATTGGCATACTGCGAAACAGCAGTCAATGAGATTGAGTCTCTTCCAAGAAACATCATAGTTCACATAAACCGGAAAAACAGCAGTATAGATATAGAGGAAATTGACCATGAGGAAAATTCCATCTCAATCGATACCTCTGAAGGGTTTGAAATAATCGACAGATGGTATTACAAGTGGGTTGCTGTCATAAGATCAATAATTGAAAACTCAAACAACATGAGACTTGATTTAAGCGGAGGTTTCGACACAAGGATTGTGGCCGCACTGGTTTTCTCTGCAAATGTGGATTTGAACACAATCAATGTCTATTCCATTGACAATAAGGTCACCATGCTGGAAGACATTGAAATAGCCAGACAGATTGCAGATTCCTTTGGCTTTGAACTGAACATATATAACGACAATATGATAACCGAGCCTATTGAGAATATGGAAGGCATCCTGGATGCGTCATTTTACACAAAATTTGCAATAAACAATCAGTATAACTTCAAATATGTATATCCTGTAGATCCTTTATATGCTTTTTCCGGCAGTGGCGGTGGCTGTATCAGGGGCCATCCAAATATGAACACAACTGATTACTGTGATTATTGGATTAAAAGAGCCAAAAAATCAGATTCATCATTAATCAAACCTACAAGGGAAATCCTTGATGATGGGTTTTCAAAAGTAAGGGAATTATACTCTGAAAACGAGGATGAATTGCCTTGGAGGCATTACAAGGAAACAAGGTTAAGGTATCATTTCGGTAAGCTGGCTGTGGAAAACTATCTTTCAAACGTTATCCGCATGTCACCACTGATAGATTCGGATTTATATAAGCTTAAAATCAATACTCTTGAATGTGATGACGATTTGCTTTTGATGACAATAATCCTTTCAAGGTACTGTCCGAAATTGCTGGACTTCAAGGTTCAGGGCAAACGTAAATTCAATGAGGATACAATAAGATATGCTCAGGAATTGAATGAGAAGTTCCCTTTCAAACCGAAAGAGTTGAAACAGATTTCAGGCAGATCACACTTGAAAAGAGAAAAATCAGATGTTAAATCAGATAAACAGATTACTCCTGGAGAGCTTACCAGATATTTGAGAAACATATTCATTACAAATGCATTCGAGCATGAATTCAAGAAGTATTTCCCGTCAAAAATCTATGAAAGAATTTACAAATCAGTTTTCAATCACAAGTCATTTCCTCTGCAGGATGCATGTGCTGCATTTTCCATTGTAAAGATATATGAGGATTTGGGTCTTTACATGAAAAAATCCGACACTCCATACAATTGGTTAAACGATTTCACAGACGACAAGTACTTTTCTAAAAACACAAATCATGAACTGATATCCGAACTTAACAAGTTTGCAACAGCAAGAATCGACGTGCTGCTTGAAAATCCTTTAGAAAACGATTTTGAAATACTGGAAATGTCTGATGATTCCACAGATATAATGATACTGAACCATATCAAGGATTCAAAGGCAATATCTTTAGTCAACCAGAACGGAAGCTTGGATTTCAAATTGAAATGTAAGGGAACTGGCAAGCTGACATTCAAGCTTAAGGGACTGTTCAGAAAAGACAAAAATAAAATTACAATGCCAATATACATCGATTATACTAGATTCAATATAAACGATGAGGAAATTTTAAGTGAAAATACTCTCGTCTGGCACAATAAGCCGTTCATTTATGATATGGATATTAAAGAGGGTGAGACAATATCAGTTTCATCAAAGTGGATGCCATTGAGCATTGAGAGTGACTACAGCAAATTTTCAAAACGTTGATTTGTTTAATATGAATGATGTTTATAATGTAATTAATTTCAAATAATTATATTAAAGATTGTGACAAAAATAGTATTAATTAACATGAAAAATTAATGGGTGTTGATAAATGAAGTGTTCAAATTGTGATGCGGAAAACTCCGACGGAGCAAAATTCTGTAAAAAATGCGGTAATCCTCTGGAAGAGAAGACAATCAATCATGAGGAAATAATCAATTCAGTGGGAAACAAAAAAACAAAAACTAATGACAATACTAAAATAATTATTATAGCCTTGGCTATTGTTGCAGTTGTGTTGGCCGGTGCTTTTGCATATATCTATATGTCCGGAAACTCCAATACAAGTGATGCGGGCAGCACTAGCAATGCTGGATCTTCAAGTCAGGCTGTGGACCAGGATGATTCCAGTGCAAAACAGGCTTCATCTTCTTCATCAGGGTCTGAAAAGACCGCACAGCAGGATACATCTTCTATGAGAATACAGGGAGGAAGCTTCTCAACAGGCAGTGCAGATGCAGATAAGACTTATGCATCCATTTATGTAGGTAAGGAAAACGCAGGTAAGGATGTTATCGTTCAAATATTTTATTCAAGGGATGGAAACAGCCTGAACAATGGTAATATGGTTCCTGCATCAGTACATTCTGACGGATACCTATACATTACCAGTGCAGATGCATACCTGTACTATCCGGATTATGCAACAATTAAGTTATATGATTCGAACAGTAATCTTATAGATACTCAAAGTGTTTCACTTTCACCAACCAGTGGAACTCAAACATTTTAAACATATAACTTCTTTTTTCTTTTTTTATTAAAATTAATCTTTTTTTAGCTTTTGTTTAATTAGTTTCAAATAGCTTGTTGATTCATTAGCTGTGCTTGAAGATAGATTTTCGGAGTTCTGATTTTTTAAATCGGAATTCTCTTTTTTAAGTTTCTTCAACTCTCTTTTTAATTTTTTTAATTCCTTTTTATTCTTATTGATTTTAATGGCAGACTGATTAATCTCTTTGTTTTTCTCATCGATAATCTTATTTAAATCGGTTGTCCGTTTAATTTCATAATCATTTTCATTTAAAATTGAGAATTCATCATCGCCAAAGCCATTGTCCTTGAGAATATCAATTAAAACGTTGCAGTTTGACTCCCAGTCATATATACTGGAATTGTATTTTTCATCTTTTGAATCAAGCATACTGTTTTTCTCTGACATTATCCATATATCAATATTTGATCCCTTGTAGTCTGAATATTTTGAAGGCAAATACGGATTTACATCAAAGGTGTCCTGGGTCATTAAATCATTGACTATTAAAACATCAAATTTGGTTGTCAGGTTTAAGAAATCCAAATAATTGACTGTATCCTTTATGATTATATTTTCTGAAATTTCCAATGTTTCTATCAATGTTTTGAATAAATCAGGTTCAACAAGATAGAAATGGAATCTCAATTTGGATTTATGTTGGTGGTTTAACAGGTCAAACGCTTTGAATAATGATTCGAAATGTCTTTTGCTGTAATAATTTCCAAAGTATCCTATATTGATATAGTCATTATCAAGGTCGGATGTTTCTTTTATCTCATAAAATCTGGATGGTAACGGTGGAAAATCCTCGATTACTGATTTTTTCTCAACGAATGATTTCATGTCACATGGGAATTGCTTCAGCATCACATCCATTTGATGAATGTTTGTAAATCTGATTTGATCGGCAAACAGAAATGCAATGTATTCAACTAAAAGATAGATGTTTGCCGATTCATCCAATAACGGAAATTCAGTATTATTTTTCAGGTTAACTTTTTCAATTTCACGGTTTATTTTGCCAATATAATCAGCATCAGTTACGGTGGACCTTTTTCCACCTTCCCTTTTTTTATTGTATATGTCAAATGAAATAGGGTCTGTGAATTCCGCTGTCCAGAAAGTGTCAGGATGTTCTAATTTGTATTCAAGAGCAAGGAAGTGATTTGCGACTTTCCATGCAACACTAGTAATCTTGTCATATTTCCTATCCTTGATTTTGGACATACCATCATTTACAAACTTTTCCATGCATTTGGTATGGTTTGGATTGCATTTCATATCAAGGATTATCTGGTCATTAATGTATTCATTCATGTATTCAAGAAACTCGTAATCGCAGTCATCATAATTTGCCTGCAAGATGTCAAATTTTATATTCTTTGCGATATATCTTTTTGCCAATGCCATTCCCGCTACATCCTTTGATGGGGGAAATAAGTATGAAATCACTAGTTCGCTCATTTAAACACCCTTTTTAATTTTATATTTATCAAATTCCGTAAAATCAATCATATGGAATAGGATTCTATTTCTGCATTCTCTTCGTCTAAAAATTCCAATCTTTTTTTGCTTATGACCTTGTTAAGAATGTCATTTTCAACACTTAGCTTAAATTTGTCGTCTGATTGGAATATGGAAAACCTTCTGTTGATATATTGATAGTGCAGCATCGCATGCTTGATGAAATCATCATCAATTCTCATGTCGCAGATTATCCAGAACTCACTTTTTATGTCCTTTTTGATTTGCTTTTTATAATTGCTGTTGGAAGTGGAGTATACCCTATCTATTTGAGGATAATCTTTTTTGTCTATCCTATCGGAGCCGGTAATTATTCTTAAAGTTTTGTCGGGATAGTCAATGCTTTCAAATTTATCAATTACATCATTCATGACGTCATTTTCTCCCAACTTAAATATGACTGTTATGTCATCTTTTTTGTCGACATATTCAAATCCGATAGTGTCCAGAATTTGCTGCCAGCGTTTTTTATAGGTGTGATTTTCCAGCACATTATATAGATTATTCAATTTATTGTCTTCATATTCATTGCTGAAGTCTGGAAGCTCATCGTCACGGTCAAAAACGAAAACATTGTCTTTAAATATATCATCAACACCTAATGAATAGTTTGTGATGATATTATTGTAGGTCAATGCCAGTTCAAAAACCCTTCTTGCAAACATTGTATGTGAGTCCGTTACTATATTGAAATTCAGCCCCCATTCCATCTGCTTGTATACATCAGCCGTTTGTTCATATGCTATTGGAGGCACGGTATATTTGGCGTATCTTTCGGGATATCCTGCCCAATCGGAATAGTAAACCCTGTCATAAATCAGCATGTCTATTCCCTCTTCAATGAATTTGTCGAAGATGAAATCCATTAACTCGCATCTTTCAGGATGATTCGGATAATATGAACCTGCAAACACCACCTTATCAATCTTTTCACGGCTCAGGTTCAACGGATTGAAGAGTAAAGGCTGACCTGCAAACATCAGAGTATATACATTCGGATGATTGAAATCATCTTTGTAATGTTTCAGGCACTTGTCGGATGATGTGAAAATGTAATCAAAATGACTGGCTGTGTCTGCAAAGGAAAATTTTTCATTCCTGTAATGGGGAGGGTCTTCCTTGTTCCAAAATACAGTAGGAATATCGTTGGTTTTACAGTATTCAAGTATTTCAAACAGCACTTTTCTGTTTTCCTTTTTGGATTTCATGTTTTTGTAGACTTTTCCCTGCCATGATCCGTCAAGGCCAAGCCATGCGGATTCACAAAAGAAGATGTCGAAGTTTTCCTTTTCAAATTTGGATTTCCAATTTTTAGGAGTTATCTGAACAGCCTTGAATTCATATTTGAATGAATTGTATGTGAATTCATCTGCAATTATTGCAACTTTGATGTTATTTATCTGCTTTATTTTTTCATTTGTCTTGGGTTTATTTAAATTGGCATACTTTTGCCAAAGTCTGTAAGCTTTAGTGGATTGAAAATGCCTGTTTTTTTTATCCAGATTTTTATTTTTAATCTTGAGACTGTCTATTTCATCTTTAAGCTCAAAATTTTCAATAATATAACTCCATTTGTTATCAGAATTTTTCATAATATCAATTCTTAATTTATATTTTTATTTTAATAAATCTTTTTGATTAACAAATAACTGTTACTATGCCTCTTTTTTTAATCCACAACTCTCAAGCATTTAATCTGTGCATAGAGTAATTATTATGTATATTAATGATTAAATTTTTAAAACAAATTGCATAAATATTAACATGATGAAAATTACTGTTATCCTACCAGTTTTCAATGAAGAAAAATATATTAAAATGGCTATTGAAAGCGTTATCAATCAAACATTCGAAGATTTTGAGCTGATTGTTGTAAATGACGGTTCAACAGACAATACCTCCAGAATAATCAGTGAGTTTGACGATTCAAGAATAAAAGTTATTAACCAAACAAACAAGGGCCCGGGAGCATCCAGAAACAATGCCCTTGACATTGCCCGAGGAGATTACGTGATGTTTCTGGACGGTGATGACTGGTACTGTCCGGATGCATTGAAGACAGCTTATGATGAGATTACATCAAAAGGCACGGACATTTCCATTTTTCAGATAATTAAATATGATGGTAAAGAATACTCTCAAAACAGCTGGTTCAATCTCAACAATTTCCCAAACACATTTGAGGGCAGGGTTTTCAGTCCACATGAATGCAGGGATTTTCTATTTGACATATCTGTCAGTGCCGCTCAAAAGATTTTCAGGAGAGAGTTTCTCGTTAAAATCAATGCAAAATTTCCTGAAGGAATCTATTTTGAGGACATGCCATTTTTCTTTTACACATTTCTCAAAGCAAATTCAATATCCATAATAAAAAAGCATCTCTATGTAAGGCGAAAGCATGACGGATCGATTACTGAGTCTGTTGACTGCAAGTTTCTAGATACTGTCGAGGCGGGCCAAATTTTGATGGACATTTTTATAAAAAATGGATGGTATGATATGTATCTCTTTGACCTGCTTGCCTTCAAAATCAATGGTCCTCGATATGCTTTAAAAGGCATTGAAGAAAAATGCAGGAAAAAGTTGTATCTGTTAATTAAAAATGACTATGAATCAATTAAACAAGGTCAATATTATCAGGACTATCTGGACAATCTGGGGCCAGTCAAGAAAAAGTTCATGGCAGACATTCTTAAATCCGAGGACTATGATGATTTCAAGACCCTGAACCAGACAAAGTCCTCACCTGCGTAACTGCTTATCAGAATGGATGTGACGCTAATCAGCACGTATATTGCGGTTACCTCCAAAGGCATGATTAGTACAAATCCAATCAGGATTATTAATGTGGATATATAAAATGCGATACTCTTTTTAGCAATGCTGGAATAGCTTAGGATTCCAAGAATTACTGGAGTGATGATAATGGCCAGTATATATAATATTGACATTTCAAGAGACACCATTCCATATATAGGCATATTGAAGATGTTCATGAATAGATACATCTCCAGGACTGTTAGGAAAAATCCCTGAACTCCTCCACAGATTGCCTGTGCGAGTGTGTGCTTTTTTAAAAGTACTCTTGACCATATGACTATAGGATATATTAGTGCAATGGCAGCGCCGGCAGGACCCAAAAGCAAGATCAATGCTGCAATCGGACCGCTTATTCCTGTTGTGTGCACACTGATTTTCCATTTTGTGGTAATGAGAAGCACAACGCCTGTATTTACTGAATAGCATAAAAGAAGCAATATCAGGAAGTTGTCAAGATTTAAAAAGAGTGACACGAGCACTCCAATAAAATAGCTGACTATTCCAACAACCAGCGGAACATACCTGTCCTGCCTGATTGAAATGTCGTTGTCAGTGTTTATAATTTTCGCCCACAGAAGTATGATTGCCATAGGTAAAATTGATGTAAAAACAAGTGAAATCGGCTCGCAGACGATAAACTTATTGACATTCAGGACGCCGTTTTCACATGAAATGACATAGTTGATTATCAAAAACAGAGGCATGCATATGATTGGTGGCTGTGTCATTGTTGAAACAATCTTTGCTATTTTTACTTTATTCATAGTGTATTATATGGAGTTATGTTTTATTAATAATTTTTTAAATGTTATTTAGATTGATATCAATCCATGAACATTTCATATAATCAGGACATTATTGTTGCAGGTGCAATAGTTGTCAATGCAACAGTTTATATATTATGAAATATTAATAATAGGTTGTATATTATTTACATTTAGTTTCCGTATTTTTATATTTCGTTTAAAAATTAATTTTTCCTAAGCACAAATATGGACAACTGCTAAAAAAATTATAAAGTGGGTTAAATGTCACTTGAAGAGTTTAAAAGCATTGATGCAAAAGACCTTCCCGTGAGCAAATTAATTTCAATGATTGCAAGGGGCCATGCCATATATATCAATCGCCATCTGGAGGATTTGAATATCAATGCCACCCAATTGCATCTGCTGTTTGAAATTTCACACCAATGTGATATAAATCAGGATAAGATAGCTGAAAGATGCAACATAAACAAGGGTGCTGTGGCTCGTTCAATCAAGAAACTTGAAGAGAAATGGCTGGTTAAACGGGAGATAGACGAGAACAACCGAAGGCAGAACAAGGTTTCACTAACACCATTAGGTGAGAAAACATTGAAAGAATCAGTCAAAATCTTAAATCAATGGGAAGATGAAGTAATACTAGATGAAGGTTATATAGAAAAGGAATTACTGCAGAAGATATTAAAGGAGATTGCTGTAAAAATAATGGAGTTGAATCAAGAGGAGTGTAAAAATGACTAATAAGAGTAAAAATATAGAAATGATAACAGGAGATCCTAAAAAGGCAATTGTCAAATTGGCAATTCCGATGATGATTTCCATGCTGCTTATTATGATGTACAACATTGCAGACAGTATATGGGTGGCAGGACTCGGAGCGGATGCCCTTGCTGCAATAGGATTCATCACACCCCTGTTCATGGTACTGGTCGGACTTGGAAACGGAATCGGTGCAGGTGCAAACTCACTGATTGCAAGAAACATCGGAGCGGGAAATCGTGATGGAGCAAACAATGCGGCATTGCACGCTATCGTATTGTCAATAATCGTATCTGTGATATTCACAATACTGATTGAAGTGTTCATGGTTCCTATTCTTCAGTTTATGGGAGCAGGTGACACCATTCAGTATGCGATGGACTACAGTTATATCATATTCGGATTCCTCTTTATTTTCGTATATTCAGGAGTGGCATCAGCCATATTCAGGTCTGAAGGGGACATGAGAAGGGCGACAATTGCAATTGCAGTAACAGCGATTATGAACATTATTTTAGACCCGGTGTTCATCTACCTTTTGAACTTTGGAATTGCAGGGGCTGCATGGGCTACAGTAATATCTGCTATACTGTCCTGTCTTGTGATGAGTTACTGGATATGGGGTAAAAAGGACTTATACCTGGACTTGTCTCCTAAAAACTTTGACTATTCATCATCAATAATGATTGACACATTGCAGGTGGCAATCCCTTCAACTCTGGAAAACATCGTATTTTCCGCATTGGCAATAATCATAAACAGTATGCTGGTATTGGCTGCTGGAACAACTGCAGTGGCAGTATATACCGCATCAATGAGGATAGTTCAGCTATGTATGATTCCACTTATTGGTATCGGAACAGCTGTTTTGACCGTTGCAGGTGTGGCATATGGAGCACACAACTACGAGAACCTGAAAACAGCGCATTCATATTCAATCAAGATTGGTTTTGCAGTGTCAATAGCTCTCGGTGCAATAATGTTCATATTCTCAAAACAAATTGCAACAGTATTCTCATACACATCAGCAAGTGCTGCAATGGCACCTGAAATCGCAACAGCGCTTTCAGTATTGACACTGTTTGTTCTTGCAATCCCTCACGGAATCATGTCATCAATGATGTTTCAGGGTGTTGGAAAAGGAACATATTCCCTTTTGATTACTCTTTTAAGGTCATTGATTTTGGAAAGTGTATTTGCATACATCTTCTGTTTCATTTTCGGATGGGGACTAACAGGAATCTATGCAGGTGTGGTATTCGGTTGTTTTGTTGGAGGAACAGTCGGTTACATCTGGGCAAAATTCTTTATCCGCAAATTCAAACAGATTTCACTTAAAAAATACGGACACTATGAAGAATAGTCCCAAGGGATTATTCTTTTATACTTTTTTTAACATAATATTCTTATGGAATTCATCCTCAACAACAAAAAATATTCTATTGTAAATCAGGAACTGTACATCAACTACCTGATGGTGGACAGTTATTTCAGGGACAACCGCTCCAAATATGACTATGACATCAAATTCGATTTCATTGATCCATTATTGGAAAAGGAAAAGATAGAATTTTCAGACATTCAGGAAGGAACAGAAATCCTGGAGGATTTGATAGAAAGAGGTGAAATCAATTTCATTCCACATGGCTTGAGAATTGACGAGCACCTCAACGGAAATTTCAAAATAACCTATCAGGACCTTGAATTTACAAACATAACCGTAGGGGAAGCCATTCCGTTTCTCATTTGCCTGAATACCCTGGTGACATACAAACCTATTGTCACATTGGCCCAGATTGAAGATGAGATGAATTTTTTCATCGAAAAATTCAGAAGCTATTCAACTGAAGAATAATAATAGACCATTTGCCATAAGTTAAACTCAATTTTTCCTATTTATTAAACTATTTTTTAAGACAGACAAAATTTTAAATGTTTTTCCAATTAGTATACTATAAATACTATGGAAATGAAATATAATATCATAACTTTATAGTTATCTATTCAATTAAAATATTATTAACAAAGAGGATTATATGGATTTAAAAAAGATTATATTATTATTAAGTATAATTGTATTCTTTTCATCCATCATTGCAGTCAGCGCAACATTCACACAGAGTAATGTGCATGACATTCAAAGTATTTTGCAGAATAACGATGAAACTGACATGACCGGGTGCTGTTCCATAGTTTTACAGCAGGACGGAAACAACAGTATCTTTTCATTCAGAAGAGATGCCGGAAATGCCGCTGACATATATATTGAAAAGATAGACTGGCATGGAAAGGAAGCAATTAAACAGTATAAAACATCTGCAGGATATTTCTGCCAGGTAATCATTACAAATGACGGATGGGTAATCGGATACGGTGGAATCGATGACGGTGAAGACAACAAGAAAATTGAAAACATTACTGCAGGTATGATTACAAACAACAATACCATACCTGAAAGCGGTTTGGAACAGGTTCAACAAATCAAGGCAGCTTATGGATTAGGACACTTACTTATTAAGGCTCCTAACGGAAACTATGGTGTTGCAACAGCAAACTCACACTATACTGGAAAATTATCTCCAAATCAATATATTTCCGTTCCAAATAAGGACGGATTCATCAGAACAGGAGATGTTCAGCCAAACGCAACAGATAAAATCAAGACCATGAACACCCTGGAAATATCAGACGGATTCGGTCTTACAAGAAGAGACATTACAACATTCAACTTCCACACTAACGACACAAACAATGTGACAGACGTTTACATAGCTAACGATGACGGATCATATTGGGGAATGAGTACTGCAGGACTTGTAGATACTGTTAATTTCACAGGAAAAATCATCAAACCTGACGAAATTCCAATAGCACCATCATACAAATATATTGGAAACATCACATTTGAAGGTCAGGACACTGCAGATGCAAACAGTGGAGGATCCTTTGACATATGGGGAATCCTCGTGTGGATTATCATTGCGGTGATTGTTGGAATAGTCGCTTTCTTCTCATATCATACGATTAAAGTCATAAGATATAGAAACCGATACAGAAGACGTTAAATTTAATTCACTAGCTTATTGCTAGTGATAAACTTTTTTTTAAAAACCAAACAGTATTTTAACACCAATTAAAATAAGAATAACCCCACCGACTATCTGGAACTTATCACCTACATAGTTGCCTATCTTTTTGCCTATGAATATTCCTATTATAGTAAATATGAACGCAACTATTCCTATAACTGCAGATGATATCAATATAGGGTCATTAATTAATGCAATTGTTATTCCAACGGCAAATGCATCTATGCTTGTTGCAATAGCAAGCAGGGTAACTTCCCTGAATGAAAAATTATCGGTTATTTCTTCATCATCGCCGTTTAAGCTTTCACGAATCATGTTGAGTCCGATTGCAAGAAGAAGTATAAATCCGATTATTGGCGCAAGTGATGTTACGACGGCTGCAATAATATTGCCGCAGAGGTATCCTAAAATTGGCATTATTGCCTGAAAACCTCCAAAAAACAGACCATAATACAATATCTGTGAATTTGTAAGATTTTTCTGTGTGAAACCTTTCGTCATGGATACACTGAATGCATCCATTGCAAGTGCTATCGCCACCAAAAAAGTTGAAATAAAACTAAACATTATTTAATTTTTTATAAAACAATCTATATAAAACTATTTAAATTGAAAATATTCAATAAAAATTAAATAATTAATATAATTTATTATCAATTTTTAACCTAAACGAATGAACAAGCTTAAAAATCAGATATTGTTGAATAATAATCGAATAATTTATTACTTCATAATGATTAAAATAATAATATAGGAAAATGAGGTGTTATATGTTAAATAAATTGTTTAAGTTAGATGAAAATAAAACTGACTTTAAAACTGAAATCCTTGCAGGTATTACAACATTCCTCGCTATGTCCTATATTTTGGGTGTAAACCCGGGAATGTTATCTGCAACTGGAATGTCACTTTCAGGCGTATTCATTGCAACCGCTATTGCATCAGGTATTGCCTGTATAATTATGGGGCTTTTATCCAATTATCCTGTTGGTTTGGCTCCTGGAATGGGATTGAACGCATTGTTTACCTATACTATCGTTTTGGGTATGGGTCTATCATGGAACGCTGCTCTTGCGGCAGTATTGCTGTCAAGTATCATATTTTTAATAATCACTCTTGTCGGGTTGAGGGAAGCTATTTTAAATGCTATTCCTAAAGACTTGAAACTTGCTATCGGAGCAGGTATCGGGTTTTTCCTGGCTTTCTTAGGTCTTGCAAATGCAGGAGTTGTAGTAACTGATCCTGCAACTATCGTATCATTGGGAAGTGTGTACACTCCTTCAGTATTACTTGCATTAATCGGTATTGCTATCACTTTGGTTTTATATGTACGTAAAGTGCCTGCAGCAGTATTTATCGGATTACTGATAACAGCTATTCTTGGCGTAATCATGACTTTAGCAGGCTTTGGAGGTCCTGAATCAACCTTGCCATCATTACCGGCACAATGGGTATCTTTCAATTTAGATTTCAGTGTTGTCGGAGGATTCATGTCAGGATTCGGAGAACTGTTCAAAAACATCCCAACATTAATCATAATATTATTCTCATTACTCTTCGTTACATTCTTCGATACAACAGGAACTTTAATCCCTCTTGCAAAAGAATGTGGATTTGAAAAAGAAGACGGAACCACAGAAGGAATTAATAATGCATTCATAAGTGACGCTTTAGGCGGAATCGTTGGTGCAATCATGGGTTCCAGTACAGTAACCGCTTATGTTGAAAGTGCAACAGGAATCGGTCTTGGAGGAAGAACCGGTCTTACAGCTATCATAACAGGTATATTATTCCTGCTTTCTGTATTCCTGGCTCCTACCATACTTGCATTGTTTACTTCATCAGTTACCACTGCCGCATTGGTAACAGTCGGTATCCTGATGTTTGTACAAATCAGGGACATCGAATGGGATAACCTTGCAATTGTTGCTTCAGTATTTATGACAATAATTATGATGGTACTGTCATATTCAATTTCATTAGGTATTGCATTTGGTTTCATCACATACACTATTGTAGCTGCAGCAACCGGAAAAGCTAAAGAATTAAACCCACTTGTTTGGGTAATGTTCGTTGTATTCCTATTGTACTTGATTTTCGGATTATAGGGGTTTTATCCTCTATTTTTTTTCTTTTTTTAACTACTTTTATATACCATATATTCCATATAATATAATGTTGATTGTATAAAAACTACAATTGAATTGAGGTGAATATATGAATAGAAATAAAATATTAGGAATTTTTATTCTCTTTGCACTTCTTATTACATGCATTGGTGTTAGTTTTGCATCAAACGATTTCGATGATTCATATATAGATGATAATGCCATGGACTATGACATTATTGATGATATGGATATCGATGATTCATATATAGATGATGATGACATCGACGACGAAGACGACCTAGACGATGAAGACTGGGAAGACTACGACGACGAAGACGACCTAGACG
>JAFUIW010000103.1 GCA_017473945.1 Methanobrevibacter sp. | reverse complement strand
TTAATATATGTAACTTGTCCTTTCACACGGCCGAACTTCATACCGTTTAAAAGTCCGTTCGGAAGCTTTGAAAGGATAACAACAGGAAACTCATCAGATGGATTTAAAAACATCTGATGAGTTACGTCCTGACGTGTTGTAATAACTATCTTGTATCTGTTGTCTTCACTAGACATCTCACCGTCCAGAAAGACCTCATTGAAAGTTTGCTCATACAAATACTCTGGAAACTCATCCTCAATCTGGAAATGACTTAAAAGATCTTTAAATATCATTTAATCATTCCATGCTTGGAAGGTTTTCCTGGTCGGATTTGTATGATGAACCTATAAGATCACCTGATTCAGTGTCGTATTGTCTGAATCCTCCGTCCTTGTAGGTTACTTCACGATAGTATCCTTCGCCGTTTTGGCCGTTGAATTTCACTTCTTCACTTACAATGTCGCTGTCTGCTGACTGTGAGCTAGAAGAAGAATCTGAACTTTCAGAAGATGCGACACTACTTACTTTATCTTTTAAATTTTCTATATCATTTGAATCTATGTTTTCCATATTAACACCCAATTCATTCATGAAAGAATATGCTACAGCACCGCCGACGACCAGCAATGCCACAATAATCCCCAAAAGGATTAAAATAAAGCTTTTCATATTCTCACCTCTTTAAGCTTTCATTAATGTTATGAATGTAGGTGTTGAAATACTTTTCTATTTACTTTATATATTAATAAAATATAATAATTAAACATGGATATGAAAAATACCACAATACTTCTCATATTTTTATTGTGCATTATGGGTTTAATGATTGGAGTTTACCAGACCGAATCCAGTGATAACACTGTAAACCTTGATGACTATGATGAAGTGGTTAAGGAAGATTCAAACGGAACAGTCACCATAGATTTGGTTTTAAAACAAAACAATGAATCTTCACCAAACAAACTGTTCACTTAAACCAAAGCTAACTTTACGTCCATATTCGGGAGATTGCAATAGTTAGTTGCATATGAATCTATTTTTTGCATGTTTTCGACAGTGCCCACAACAATCTTTAAACAAATTGACACGTCATCAACAAAAACATCCATTCTGATAAAAACAACATCTCTTAAACTTTCTTTTGGGAGATTGAATCTCTTTGAATCATCCAATATTTCAAGAGATACCGGAACATTGTTTTCATCAAAATCAAGAAGAAGCCCATCATCCATTTCAACAGTGCTTCCATATTGAAATCCATGAGTAACCTTTACTCCAAATGTGTCTGATGAATCATCATACATATAAATAATTTCTTTAATGTTATTTTCGCTCATACTCCTTTGCCTCCTTTTTATACTGTAAATTTTTAAAAATGACAAATATCAAATATTTTAAATGAAAATAATTATTTTTAAAAAGCTAATATAATAATTTTCAAAATTGCCATAAAATCAGCTAAAAATATATTAACACCCAAAAATTGCTTTCACTTCGTAAAATTTACCTCAAAAATTCCCAAAATTTTAAATAAAATAATAATCATAGACATTATGTAATTAAACACCATAAGGAGGATAAATAAATGATTCAAAAATTTCAGGAATCTGAAAGAATATTTATTCCAACAACAAAAATTAAAAATTCAACCAGAACTCTGGAAAAATTCATTACAGAAAACTTTGAGCTACCCGACAATAATTTAAAGCAAATAAACTCATTTATCAAACAGGACATGGATCTTGAAAATCTGATTTATGACCTGCCACAATTGATTCAAAAAGAAGTGATTTTTCAAAAAATGCAAATCAAATTTTTTGATGAATTTCAGGATGATGAACTGATACTGGAAATCACAGTATTTTCAAGATTAAAAATCGATGAAATTCTAAAGCATGAAGATGCCTTTATCCACAGACTTTACGAAAAATATCCTGAAAAATCAGCGGATAAAGTTGTAATATTCATTGAGGGATAATATGAAAAATCAGGAAAAATTTGAATGGTCGAAATTTAGAGATTTAGGAATAGAATACCTAGATGAAGATAATCCTGCAAAACAAAGAACTGGAGTAAGCAGATTTTATTACAGTGCATTCTGTTCATCAAGAGACTTTTTAAATGAAAATAAAACTTATTTGGATAAAAAATCCGAAAAAATCATGACATCAAAAAATGTTGATGTCCACAGAGAAACTTCCAAAATTTTTAAAAATCACCCAAAATTCAAAAAGGACAATAAAGGAAAAATCATCTCCAAAAATTTAAATAAATTGAGAAAAATGAGAAATCAAGCAGATTATGATAAGACTATCAAAAAACCATTATCAGAAATGATTAATGAATCAAAAAAGATTTCAGATATTATTTTAAATTCATTGAATGATTTAACATGAGAAAAAAAGAAATGTTATAGTTAAACTATAACATTAAACCCTTTCTTCAGCTTTTTCCCAGTCAGGATTTTTAGCCGGAAGAAGAGTGAATACTAAAGTTGCAATCAAGAGTATTGCTGCTGTGATAGCTGTAAATACCAATTGATCAAATGTTCCTGCACTGACAACATCAATCAGTCCGCCAATCCATATAATTGCTATAAATATCGGCAGGACATACTTGACGATTACAAGCCACCATCCACCGAGCTTGAGTGTTTTTGACCTTGCATTCATGAAATCAACAAGCTTTTCAGCCTTGAATATCCATGCAAATATTATGCATTCAAGGACTACTCCTAAAAGAAGTGCAATCTGGTTGATGAAAGTATCTACAAATCCTAAAAGGTCACCACCGAATGAAGTTGCATATACCATTGATATTAGAGCTCCAACAATGATTAATACGGTCATTGTCTTGGACCTTGACCATCCGAACTTGTTTTGAATTGAAAATGACAAAGGTTCAATTGTGGATAAGATACTTGTCAAACCTGCAAGATAAACTGTCAGGAAGAACAGCGGTCCTAAAACCAAAGCCCATTGACCAAGCACATTAAATACTGTTGGATATACTATAAATACCAAACCTGTTCCCTGAGTTACAAGGTCAGCTACTGCAGTTCCTGACTGAAGTGACATGTAACCTAAAATTGAAAATACACCGAGTGCAGCGAAGTTTTCAAAAAGGGAATTAGCAAGAGCGATTGAAATGGTGTTTGTAACCAGATCCGCATCGTCCTTTGTATAACTTGCATAAGTAAATGCAATTGACATTCCAAGACTTAGTGAGAAAACAATCTGACCGAATGCTGCCATCCAGATTTCAAAGTGAGTTAAAAGTGACCAATCTGGGTTAAACAACTCAGCAAGACCAATTGAAGCACCAGGCAAAGTAAGTGAAAATCCAACGATGATAATCATGATGATAAACAAAGCCGGAACCAAGATTTTAGATACTTTTCCAAGACCTGCTTCAAGATCTCTGTGAGAGATAAACCAAACGATTACCCAACCGACAAGCATTGCAACAGCAATAAGAGGAATGAAATTCATTAAACCAGTATATGATGAAGAAGCCTGCAGGAGATTTGCAGTAAAGTAAGTGTTAGGATCTGCTCCCCAACCTTTAGTAAAACTCAAAACCATATAAATTCCATCCCAGCCCAGAATAGCTGAGTAATAAATCATAATCATAAATACAGCAACTGGCAATAACCAGCCCAAATACTGCCATTTGGAGTTAATTCTAGTGATTGCCTTAGCAAAGGAAGACTTAAAATTATATCCTACACCATACTCTAAGATTAAAATTGGAATTCCCATTAAAAGAATTGCCACGAGGTAAGGAATGTAGAATGCACCCCCACCGTTGGAGTAGAGTACGTAAGGATATCTCCAAATGTTTCCAAGACCAACTGCAGAACCTATCATTGCAAGGATGAATGACAGGTTACTGCCCCATTCGTTTTTATCCGCCATAATTTCCATTTTCCTATATGTTATGAAAACATTTTTGTCTTTTATTCAATAAATAGGTTTATATCTAGGAAAAATGGACTCATTGTTTGGTAATGGTTATAATAATCAAAATGGAAAAATAATGATTTAGGGGTCTGAATTTTTTACCCGATTAAACTCATTAATTTGAGCTTGTTTTTTTAATATTTCATATTAATTTTGATTGCCTTTTGATAGTACAAAAGGATTTTTATTATTTTTAA
>JAFUIW010000007.1 GCA_017473945.1 Methanobrevibacter sp. | reverse complement strand
TTCCTTATATTCATTATATGAATCAGTATCAAAAAGAAGAATCAGGTTTCTCAGCTTTTCTGTAGGGATTAGGTCATTGTACCAGACTCCCATTTCACTCAATTTCTCTTTTGCTTCAGTGTAGAATTCCTCGCTGTCTTCAACCAGAATCTTATTGAGTATATGGTGAACAAGGAACGATTCATACTCATATTTGAAGTTGTCGAAATATGTGGTTGGCCATCCGAACACTTCCATAGCACCATCATATATAGTCAGATCGTCCAACTGTGTTCCGTAATTGAAAAAATAGATAAGCTTTTCTTTGAATGTTTCGGAAGTTTCATGCAGTCCTCCCTTTTCAAGCGCATCGAAACATCCCTTAAAATGAAGCAGGTAATGGAGTTTCTTTTCAGGTGTGTCAATCTTTTTGTACGGCTGGCCTGACTCGAAGCGGTATGCATACAGGTCGACCGGACCTCCATAGATTATGTCAACGTTTGCAAGCACTTCTGATAAGAATACAGGATCCTGACCCCTTCTTAAATCCTTGAAGCGGATTTCATGTTCATTTAGAAATGTCCTCTTGAAGATGTTCTTGTAGAATGCCCAAGGAACTCCGTATTCCTGTGGTGTGATTGTCTTTATCTCATCAAAATAATGATAGTTTCCTGCTTTATAGTTTGGATTTGAAATTACCCTGCCTGTTTTTACGGACAGCCTTTTAAGATTTCCGCAAACCAAATCCGCATTGTTTTTACAACCTATATCATAGAGCACTTCAAGTGCATTAGCATCAACAAAGGCATCATCTGCATCCAGAAATGCAATGTATTCACCTGTGGCCTCGTCAAGTCCGTGGTTTCTGGCACTTCCTGAGCCCTCATTTTCCTGGGTGAATATCCTGATGCAGTCATGCTTTTTGGACAACTCCTCTAAAATTTCAACTGAATTGTCGCTGGACCCGTCATCGACACAAACGATTTCAATGTCCTTTAAAGTCTGAGTGACTGCACTGTCAATTGCCTCTTTAATCAATTCCCCTGCATTGTAAACAGGCATAATAATAGAAACTTTAACCATAAAAATCACACTACCTCAATCTTCCAATTTTTCTTAAAGGTTCTGTTACTTTCCAACTGTTTGAATTTAAAATTTCTTCCTGAGTATTCTCAAGCGTATCAATATTTTTCTCTAACCTTTCAATTTTATCATTTAACTTCTCAATTTCTTTTCTATAAGCAGAAGACTGCTTTTTTGATGCTATAAGCTTTTGTTTTAGAGTATTGTTCTTTTCCTTTAACTGTGAGTGCCTGTCAGCCAACTTGTCAAAGCGTCTTTGCATTTTTTCATGCTTTCTTTCTAATTTCAAAAGTTCCCTTTCCAATTTGAAGTTTTCCATCAGAGCCTCAAATTCGTAAAAGTCACGAGACCGCACGACCTTTTCAAAGCGGGGTCTGTTGTAATCACTGAGATTATCCATAAAGTCATCATACCATTCCTGATTTAATATCCTAGTGAAATCCTCCTTCATGGCCTCATAAAAGAACTCCTTGTACTGTTCATGAATGCCGTTATATCTGTTGAATGCCTTTCTGACTTTTTCGTTGCATAATGTCTGCTTATACTGTTCGAAATATCCCCTGTCAATGAATATCTGGATAATCATGTTGAATATGTTTATTGAATCGATATATCGCTTGTCTCCAGCACCTGTTGATGAGTCTGAATGGATTCTTCTTGTATACAACTTCTTTTTATAGAAATATGCTCTCTCAGCATCAAAAATGTACTCATAGAGGAATATGTTGTCTTCAAAAAGGGTTCCTTCGGGAAAATGGGCGCCGCACCTTTCAATAAACTCCCTGTTGTAGAACTTGTTGCAGAGCGTTACCGGCACATCAAAGAGGTGTTCTCCCAAATCATCGAACGAGAATGTCCTGTCGCCTACAAACTCATACAGGTCTTCCATCAGGTAATATTCTGTATCGAAATATTCTCCTGTGGCCTCATCGTAGTTGGTAATCTGGAATATGAGAAAATCAAGATTCTTATCTTCGCTTATTTCATAAAATTCCTTTAAAGCATCAGTTTCAAGGATGTCATCAGCATCCATGAAAAAGACATATTTACCGTTGGCCTTTTCAAGACCATGATTTCTTGCGGCTCCCGCACGCTTGTGGTCCTGGTGATATATCTGAATGCATGAGTATCTGTTGCTGTAATCATTGAGGATATCCAATGAGGAATCATCTGATCCGTCATCTACACAAATCACTTCAATGTCATCGAGTGTCTGGTTGACAATGCTGTCCAATGATTGGCTTAAATAATCCTCAGCATTGAATACTGGAATAATTACTGAAACTTTTGTCATAATATCATTTTAACATTTTTTTAACAGTTCTTAAAGGACCTGTAACTTCCCAACTTCTGGAGTTGAGAATTGAATTGTTTTTCCTGCTTAATTTGGCAACTCTCTTTTCAAGATTGCGATTCCTGTTTCTCAAAGCAGCGTTTTCATATAATATCTCAAACTCTTCACGGTTGTTTGATTTCACAACACTTTCAAAGCGGTCCTTGTTGTACTGATATGCGTTCTGTATGAAATCATCATATCTTTCATGATTGAGCATTTTGGTAAAATCTTCTTTCATCTTTTCATAGAAATAATCCTTGAATTCATCTTTGGTACGGTTGTATCTCATGAAAACGAGTTTTATTTTCTTGTTATAAAGGTATTGTTTATATTCCTCAAACAGACCATATTCCATAAATCTTTTGATAATCAGATTGTTCACGGCAATGCTGTCAACAAAATGCTTTCCGCCTGATGTGGTGGATGATGTTGAATACCATCTTCTTTTAAAGAGGTGCTTTCTTAAAAATACGATTCGCTCTGCGTTGAAAAGCACTTCCCAGAAGAATACGTTGTCTTCAAAAACAAGTCCTTCGGGAAAACTTGCACCGCTCCTTTCGATAAACTCCCTATTGTAGAGTTTGGTCCACGGTGTAACGGAAATGTCAAAGAGATAATCCTTGACGTCCCTGTAGTTGAATACCCTGTCTCCGACGTAGTCGGCCAGCGCATTCATACTGTAGTTTTCCTTCTTGACATACTCTCCGGTGTCCATATAATAGTTGATTGCCTGAAACAGTACAAAGTCAACATCCTTCTCTTCAGCCAACTTATATGTGTCTTCAAGAGCGGTCAATTCCAATATATCATCTGAATCCATTAAAAACAAATATTTTCCCTTTGCCAATTTCATTCCACGATTTGTTGCTACGGCATGACCTCCGTTTTCCTGGTCAATTACCGTAAAGCGGTCATCGCGAGAAGCATAGTCATTCAAAATGTCCAGGGACTTGTCGGTTGAACCGTCATTAACGCAGATGATTTCTATATCATCCAATGTCTGGTTAACGATACTGTCCAGACATTCCCCCAAAAAGTCCTCTACATTATAAACGGGAATTACAACAGAAACCTTTACCATAGTTCTCACATAAATAATTTAATCATATTAATTTATGTCGTTAATAGTATTTAAATTAATTCTTAAATACTCTTTTAAAAGCTCTCAGAGGTTTTGTTAATTTCCAGCTATGGGAATTCATAATCGATTCATTCATCTCTTCCAGATATTCACATTTTCTCTTAAGATGCATATTGGATATTCTCAAATCGAACATGACAAAGTCTTCACTGTTGACCACAAGCTCAAATCTTTCCCTGTTGTAGTCAGTCAAACTTGCCATGAACTCATCATATCTTTCATGATTAAGCATTTTCCTGAAATCCTTCTGCAGTTCCTCGAAAAACAGCTGCTTGAACTCTTCTTTTGTGGAATTGTACCTGTTCAGCACTGACTTGATTTTTCGGTTATACAGAAACTCCTTATATTCCTCAAACAGCCCATAATCAATGAATCTTTGTACAATGAGGTTGTTGACAGCAATGGTGTCTATGAACTGCTTTCCTCCAGACTGTGTTGATGATTCTGAGTACCATCTTCTTATGAAAAGGTGCTTTCTTAAAAATACGATTCGCTCTGCGTTGAAAAGCACTTCCCAGAAGAATACGTTGTCTTCAAAAACAAGTCCTTCGGGAAAACTTGCACCGCAATTTTCAACAAACTCCCTTTTATATAATTTAGTCCAGGGGGTAACTGCTATGTCAAAGAGATAATCCTTGATGTCCTTGTAGTTGAATACCCTGTCTCCGACGTAGTCGGCCAGTGCATTCATGCTGTAGTTTTCCTTCTTGACATATTCGTTTTTGTCCATGTAATAGTTGATTGCCTGAAATAGTACAAAGTCAACGTCCTTTTTTTCTGCCAGGTTATATGTGTCTTCAAGGGCTGACAGTTCAAGGATGTCATCTGAATCCATTAAAAAGAGATATTTTCCCTTTGCCAATTTCATGCCTCGATTTGTTGCTACGGCATGACCTCCGTTTTCCTGGTCAATTACCGTAAAGCGGTCATCGCGAGAAGCGTAATCATTCAAAATGTCCAGGGACTTGTCGGTTGAACCGTCGTTGACACAGATGATTTCTATATCCTCCAATGTCTGGTTGACTATACTGTCCAGACATTCCCCCAAGAAATCCTCAACATTGTAAACGGGAATAACAACAGAAACCTTAACCATATTATCACTAATTTCCTTAATTCTTGATTTAATATATCAAATTGTTATAATAATGAATTTAATTGATTATAATTTATATTTTCAGTAATATATATCTATTGACTTTTTTAGCTATAGATTTAATTTATGTATGGGAAAACATTATTTTTAATTAAATTTAAGTGCATTATGGACTAAATTTAAGATTATATATGGAGATTTATTATGATGCAGAGAATAAAATATTATGACTTTTTGAAATTCTTGGCAATACTGTCAATCATCGTACTGCATTCCTGCTGGGGTGCAAAACCGCTGTTTTTTGGACATAAACTGTCATTTTATACCAATATGATTCATTTTGGAGTTCCGCTTTTTTTAATGATAAGCGGAGCGCTTCTTCTAAACAGAGACATTGAAATCATTTCATTTTTAAAGAAGAAAACAGTTCGTTTGATATATCCTCTTGCATTATACGTGATACTTTCAACATTTGTATTTTCATTATATCCAAATGTGATTACAGGATACTGGTATGCATTCATGATGGTCGGCATTTACCTTGCAATCCCTATTGTAAACATATTCATCAAAAATGCCGAAATGAAGGAAATAGAGTATTTCCTAATCTTATTCATTGCAGTATCAGTTTTCTATCAGATAATATTTACATTTAAGATAGAAACCAATCTTGACTTGAATTTCTTCATAGGTCCTTTTTCCTATTTGATTTTAGGATATTATCTCTCCAGAAAGGATTTGACAAATGCTCTTAACATCTCTCCAAACAAGATAGTCCTTTTAAGCATTTTAATATTCGTCTTCTCTTCAGTTGTTAAAATGTATATGGGCAGCTGTGAAGATATCTATCCAAAACTTGAGCTAATGAACCAGAAACTTGATTTGTCTATCATCCAGGTTGTGCAGGCTGCTTCAATCTTTATAATATGCAAATATATCTATGGGGATGTTACAGGAATCCTTGGAAAGTGCAGGTCACTTCTTGAAGGCGACCGTGTCAACCATTTCATAATGTCCATAAGCAGGGCGAGCTATGGAATGTATCTCTTTCACTGGTTTATAATCAAACTTACCAGAAGCTACGGCCTGCTTCCGTTCAAGATTCTTACCAAAAAGATACTTATTGCCGATCTGGGACTTGCCATAGTGCTGTTTTTCGCTTCATGGCTGGTTGTTTTGATAATAAACAGAATACCTGTATTAAAATATCTATCCGGTTACGCTTAAAAATAACTAATTTTGAGTGTCTTTCAATCATTTGATTTAAAGACTCTCTAATTTTATATTGAAAATAATATAAAGTAATTTTAATTAACCGCAAAATTGATTAAAAAGCATTATCATCCAAAGTTAAAAATAAGTGAATTTTAAAAAAAAGTATAAAAAAAAGATATGATTAAGAATTAATCATAAAATTTTCCCAAGAAATCTTTCATCCTCTGGTTGTCAGATGAAAATACCTCTTCAGGAGTTCCTTGCTCAATAATTACTCCATCATCCATGAAGATAATTGTATCGGCAACATTACGTGCAAATGCCATCTCGTGGGTAACTATAACCATGGTCATATGCTCTGCAGCCAATTCCTTAATAACATTCAATATTTCACCTGTGAGTTCAGGATCCAAAGCGGATGTTGGCTCGTCAAAAAACAATATGTCAGGATTCATTGCAAGAGCCCGTGCAATGGACACCCTTTGCTGCTGGCCTCCTGAAAGCTCGCAAGGGTATGCATCTTCCTTGTCTGACAGTCCCATTTGGGCCAATAACCTTCTTGCATGATCAAAAACTTCTGCCTTATCTCTCTTTTGTACTTTAATTGGTGCGTTGGTAATGTTTTTCATAACTGAATGGTGCGGGAACAAGTTAAAGTTCTGGAATACCAAACCGAATGTTCCGTCAAAATTGATTACACCGCTGTCTTCCTGTTCCAAATCGGTGATGCATCTGAGCAATGTGGATTTACCTGAACCTGACGGTCCGATAATGCCCAATACCTCTCCCTTTTCAACGTTAAGAGAAATATCTTTCAATACTACATTGTCACCAAAACTTTTCTTAAGGTTTTTAACTTCTAGCAAACTCATGAAATACTCCTCCTATTCATAATAATCTAATTTTGCTTCTATGCGTTCCATTACAAATGCAACCAGTACATTGAATACATAGTAGAATATACCAGCCACCAATAAAGCAGCTATTGAAGCGTCAGCAGCTGCAATCTGTTTTGCTACTGTAAACATTTCCGGAATTGCGATAACAAATGACAGGGAAGTATCCTTTACAAGAGTTATAACTTCATTAGTAATTGAAGGAAGAACTACTTTGAACACTTGCGGCAATATAATTATGTAAAATGTCTCAAATTTTGAATAACCCAATACCTGAGCGGCTTCATATTGTCCACTATTAATTGATTCGATTCCGCCCCTGTAAATTTCAGCGAAATATGCTGCGTAATTTATTGTAAATGCAATAATTACTGCAATAAACCTATAATCAGCGGAAAGATTTACTCCAAATACATAATACGGTGCGAAAAATACAACAATTAACTGTAACATCAATGGTGTACCTCTCATTATTGAAATATATATCTTTGCAATCCATCTCAATGGTGCAAACTTACTCATTCTTCCTCCGGCAACTACTAAACCAAGAGGAAGAGAGAATAGAAGAGTAAGAAGGAATATTTCAATAGAGGTAACCATACCTCCAAGCAATAATTCTATTACCTTACTTAATATCATATAACTAATTCTCCCTCTCTTAACTAATTAATTTATGGTTGGATTAAAGCGTCTTCGGAAATACCGTATTTTTCAGCGATTTTAGATACAGTACCATCTTTGAACATTTCATCTAATGTTGCTTGTACTTGATCTTTTAATGCGTCATTTCCTTTTTTGAATCCAATACCGTATTTTTCGGTTGTAATTGACTCATTCAAGATAGAATATGCACTGGTATCATTTTTTTGACTAATGTCATATTCTGCTACACCAATATCCATAGCTACAGCATCACATGCACCGGACTCTAAGTCCATGAATGCGGTGTTATAGTCAGCCACTTCAGTTAAGGTTGAAAATGTGTCTGCAATGGTTTTGTTGTCACCTTGAAGAGCAGCTAAAGCGGATGAATCTTTTTGTGTTTCTACAGTTTTACCACTTAAATCGGAAATGGAATTAATTCCTGAGCTTGATTTAACAACAAATATTTGTTTGTTGTCAAAGTATGGGTTGGACCAGAGGTAATCGTTTTCCCTTCCGTCAATAGTAAATCCGTTCCAGATACAGTCAATAGAACCGGAGTCCAATTCTGCATCTTTAGAATCCCAATCGATTGGTTGTGCTTTGAAAGTCCAGTTGTTTCTTGCACTTACTTCTTTTGCTAATTCTAAATCGAAACCAGTGTAGCTTCCATTATCGTCTTGATATCCGTATGGTGGGAATTCTGCATCGAATCCGACAATCAATGTTGTATTGTTGTTGCCGGATGCATCGCTGCTTCCTCCCAAAAAGTCAAATAAACCTGCGCTTGCAGAACCCATCACCATTAAAGATGCTAGGACTACAACTAAAATAAAACCTATTTTTTTATTCATTTTAAAACACCAATAGTTATAACTATATGTAGAATTTATTCTACAATAGATATTTTGTATTAATGCATATTTATTTGTTTATGTATCGGTTGAATGAAATATAGAAAAATATTAAAAATAGTACTTTAACTTTGCCCCATCACTTCCATACGTTTAGCGATTCTGGCAAAGAGAAAAAAGGAAGTTAGATCGTTAATCTAACATCCGATTTGATATAACTCAAAACCGAGATTCTTGATTTTCTTGTCGTATATGTTTCTTCCGTCAAAAATAATCTTTTGGTTCATTTTTTCTTCAAGAAGCTCGAAGTCAGGATTTCTGAATTCCTTCCATTCTGTAATCAGTATCAGTGCATCCGCACCGTCCAGTGCATCATATCTGTTTTCGACAAATTCAATGGAATCAAGATACTCATCATCCATTGTCCTTATGAACTCTTCTGTTGCCTGGGAATCATATGCCTTTATTTTTGCACCCTGCTTAATGAGTTTTGATGCAACCACCAGTGATGTTGCCTCCCTCACGTCATCGGTGCCCGGCTTGAATGCAAGTCCCCATATTGCGAATGTGAAACCTGTGAGGTCTTCGCCGAACCTGTCAAGTACCTTTTTGACAAGCACCCTTTTCTGCTTTTTATTGACTCCCTCAACAGTGGAGAGGAGTTTAGGTTCATAGCCATGGCTGATTGATGTGTTAATCAATGCCTGAACATCCTTAGGGAAGCAGCTTCCGCCATATCCGCATCCGGCATATATGAAATCGTAACCGATTCTCTTGTCGGATCCTATTCCCAGACGGACATTCTGGACGTTTGCCCCGGTTACTTCACAGATGTTTGCCACCTCGTTCATGAATGAGATTTTTGTAGCAAGCATTGCATTTGCAACGTATTTTGTCATTTCTGATGACTTTATATCCATCAGAACGAACCTGTCATGGTTAAGCACGAATGTTGAGTACAGGTCCTTGAGGATTTCAAATACCTGTTCCTCTTCAGCGCCGATGACAACACGGTCAGGATGCAGACAGTCCTCGATAGCATGACCTTCCTTCAAAAATTCCGGATTTGATGCGATGCTGATTTTAACGTCAGAATTGTTCTCCTTCAGTATGCTGTCGATGTGTTCTTTAACCTTGAATCCTGTTCCGACAGGGACAGTTGATTTTATGACAACCAGTGAATCCCTTGTGATATTGTTCGCTATATCTGAAGCGGCTGAGAATATATAATCAAGGTTTGCGCTTCCGTCTTCGGCCATAGGTGTTCCGACTGCAATGAAAATGATGTTTGTATCATCCAGTGCTTCCTTGATGTCTGTGGTGAATATCAAGTCACCCTTTTCCTGGCTGGTTTTAACCAGTGTTTCCAGGTGAGGTTCGAAAATAGGCAGAATGTTGTTTTTCAGTCCTTCAATTTTTTCTTCTACAATGTCGACACAGTATACCTTGTTTCCCATTTTGGAAAAGCAGGCTCCAGTTACAAGTCCGACATAACCAGTTCCAATAACAGTAATTCTCATAGTATCCCTAAAAATTAAATTATAATAAAACTATGTTTTTTTTAATTAAAAAAGTTAACTAAAATACAATTTAAAAAATAGGAAAAAATAGGACTTGTTTTATTTAAAATATTGATTTGAACTATTTAAAAAGATTCATTCGGACAATTGTAAAGATATATAATCTATAACTTCTGGACAATAATCCTTTGAAAAGTAATATATATCAGAATGAGTTTAAAAAAAACAGTGAAAATAAATTAAAAAAAGTAAAAAGTCAATGATGATTAGTTGTAACCATCATCGATAACCATATTAGTTACGCTGCGTGACTCCTTGTTGAACATTGTACCGTTATAGTTACAGTGAACAGTATAATTACCGTTTTCCAAGGTCAGAAGCTCAACCGCTCCATGGCCATCCTCATCTGTTGTAACCTGATACTTGTGAGCCCAGCCGGAATCATCCAAAATCTTAATGTCGACAACCTCATTAGGATATGGGTTTCTGTACTCATCGGTGAGCATTATTGTAAATAGATCACCGTTTTTAAGAGTGCCATTGCTCAGCACCTCGATTTTGGTATTGTGACTGTTTGCTGAAATGAATGCAAATGCCACTACGGCAATTATTACTATAACAACAATTGCAGCTATTATTGTCTGCTTTCTTACCATCAAATCACCTTAACTGTTGTGAACCAAGAGCACATCAATTTCTGCTGTCTTAAGAACCTTTTCAGCTACACTTCCAATCAGAAACTTGTGCAGTCCGCTTTTTCCTGAAGCGGAAATGACAATCAAATCAGCTTCTTCCTCTGCGGCAACCTTATTGATTTCTTCAGATGGAATTCCTATTTTGACCATTGTCTTAACTTTTAAAGAGTCGTCAAACAGTTTGCTCATGTTCTTAACTGCATCCTCTGCCTCTTTTTTCATTCGTTCATTCGCCTTTTTGACTCTGCTTCTGCCTTGAAACGCACCTGAAACAAATTTTCCAGCAACAGAAATGATTATAATTTCACCGTCATCTGCAATTAGCTTTGTTACTCTGTCAACCTCTTGTTCTGCATAACCTGAACCGTCTGTAGGAAGTAAAATTTTCTTATACATTATATAAACACCAATTTTAGTTATTATTATATCTGATGCTAATGGTTTATAAGATTTGTTCAATTTATAATGTGCATTTATAAAAGTGCCTTGACGGCATCCTTCACATCACCCAGATCTTCGGTCGGCTCGAACCTGCGAACCACATTTCCCTGGCGGTCAACCAGAAACTTGGTGAAATTCCATTTGATGTCATTGTTGTCCTTGTAATGTCTGTCCTTTGCTCTAAGCATTAATTTCAATGCAGTTGCACCTTTTCCTTTCAATTCTGTGAAAGGCTGTTCATTTTTAAGATATTCAAACAGTGGGGATGCATTTTCACCGTTTACATCGATCTTGTCAAATATTGTGTATGGTACCAGCCATTTTGACCTGCATACTTCAGTGATTTCTTCTGTTGTGCCCGGTGCCTGACTTCCGAACTGGTTGCATGGGAAATCAAGTATTTCAAAACCTTGTTCATTGAATTCTGCATAGATTTCGTTTAATTCTGTGTATTGTGGAGTAAAACCACATTTGGTTGCTGAGTTTACAATCAATAGTACCTTATCTTTGTATTGGCTTAAGGATTGGAGATTGCCTTCGCCGTCTTTAACTTCAAAATCATATATTGACATAGAATACCTCCATGGGATTTTGAAAATATATTGTAGAATGAATGTATTTAAATTTTTTGGAGAAAAATTACATTACAGTTTAAGCATATCGAACGAATGGATTTTTTTGTAAAGAAAACTTACATTCCCGGTGCTGACTTATATCAAATATTTGATATTTTTTAAAACGAGTGTTATGGTAAATGTTAGTCATTAAATACTAGATTAAACATAAAACTAAGTAGGTGAAATATTATGGATAACAAAAATATAATATTAATCGCTATTGTAATTTTGGTAATTGCCCTTGCGGCAGTCGCAGCATATATATACTCAACAGACAATACAGCGATGGACATCACCAACAAAACTAAAAACCAGACTGTTATTGATGTTGACAAAGTAAATGACACCAATGGAACTGTTGTTGGAGATAACTCCACCAGAAGCGACAACAATACCAACCTTACAAACAATAACACTACATATAAAGTGTATAATCCACAAAGTGATTCATATGTGCCTGTTATCGGTGAAAAATTCGATGAAGAAGTAAACAGATGGTACACATATGATGATCAAGGCGTAAGATACTACAATACAAGAATTAATTAAATTTAATTCTTCTTTTTTTTTATTTTTACTCTATGAATACCGAGTTTATCAGATTGTCCCTGTAAGCAGTATCGTCCCTTAACGATTCTATGTGATGAATGACATTCAGTTTTAAGTCTTCCAGTTTAATGCGGGTTTCCAAATCGTTGAAATCGACCTCAAAGAAAAAGAGAAACTTCACTTCCATATCCTGATTGTAAATTACCCAGCTTGGACCGTTGATGTCAATCATTTTGACGGACCATTTGCCCATGAGGTTATTGATTTTTTCTGTGAGCTCATCGACGTCGAAGTCCTCGTTAATGAATATTTCCTTCATTGATAGAATGCCTCGGGATCATTTTTAGGAAGGTTCAGCTCAATTTCCTCACGGTTGAAAATTCCAATCATTGAAATTTCTGACTTTCTGATTGACATTGGCTGTGTGATATTTTCATCCTCTATTGAAACCATTGATACATTTACCCAATCCTCGTCTTCAGCCAGATACATGCAAGGTTCAAATAGCTGAAACTTGGTCATGACTATCAGGAGCAATTCATTAATTTCGCCGTCTTCGCCTGTATGCTGTTTGTTAAGAGTTAAAATTCTTTCTTTAACATTCATTTTATAACCTCATATTATTATTCAATATATTTGATTTTCCAAATATACATCCGAGACTTATCCGTTCCCAGAGTATCATAAAAATTCAACTGGACAAGATTGACATTACAGTCTGATCTATCCTTTTTTAATTCATCAGTTCTTATTACCACATTTCGTTTATCTCTTTCAGCTTTTCTACATTGTCCATGGACACTGCAAATCCGTCCACCAGAATGAATTCGACCGCCTTAATGAATCCTTCCTCATTAAGCAGTGTGCAGTTTTCAAGCATCAGTTGAGAGTAGTTAGGCTCATCCATGATGTCCTTTTTGAACTGACTCTTGATTTCATCCAAGAGATCATCATCGAGGAATGACTCGACAATGTCTTTTACGACATCTGCAAGGCTGTTTCCGATTGTCTTTAACATCTCTATTTCATCTGCATCTCTTTTAATGGTCTTTTGGATATTTAAAAATGATGAGTAGTCCTGATATCCTATAAGGGTAAATCTTCCCTCTACAGTGTGTGCGGCATATTCATCTATCAGGCAGTTTTCAGCAGAATAAGACAGCACGAATGATATGATTGATTCCATTTCCCTTGTTTTAGATGCATCCAGAATTCTGCATAAAGTCTGTGTGAGAATCTCCTTTATGAGAAAGTGCGTAAGCTCATGAAGCATTGTTGTAATCTGAAGAGCGTCAAGCTGTCTGTCATCTACAAATATTGTGTTGAACCGGTAAAATCCAAGTTCCTGACCGTATGACTTGTAGTTGACATTGACAAATGACTTTGTAAAAAGCATTACCTTTTCAAGGATGCTCAATGAATCCAAATCAAGTTCATATTCCTTAACTGCACTGTCAAGGTTTTTAAGTGCTGTGAGCTTTATGTTTCTTGTTATTTTTCTAAAGTCGTTGATGCTGAAATCAGATTCCGTCAATCTGATGAGATTTTCCTGTGTTAGAATTTCTGTTAAATCATCGTAGGTGTCTTTTGCATCAAAGGGGAAATCATGGGCAACATCAATATGCCTGACGTTAACGTCTTCGATGTCTTTGAGGGAAACCGCACAGTCAAAGCAGAAAAGCTCTCCTTTAGGATATTTCCGTCCGCATTTTGGACAGACCTTTGTAAATATATCATCCATTGAAGGCTCTTTAAGACAGTACTCATTGACGATATCCTGTTTGAGCAATGGAATGTCCTCATCAATCGGACATTCATCAGCAAGAGATGCCTCATCGGGCAAATTAGGTGCCATTTCGCCTTTTGAATAAAAGACCTTTGGTCTAAGTTCAGCCTCAATCATGGCCCTGTCAATCAGTGCCTGCTTTTCTTTGTCAATTCTTGTGTATTCAGATAAGCTATCCAATTTCATATGAAAACCTTCAGTACATGAATAATGAGGTAATAAAGCTGATCACCCATACGATGATGGCAATTACAATGATGATTATGCCGTATCTTTTAGCCTTGGGGCTGTCATTGCGTGTAGCGAGATAAATTCCGAAAATCAGTCCAATCAGAGGGATTAAAAATGCAAAAACAAAACCCAGAACGGTTGCAAGAGTATGGCTTTTTTCAACTGTCGGAACTGAATATCCTCTGTCGGAATTTCGACCTGTGCCTGGAGCGGAGTATGCGGAAACATCTTTGCCGCAGTTCTTGCAGAATTTTGCTTCATCAAGCAGCTTTTCACCGCAAAACGGACAGAATTTTGACATCACATCACCTATCCGAAGAGACTGTTTATGAGATGCTCTTCGCTTTTATAAAATTCAATGTTGATTTTTGTCCTTATGGCATCAAGTGACCACATGAGCTGTTTTGATTCTGCCAATGGAACATGGACGTTTTTAGCACCCTCTTCCACACAAAGCCTTAAAGTTTCTGCCAAATCTTGTGATTGTGACTCGTTGAGTATAACTGTAGCGTTGACCAAACTTTGATTATTTTTAATTGATTCATTTGCTACCAGTTCCTGTAATTTAAAATCATCAGGTTCACTTGAAGATGTTAAATTATCAACAGTAGTTTCATTATTCTTGACGGTTAACTTGAAGATGTCCTCGCCTTCAATGAAGACAACCTCACCGATGCCGTGAACCATATCCAGGGGAAGGCCGGAAGTGGGCTCAATGACTTCATCCTTACTTTCCTCTTCAATGAGTCCCTCATCAACCAGATCCTGAACCATCTGTTTTACGAACATATTGGACATTTTCTTGTCAAGGGCAAATGGGTCTTTAGGTTCTTCCTCTTCGCCTGCTATCTTTTTTAAAAGGCGAATTATCTCTTCATTCTGCTTTTCAATGTTTCTGTTGATTTTAATTAGCTCTGATAACTCAGACATTATAATACCTCTATATCAAAAATAAATAGTAAATTGATTCAAACAGTCTCTCGTCATTTGCAAACTTCTCAAATCCAAGAGAATACCTTAAAAGTGTCAGTCTTGGAATAAGTATGTTGTCGGAATCGGGATTCAATATTATTCCATCCATATCCTCGCTTAAAACAAAATTAACAAGTGTTGCAAGGTCAATCAGTTGTGCATACCTGTATTTTGATGTTGACGGCTCCATAAGCCTGGACTTTGATGAAAATATTGTGGCGTAGTTTCCGCCCACATTGTCAATATACATGCTTGCTACAGGTCCGGTCTGCTTTTGTGAAATCAAGCCGTCCTCAGCTTCGGATGTCAGGTCCATGTCGCTTAACATCAATGTCATGAGCCGTGAATTGGTCAGCCTTTCAAAAAGTCCCTCATAATCCCCGACATTTGCGCGATTTTCGATGAACTCTTCCAAATCCCTGTTGTCGATTGATTCATATATCTGTCTGAGTTCACTTTCAGAATATGGATTTCTGGAGTAGAAGTTTGTCTTGGGAATGTCTTTAATGCCCAATATGAACTCCTTTTTAAACAGGTATTTCTCAGATGACGGATTGAGGATGTATCCCTCTATATCTGTTGATTTTATGATGTTTCGATACACTTCAAATGGATTGTTCAGCACCTGAACGTCACTGTCCTTGTAGAACTTGCGGAACTCGTCAAGGTCTGTGAAAAGAGGAGTGATCTTTTCTGATTCATCCTCATAGATTATAAAATTCAGGGTATCGTTTTGCCTTTTAGCCGGAATGTAAAGGTTGGAATACCTGAATTCATGAATAAGCCTCAAGAGCAAATCCTGAGTGAGTTCATTGTTGTTCAGGTATATGTCTTCAATCACGGTTCTTAAGTGTTTATGCGTTATCATTGAAAATAACTTATGTATTAAATTCTATATTAACTTGATTATATTTTAAATGCATATTCAAGGCAGTTTCTGAATTTCGGATTTTCAACAATCACTTCTATTCCGCTTGCCTGAGGCAGGAAATCTGTTCTCATTATGATGCAGTCAAGAGTGTTCGGATTAATCATCACTCCGTCCATGTCATTTCTCAGGATGAAATCAAAGAGGTCTGTCAGCCTTGTAATCTGGACATAGTAATTTCCATCCAGATTCTTAATGACTTCTCTTATGGAATCGATGTCTGTGTAGATTCCTCCAAGGACAATGTCACCGTGTTCCACGTTGCACAGGTTGAATCCGTCAACGTCACTGGCATTTATGATGCCGTCATCAGCATATCCGTCAAGGCTCTCTTCGCTTACGACAAGATTGAGAAGGGTAGATGATGACAACTGCGCAAAGAGCTCATCTAGTGTGAATTCATTTCCTGAAGTGAGAAGCTCTATCAGTGAAGTGTTGTCAATGCTGTCCAATACTTCCTTAAGCTTGCTTGCGCCATAGGCCTCCACATCCTCTTCGGCAGTTTCGCTTTCGAAGTACATGTCCTCAAGGAAATCCCTTTCAAGAGGAAGGTATTTGCCTTCAATATTGATTATGATTCCGTCAAGGTCGTTTTCACAGACCAAGTCAACATACTGGTTAAAGTCAAAAACGACAGGTTCGAACTGGCTGTCCTCACTGACATATGCTGAAAACTCATCAATGTCTGTGAAAAGAGGTATGAATGTCTGATTATCCTCTTCGAATGTTACGTTTTCAAAGATTACGCCATCTGAATCTTCAGCCAATGGCATGATAAGATTGGATACCTTCAATTCGTTCATAAGTTCAAAAAATAATTCCATAGGTGTATCCTCATCGTCATCAAGATACACTTTTGCAAAATCAATTGTTTCCTTGAGATGTTTATTTCTAACAGATGTTTGGGACATTGTAAATTCTCCTAATCTAATATTGTGATAATATACTATATTAATTTTTTAATATTTAAGTTATGTTTATTTAAAAGAAGTATGCTATGCTAAAATTGTTACCAAAACTAATAAATGGTATAATAAATAACCATTAAGAAATAATAAAACAGTAACTAATTAAGTATTTATCGTAAAACAAATAGTTATTCATGTCCAAAGAATGTACAGAACAGGAAAAATGGGAGTTAATCGGAAAAATAAAGGTTTCACCAATAAAATATAAAACCCTAAAAACAATTAAGACTGAATATCTCATGCCTTCTGAAATCGCAAAGTACAGTGGGCTTAGAATTACACAGGTTTCAAATGCTCTTAGAGACCTGAAACAGAGAGATCTTGTAGTCTGCATCAATGAGGAAGCAAAGAAAGGCAGGCTCTATCACAATACCGAGCTGGGGTTGGAAATCCTTGAGATGATTGAGAAAAACACTTCCGACTAGACTAATTTCGCTATTACATGCTCATCCATATATATGAACACCACTTCAGCTTTTTTTAAATCCATCTTTTTGATATCGCTTGCGCTTTTAATGTTTTCCATTACTGTATATTCACTGTTTGCAACATAACCGACCTTTTCACCATCTATTTCAACCCTTATGGCATCACGGTCATGCTCGTTTTCAGGTTCCCTTACAAGTTCGACGGTCATGCCGGGCTTGAATATTTCGATGCCGAAGTAGAATCTGGTTCCGGTTATGCTTATCAGGGTGTCGGATGTTGACTTGATGTATTCCATCTGACCTTCAAGCTCGCGGATTTCATCTGCAAATCCTTCGGCTTTCATATAGCATATCCTTGACTCAATCGGCTGGCCGAGACAGTCCAGTATGCTTCCCTTAAGATACCAGAACCTTTCCCAGTTTGCATCTTCAGGTTCAATTCCAGACAATTCAATCGCTTCGGTGACGATTTCAAGTGCCCTGTTCTTGTCATTGAGGGAATTGGCCCATCTGTAAAGCATTTCTGATTTGGATTTTATTAATTCATCTGATGGGTTCAGTTTAATTGCACTGTCATAAGCGGAACTTGCTTCGGAGTATCTGTTGAGGCTTTCAAGAATTCCGGCCTTCAGTTTAAAGTATTCAAAATTAGAATCATTGTTTTCTATTGCAACGTTGATTACGGTAAGCGCCTCATTTGGCCTTGACTCATCAAGAAGCCTTTGTGATTCCTTAAAGAGAACCATGTCTACATTTGGCACTGACTCTTCTGTTTTTTTCTGGGGCTTATTTACCCAGTCATCAAGGTTTTCTCCAAACTGGCGAGACATCTTACCTAATCCAGATTGTCAACGTGTTTTGCAACCTCTTCACCGACTTCGGTGAGCCTGTATAACCTGTTTTTGTGGGCTTCCTCGTTTATGCATTCGGCCACCCGGCATTCCTTGAGCTGCCTTAGGACATTGGAAATGTGATTGATTTTTATTCCTGAATCCTCTGCTATTTTACTTGGAGTCTTTTCTCCATCCTCAAGGGCCTTTACAGCTTTTGCACGGTATGAGGAAATGTTGACATATCCGTATACTTTCAGTGTTTCATCGTCCATCTTTTCACCTCGTTTGCTATCAGTTATGATTTATGTATTTTTAATTATTAAATTTGATTACTTGTAGTTTTTAAGAGATCCTATTCCCTCTTCCATATCGTCAATGAGCGCATCGACATCGCCGTCGTCTGAAGAGTCCATTGTCAGGACAAGCTCATTTGTCAGGTCATCTATTTTAGATATGATTGATTTCATTATGTGTATCTTTAATTTTATTTCAGTGTCCACCCTAGGGGAATCTTCAGTTGCAAGATTCAAAATTGTAAGGGCGGAATCAGCTTCCCTGTCAAACATCTTTTTGGATTTGTCCACAAGGGAAATGAACCTTGTGTATGTCATCTGAGGAGGCTGGAAACGCTTTTCTATAAGTTCACGTGCAACATCATCCTTGGCATCAAATTCGGCCCTGAGCTGATTGACTTTTGCCTTGTAGTTTTCAAACTGCGGAATCAGTGTCTTTTCAACTGCAGGTGCTGTGCTTTCAAGCTCTTCCTGTTTTTTAACTTCCTTAGGCTTTTCAGACTGTATATGATTGGAGTGATTTGTCGGATATGGATTTGTGAGCCTGTGGATTACATATCCCACAGCAAATACAGGTGCTGTAAAGACTACTGCAACCACCAGCATGCTGTAGAGGTCGAAACCCTGCACACCAGTATCCAAAATCATGAAAAGCACAAATACAACCTCTGAAATTATTTTGGTTTTGGAAAGGACATATTCACCTGTCCTTTTGTTCTGCCAGCGGAAAAGCAGATTTGAAAGGTCAGTTAAAAGTCCGTAATCGTTGTTTTCAAGAACCACTTCGTTAGGTTTTCCCCTGAAATAATGTATGAGGTAACCAAATAGAAAGGCTATCAGCGCAAATATCGCAGATATAATGATTCCCACATGAAGTTCCGGCTGTGTAACGGCAAATGAAAGCGCAAAAATAAATACGAATATTGCGCCTAACTTTGATTTTGCCAAGGCGTATTCACCGTCATAATTCCAATACAAGAGTTTATGCACGACACTCGGATTTGATGTTTTTCGTCTCACTTCAACGGCAGTCTGTCTGAATGATTGGGATTTGCAGTTTGGGCAGAAATTGTAGTCCAAGTCTACCTTTTCTCCGCAGCTGTTGCATATTTTATATTCTCTAGTCATTTTCTTCCTCGATTAAAAAGTCTTCATATGTAAGTGTATTTAGTTCTTCATCGGTTATGTCCTCATCGCCCGCCAGGCGATTAGCCTGTCTTGTGATTACCTCTTCAAAGAGGTTTCTCACAGCCCGACCGTTAGCAAAGTTAGCCGGACGGTGCTCGTACATTGTCTCGAAATACTCCTTCAGGTACTGATTGGCACCTTCATCCAGTGTAAGGTTTGCTTCGCCTGCCATGAGCTTGAATATCTCATAGAGCTCTTCTGCATCATAGTCCTCAAAGAATATGAACTTGTTGAATCTGGATTCAAGACCTGGGTTTGACTTGAGGAAATTGTCCATGAGCTGCGGATATCCCGCAACGATAACAATAAGGTCATCACGATTGTCCTCCATTGCCTTCAGTAGAGTGTCTATTGCCTCATGGCCGTAGTCGTTTTCACTTGATTGGCTGAGTGCATATGCCTCATCGATGAAAAGTATTCCACCCATTGCGGAGCGAATCACTTCCTGAGTCTTTATTGCAGTCTGGCCGACATATCCTCCCACAAGTCCTGACCTGTCGGTTTCAACCAGGTGGCCCTTGGAGAGAAGTCCTATCTCATGGTATATCTTTGAAAGGAGCCTTGCCACTGTGGTCTTGCCTGTTCCGGGATTTCCTGAAAATACAAGATGAAGGCTCATCGGCGGCTGTTTTATTCCACGGTCCTCCCTGAGCTTTCTGACACGTACTAAATTGATGAGTGAGTTGACATCCTTTTTAACCTTCTTAAGACCAATTAGCTTGTTTAGCTCTTCAAGGTATTCGTCAAGTGAATGGGTCTCTTCTTCGGTGATTTCCTCTTCAATTTCTGCAGGAGAATCGAATTTGGTCATGATTTCCCTTGCGCTTTTTTCCATAAGATTTGAGGATGATATATTTAGAGTGGATTTGAGCCTTGATATATATGAATTGAACCTGTTGAGGGTATTTTCATCGATATCTGTTCCGTCGACAAAGACAAAGAGTCCCCCGCACATCCTGAAGCATTCAAACAGGTTTGCCGCAAGTGATTCGCCGATTCCGTAATCGCTTGTAAACTCATCAATCTGGCGCGCATAGGAAAATGAATCCAAATCGCCCATGGTGATGTCGCTCAGGGCCATGATGTCATCGGTAGTGTAGGACTTGTCGAGAAGCCCGTTTATGAATTCAAGCTCGTTATCCGTAATTACATTGTCGCCCAGTCCCAGATAGCTGAACCACATGAAAAGATCATCATAAATCACTCCTTCAAAGTCCACGTCCCTAATCGGTTCGAGAAAACCTTTAAGGCTGTTCATGGTTTTAACCAGAAAAATGACGCTGTTGAAGTAATCCTTTACAAAGTCCATCTGATGAATTTCGACCGCTCCGCCACAGTTCGGACATGAGGCATGGGCGCTGTCAACCACGCTTTTACAATCCCGACAAATATTCCACTCAATCATATGAATACCCAAACGTTTAATTAATATTATATTAACATTTCAATTAATATAAATTTGTGTTGAATTTGGTAATTTTAAACAAATCATATCACTCTGGCAATGAGATAATAATCCAAATACCAGAACATCACCTCTGCCTTCGGGTCATTTACCAACTTGTATTTAATATCAGTGGCACTTGAAATGCCGTCAGGCACAGTTTGTTTTGAGTTTCCAACATACCCGACCGTTTCACCGTTGAAATCAACACGTATTGCATCAGGGTCATGTCTGTTTTCATACTCTCTGATCAGGTCAACAACACTTCCCTTTTTAAGCTTTCGGCTTGCGCTGTAATGTTTAGTTCCTGAAATGTTAATCAGGGTGCGGGTGGATTTCCTGATGGTGTCTGTCTGTTTTTCAAGCTCCTTGATTTCATCAAACATTCCCGCCGCCAAAAGGAAGCATTTCTTTGCCTGAAGCTGATTTCCCAAAGCCTGAAGAACACTGCCCTTTATATGGATGTAGTCGTTTCTTCCGTCATCATCAGGCAGAATCTTAAGAGCCTCGTTAATGGTGTGAAGGTCATCTCTTGTTACTGATGAAAAGTTAACGTGATTTCTCACAATCCTGTAGAGGCACTGGGCCTTGTTTCCCCTTACAACATCGCTATCCCTCATTTCAAGGGACTTGTCATAATACTTAAGGGCCTCCTCGTTTCTGCCCCAGTTGTCAAGTATTATTCCCTTGACGTTCCAGTTGTTGGGTCGGAATGCATTTATCCTTAAGGCTCTGTCAATAACTTCAAGTGCCTCCTCATATCTTCCCTGCTCTTCCAGATCCAGTGCACGCCTTGAAAGTCCCTCATCTCTTGAATGAAATGATTCTTCCGGAGGCCTTTCATCATCTCCGTATCCGTTGTTTATATATCCCATATATGGAATGTCCGGCACTCCGACGCTGTCTCCCCAGTCTGAAGGATCCCCAATCTGCCACTGATATGGCTCATATTCTTCATCACTCATTTTACATACCTTCCACACGAATTGTTATTTTTCCTAAATGAATCACAGTGCATAGTAGTTCACATCAATTGAACGTCCGCAGCATTGGCATTCGTCTGTGTCGTCCTCGTTTTCCGCTCCGCAGTATTCACATTCCCACATAATATCACCTATTCATAAAAGTCTGAGTCTGCATAGCCCATTTCATCTGTCTCGTCAAAATTCAAATCGTCATCATCATACGCATCCCAGTCGGGACTGTCTGAGAGATCAGAGCCGCAGTATTCGCATGTCACCCTTTCAGGTTCGTTTAGCCTTCCGCATACGTTGCATGTTATCATATTGTTTCCTCCAACTTTCAAATATATCTATTTATTATTTTTCATCATTTGCCTTTTAAGCTCTTCGACATCATTGTCCTTTTTAAGTATGCTTGATGAATTTGCTGATTTTTTGATAAGAATCCTGTCGTAATCCTCAACACCCATTTCCCTCAGCATCTCATTGGCATCATATTTGGATTTTGAATCCTTGTCGTCATCGTCTTTTTTGTTATCGTCCAGCTTTAGGATTTCATTGTCAAGCAATCCATGATTTACCCATATCTCCAAGTCCCTTTTGGTGAACTGGTCCTTGTTTGAGCGAAGGATGTTTTCAAGATTGCGGTTTTCGTATCCCACAAGCTTTTGAATCGTATTGACATTGGGCCTTACATATAGTGCATGGAATGCATCATAGAACTTGACATAATCCTCTTCGCCGTTGCGGCCTTTGAAATACCATTCATATATATCGTCAACACTGCATTTTGCCTTGCCTGCAGCCACACCTGAAGTCTTATTGTTTTTTACAACCTCCAGTATTATGTTGAATTTAATCAGACGAAGGTTTTCGTTCAATTCATCCCTGCTTGATTCATACTCCTTTTGGCTGAGCATTGATTCTCTCATTGAAATCTTATGTGACTTGTCCCTTTGCCTGAAATAAACATAGGTGTCCTTTTTAACATCAAGGAAGTCCTCATAAAATTGAGCATATTTCTCATCACCCTCTTTTCCGAGCTGATAATATTTTTTTATCTCACTTTCTGTGAGGTCGCAGGCTTCCCAGGCCTTTCTCATAGGCTTGTTTTCGGTTTCGGAAAGGAATCTGGACAGCTTTTGTGGAAGAATTTCCGCTTCGTAATATTCATAGAGCGGCATATATATTTCAGAGCCCCTCTCACCGGTTCTTATGAAACGCTTGACGGTATTCACGTCAACATCAGCGGATTTTGATGCATCCTCAAGTGACTTGCCCTCTTTGAGTCCATTCAATATCAAATCTATTGTGATTTTCAAATCCTCATCCTTGAAGTCATGATATATTGTCCTTTTAAGCCAGCGTGTGAGGTATTCCTCCTTGATGCCAACTGCATCGATTGCATCCTTTCTGGATTTTCCCTTGCGCCTTTCTGAAAGGTACTTGTCCATGAGAATACGTGTTGAGTCTGTGAAGAAATCTGATGAGCGGTTGGCCTTCTCATAGTATTCATAGAAATCATCCACCGTAAACTTTGCCTTTTCGCATGCGGTTTTGAGGTCATTATCCTTAAGGTATCGTGTGAAGTTTTTCTTTCTAACTTCTATTTCCCTGCCTCTGAGCTCGGCAAGCTCTGTTCTGTTGAATTCGGCAACCTTCATTATGTTTTCGTATTCCCTTGCGGTGAGGCCTGCATGGTCTATTATCTCATCTCTTGTCATTTGCTTGGATATTGCATCTGAAATCAAATCCATCTTGATTTTCATTATATCGTCTTCAAAATCAGGATTTATCATGAGCCAGAAATCATATACCTTGTCTGATACGTTGAGTCTTTTTCTGATTTCCTTTTCATTCATCCCTTCCCTCTCGAGGTCAAGATATTCGGCCATCAGCAGGGTGTTGAAGTCCATGAAGGGTTCGCTCACTTCCCCCTTCTTATAGTTGTTCAAGCCGAAAAGGTACCATCTTTGAAGCTGCTTTTGTGAAATTGTAGTGTAGCCAATACTTTTTTCGATGTTTTGTGTTGTCAATAGGTACTTTTCAAACTTCTTTACGACCTCTCGGTTTACAAGCTTGTAGAACTGATAGAACGGGTTCTGCTTGAAGCTTCCCTGTCTGTACTCACGGGTTTGCTTTATGTCCATGGGAGTGATCTTGTCCTCCTTGAACTTTGTTATGAGCTCACACACGGCAATGTACTTGTCAATTTTGGCGAGATACTCATCCATGTGCATGTTGTTGAATGTAATGTATCTTCCCCTGACCTTGAGCATGTCGTCCTGCACAAGGGAGTTTATGAGCTGGTTTGCATAGCCTTCGGGAATTCCGTATTCGATAAGGTCCTCCTTGGTGAACTTGGCATTCTTTCCGAAGGTGTTTCTCATGGAAATGAAGTTGTTTGCATTGTCCATCACCCTGTTGCACTTGTAGCAGCAGAGAGAATAGTTGGAATGGTTGGGCTCACCGCAGATAACGCAGTAGTCATAGTTGACCTCGATGATTTCGGAAAAGTCCGGAATTTCAATCATGTCCACCTCATCCATTGAAGTGTCTATCTCAACTGGCTTGTATTGGGGAACTCCCTTGTAGTCGTCATAGTCCGGGGCAAAATCCCTGTAGAGTTTTTTGGCAATGTAGAAAAGCTTCTTGTGGAGCTGATGGGCTATCGGAACCTCTGTCCTTTCGATGACATCGACCGTGTCATGTATCCTGTTTCTCAGCTGATAAGCATCATAGATGCTTGCCTTGTACCTGTACGATATCACCCCTTCCCGGTATACACTATCAAGCTGATAGTAGAATTCCTTCCGGGGGTTGAACTTCTGACCGATTTTGCTCATGAGTATTGTCAGCACCCTCTCCAGAAATGGTGTGGCATCTGACTTTACACCCTGTGGCGATATGTTCAACTGTTCTTCTATCCTGTTTCCTGCTTTCCACAAATCCTTATCGAAATCCCTTAAAAAGTCAAAGTTTGACAACACTGACACCTCCTGATTATATATTTTGTTACTATATTATTTATAAATTATGAAAATTTAAATACCACCTCGATTAAAACTATTATCAAGGTGTAAGAATGCAAGCAAGCTTTAAAGATTTTTATGACACTTTGATTGAAAACCTCGAAACATATACCGGCGAATACGAATCATTCATAGACTACGGACCTGTGCTCTTCAAACTTCTGTGCAATTTATTGAACCGTGACGTTGACGACAGCCTAAGACTGCCAATCTGCGGTGCAATCGCATATTATGTAACTCCTGAAGACGTGATTCCGGAAAACATCTACGGCCCTTACGGATACGTTGACGACATATATCTCTCATCATATGTCATTAGGATGGTCGCAGAAAAGCACGGCTTTGACTTCATCCAGGAAAGCTCTCCAGTTGAGGATATCGAGGAAATCATCAGCGAATGCGAAGGAAAATCCCTTGAGCTTTTAAATGATGATGAAATCGAAAGCATCATAAGATATATCGGTCTTTAAACGCTTTATATCAGCTGGTAGAATATCTCCTTGAAGTTTTCATAGAGAACTGTCGCCAAAATTCCCGCCTTTTCAAGCTCATCAGTTTCATCTGAAAAGAACCTTGAATGGATATGCTGCATGTAGTTCGGAAGATACCTTTCAGCCATATCAACCATACTGTTTTTATATTCTATGCAGTCACTTTCATTCAGACTGCCTGTCATTTTCAATGTGTTTACCTTTTCCTGAGCCCTGATTAATGATTCAAAATCAAATACAATCTGCTGAATTGAGAGTTTTATTGAATTGGACATCCTATTCCTCCATTACAAACATGTGAAATATCGCTGAGTTCATCCTTTCGTCCTTGCAGGTCTTTTCCAAAACACCGTAATATTCCATGAGCACCTCGCGTGTAATCATGACGTGTTCCTCACTCGGATTTATTATGATTCCGTCCATACCGCTGTTCAAAAGGAAGGTCACCATCTCAGAGAAATTTACAAGCTGGGAATACTTGTTCAACGGTGTCTGGACGCTTCTGATTTTTGCTTCTGATGTAAAGACCGTCGCATAGTCACCGCCCAAATCATCCTTGTGAAGGAATCCCAAAGGTCCGCTTTCACGCATTGAAATCACTCCCCCTTCAGCGTTTGATGTGAAATCCTCCCTTGAAAGCCTCAATGTCAAAAGGGTGGAGTTGGAGATGTTTTCAAAAAGCTCCTCATACCTGCCAATGTTTGAAGGATTGCCTATGTCATTATTGTAAAAAGGTTTAACATATTGGAATTCATGTCCCCTGCAGTAATGAGGCAGGAATGCTTAAGCTCGCACATAAGTCTTTTAAAGGTTTCATCGGGAGTTTCTTCCCCATTTATTTCAATTTCATTCAGCAGTTTTCTCAAGTGTTCGTTTTTGATGGTTGCTTTTTTCATTTTATCACCGTGTTGTTTTTATTTAAATCTTCAGAATTGGTGGCAAGTGAGTGTATCTACTCACCTGACCAGTATGATCTTATTTCGCTTTCAAGCTCCTCGATGTCAAGGCCGTCCTCATCAAGATTCAGGTCTTCTATCTCATCTGCAATATCACCGCCGTTTTCAAGCTTTATTGCAAGATATAGCCTTGCGTGAGTGATTGCCAGACTTTCATTGGAATCCTTAAGGATTCGATATATCAGAAGGTACAGGTTTACCTTGATTTTTACATCATCATCACTCAAAACTGCCTTTTTAGCATATTCCAATGCCATTTGGTCATTTCCTAACTGGTGGTGGCAGTCGGCCATTTCCTTGAGGACATACCATTCCCTTTCAACCTCTACAACCCTGTTTAGATAGTCCAGTGCTTCTTGCGGTCGGCTGAGCTGGTTCAGGGATTTGGCAATTCTCCACATGTGCCATATGTCTCCGTGGAATGCATAGCTTTCAATGGTGTTTAAAGCCTCTTTTGATGCATCGATGCATTCCTGCCAGTCCCCGCACTTGAGGTATGCTGTTGAGAGGTACTTGTAGTAATCCTCCTTTTTGGAAGGATACTTGGAATCTCTCTGCTTTTCAGACAGAAGCCTTGGGTTCAGCTTGTCAAGCCAGTAGAGCATATACTCCCAGTCCTCACGGACCTTCAGAAACATTATCACCTTGAAAACGCATTGGGTGTACACGCAAACAGGTGACTTGTTCAAATCCTCCTGTGCTGTGATTTCACATACCCTTTCCGTGTAGTCGACAAGGTCTGTCTCATCTGTCTGATCCTTGATAAAAAGATAGTACATGCACCAGCAGTATCTGATCCGGTCCCAACGGTCGAATGCTTCAGGGTTTTTTGAAAAATGTTCGTCATATATTTCAAATGCCTCTTGGCGTTTTGCGCTCTTATAAAGTCTGGCAGCGCGTTTCAAATCTTTTCTAATTTCTCTGGTCATGGTTGTCACCTCAAGAATTGGTATTTAATTTTAATGAATTTAACATAGAATTATATCGTCACAGTCTATTGGAAGCAGATATTCATCCTTGATCTCATTTTCCTTGACGAATTCAAAGAATTCCTTCTCTTCCATGAGTCTTTCGTTGATGAGTTTCTCCAAACCTCTTTGCTCATTGTCAAAGAGATATTCGCCATATTCCATTTGCATTTCATATTCCTGTTCCGGTGAGTCATAGAATTCGTCCGGAAATTCAAAGTCATAGCAATCCATATGGAATGGCTCATCGTATCTCAGTCCCCAAAGGTTTTCGCAAGGTCCTTCAGGATAGTCATAGTCGCACAGTTCTGCACTTTCACTTACAACATAACCGACAAGCTGTCCTCCGCAGTATGCCGCATCCATTGGAATCTCCTCGACATAGCAGTCGTCATATGCATCGAAATAGTCATAATAGTCAGGCTCTCTAGGATGGCAGTAATCATCGATTGCTGCATCAAGAGGATCATATTCTTCAATATCAGCATCAATTTCCAAATAATATGCTTCAATCTGACCTTCATACATCTCTATCAGTTGTTCATCGCGAATCTGATTGCAGTAGTCTTCGAAATCGAATTCCAAATCCAATTCCTGGGCATCATAGCATTCAGCATCAAAATGATATTCCTCATCATAATACTCTTCGTATTGAGGATGTGCGTAATATTCCGGCTCCTCGCTTTTGATGATTCCTTCCTCATGGATGAAATCATTTTCATATTCGATTCTCTCTTCAATCAACTGCTGGTTGCGCAAAACATCTCTGTCAAACATACTATTCACCTCTGATATTTACAGCCTTTAAGGACTTTTCATTTTTGGATCTGTCAAAACTTTCTTCTGTGTAAAAGGATACCATCTCACCTACATATATCTCATCACCTCTAAATTCTTAGCCGTGTAAAAATATGTATTCGTTAGCATCATTTTCTATTAATCCGAAGTTTCTCTCTTCAACAAATTTTGTTACTGTGCCGTACTGCAATTCCTGATTTTGGAACTTGAATTCCCTCCAGTAAGAGTTGATTTGTCTGATTAAATCGTTTTTATCCAATGAGTCTTCTTCAATCATCAGATCTTCAAGTTCATCTGGAATTTGAGCATTGGATTCTGATTTCAATAAATAACATAATTCTGCATGTCTGTATGCGATTTCAGGGTTGGAATCCTCAAGGAGTTTATATGCAAAGCAGTATAGGTTAACCTTCATGGTTGGTGAACCTTTGGCCAATATTGCCTTGGATATATATTTTAGAGTATTTTCATTGTCATCGAGAATATGGTAGTTTTCGGCAAACTCCCTGAAAATGAACCAGTCATCCTTGACCTTTGCCACATCATCAAGGTATTCTAAAGCCTCTTCGTATCTTTCAAGTTCCCTCAATGCCTTTGCTATTCTCCATTTGTGCCAAATGTCTCCGTAGTTTGCAAAATTTTTTACTTCTTTCAATGCTTCCTGTGAGATTTCAATGCACAAATCCCATTCGGCACATGCAAGATATGCCTTGGATGAGATTTCATGGAATCTTTCCTTTCTTGATCTTGAATTTGGGCTTCTTTTGCTTTCATTCAGGTATTTCGGATTAATTTTATCAAACCAGTAGTCAATTTCATAGTACTGTTTTTCATTATCAAGATGTTTTAAAACTTCCATGATTGAAAATGAGTATGGGCAGGTATTGACGCTGTTCATGTCTGCCTGCGGAATCAATTCAGTAATCAAATCAGCATTATCATAAAGCTCATCCTCGCTTTTGAAATTCTTTACATGGACCTGATAAATAGCCCAACAGTATGAAATTAACTGATATGAATTGAATTCATCAGGATTTTCTGCGTAAAGCTTTTCATATAAATTCAAGGATTCTTCATATTTTTTGGAACTGTACAATTTTTTTGCTTCTTTTAATTGAACGTTAATATCACTATTCATGGTGACGGCCTCCTATATTTTGATGGTTTGATACATGGATTTTTGTTGTATCATTTAATATTATACATCATCAATATATAAAGTTTTCGGTTTGTGGTGTTTTGTATTAATATAGAATGTCATTTTTAAGGGAAGTGATACTGGTCTTGATGTCATTTTCCTTGGATTGGAAGCATTTGTAGAAAGCATTGTACTCTCCTTTATCACATGACCTGTATATAAAGAGCGCCCATCGTTTCTTGTTTTTATCCACAGGTTTAAATTTCATCATTGACTCTTTTATAAGGAGTTTCTTGTTGTTTTTCGGATTGTATAAATATAATGAATCTCCTGAAAGAACGCTGTCAAATATTATATTGTCATATATAGGCTGTGCACATGGTCCATTAAGGGAAATTACTCTGTGGCCGTATGAATTTCGGGTCGCTTCGATATCTCCTGTAACATAAATGAGTTTGTAATTCGAATAGACTTCTAAAATGTCAAATATATCTTCAAGATATTCATCAAGTATTTCTATAATCTTTTCGGCTTCATATGAGTTTGAGT
>JAFUIW010000102.1 GCA_017473945.1 Methanobrevibacter sp. | reverse complement strand
TCCGAAGAAAACCTAAGAGAATACTTCGAAGAAGCAGAAGAAAACTCCCCTTCAATCATATTTATAGATGAATTAGATGCTATTGCACCAAAAAGAGAAGAAACCAATGGAGAAGTTGAAAGAAGAACCGTTGCTCAACTTTTAACTTTAATGGATGGTCTTAAATCCCGTGGCCAAGTGGTGGTAATCGGTGCAACAAACAGACCTGATTCACTTGACCCTGCACTCAGAAGACCTGGAAGATTTGACCGTGAAATCGAAATCGGAGTGCCAGACACTGAAGAGAGAAAAGAAGTTCTTGAAATTCATACAAGAAACATGCCTCTTTCAGAAGACGTTGACTTGGATAAAATAGCTTCCACCACACACGGATTCGTAGGAGCTGATCTCGAATCATTATGCAAGGAAGCAGCAATGAGAGTAGTCAGGAGAATATTGCCTGAAATCCAAAACGATGAAGAGATTCCAAAAGAGGTTATGGAAAAAATCGTGGTTACCGGAGACGACTTCAAGAACGCGCAAAAAGAAATTCAACCTTCAGCGCTCAGAGAAGTGCTGGTTCAAATCCCAGACATCAAATGGGATGACATCGGAGGTCTTGAAGATGTAAAACAGGAACTAAAAGAAGCAGTAGAATGGCCTTTAAAACATCCTGAAACATTCAAACGTTTAGGAATCAGGCCTCCAAAAGGAACATTGCTTTATGGAATTCCAGGTACAGGTAAAACATTGCTTGCAAAAGCAGTTGCCAGTGAAAGTGAAGCAAACTTCATCTCTGTAAAAGGACCTGAACTCCTGTCCAAATGGGTTGGAGAATCCGAAAAAGGTGTAAGGGAAGTCTTCAGAAAAGCTAAACAGGCAGCACCAACAGTGATCTTTTTCGATGAGATCGATGCAATAGCAGGTGCACGTAGCGGAAATGATACTGACAGCGGAGTTACAAAAAGAGTTGTAAACCAATTGTTAACTGAAATGGATGGTCTGGAAGAACTCCAAGATGTTGCAATCATTGCGGCAACCAACAGGCCTGACATTTTGGACACCGGTTTGATGAGACCTGGAAGATTCGACAGACACATACAAGTCAGCGAGCCAGATGAAGAAGCTAGAATTGCAATCTTTAAAGTACATACCAAAAACATGCCTCTTTCAAAAGACGTGGATCTTAAAAAACTTGCCAAACAGACTGAAGGATATGTCGGAGCAGACATTGAATCAGTATGTCGTGAAGCAGCAATGCTCACATTAAGAAATGACCTCGAAGCAAAAGAAATCCCTAATAAATACTTTAAAGAAGCAATTGAAAAAGTAAAACCTGGACATAACCAGGAAGAACAGTTAGTTCAATATATGTAAGGAAGAAAACCCAATTTTCTTCCTTTTTCCTCCCTATAATACTTACAAAGAAATTCTAACCATATTTAATGGGAAAGATACAGACATCTTTCCCATAACCTCCAAAACATCACAAATACTATTTTTTAGGCAAAATATCTTTTTCAGACACCATTGGCCCATTATGATAATATTGTGGCTTGTATTCAATGAATGAAAATTTATTTCCACTAATTCCCCATTTTGGATTAAATCCGAAAATATTAATATATTCCTTTAAATCATTGCGCTCTTCTTTTAATGCACAGGCAACATTATACAATGCTTTTGTATCATCAATTGCCCTATGAAAATTAACTTCTTCTATCCCGTAATATTTCACTGCATCAATTAATTTATGAGGGAATTCTTTTCTATCTTTCAGTACTGAAACTGTATCCAGCCAATACACATTAGCTACAATGTCGTCAGCCTCATCAGGAAAATGCCTTTTAAGCAAATTATATACAAACATCAAATCAAATTGGCAATTATGAGCCACCATCAGAGTGCCGGGAGTCAATCTTTCCTTTAAATCTTCAGCAACAATATCCTCATAAACACCATAATCACTTATCATTTCGTCTGTGATTCCGGTTAATTTGGTTATTTTTGGATCCAATGATTTGCCAACATCTATAAACTCATCATATTCATCCACGATTTCCCCATTTTCAACAGTCAGCATTGCAAGCTCTATAATTTTACAATGCCTGAAGTTTAATCCAGTAGTTTCAGTATCAAAAAATATTATTTTAATCTAAATTCCTCCTAAATCAATTTATAAGGCGCATCATCTTTATTTCTTGGATAATTATTAGTTGTTAAAGGTTTATTAATTTTTTCAAGCCTTATGTCCAACAATCTACGGCCTTCTTCACTGGCGCAGAAAATCGGAACCTTAACCCCATAGTAATATGGCTTGTGTTCATCAGTATAATCAGAAATGGCCTTTGATGCACAGGCAGTTACGATATCTGCATTTTCAAACAGCATTTTCACCTCATCGCATTTTACGCCGGTAGTATGTGCTACGAAAATGTAGACGTTAACGTCATCATCAACAGGATAGTTTCTGATTTCCTCAACCATTGGAGAAGGCAGAATTGTAATCGCAATATTTTTATATCCTTTCTCTAAAGCCAATTTCAAACCTTCCAACTGATTTAACTCTGCAGTTTCGGGGTTTAAAACAACACTGCCCTTATCTTCAAGTTTTTCAATGACTTCAGAAATCGGGGTTGTGCTTACAAGGCCTGACACTCTTCCACCTACACCCTGAACAACCCTCGGATTGGTCATTAAAAGTGTTCCTGCACCATCACATGCTCCAACGACACAGTCGATATTTCCATTTTCCATGTTTGTCTTTAGAATTTCTGAAATCCCGACTGTTACGGCATCATCCATTTCAACAACCCTTTCATGTGTGCACATTCCAAAGTCCTCAATTCTGAAATTGATGTTTTTTCTGATGAATTCCTCATTAAGCTCTTCAACGCCATGCATTGCATGAAACATTGGGCAGTATTTCATCTCAGAAGAGCCCACCTCGACAATTTCGCCATTTTCTATTACCACCTTGACTTTTCCAAGTGTTTCGATAACATGTCTGTCTTTCATATAACTACACCACACTTATATAATAGTATTAGAAATTAACTTATTATACTTTAATGTACAAAGTTACTAATGATTAGTCAACACAAGAGGGATGAATTTGACTCAAAAAAGTGAAGCACAAAAAGGCAACATCACTCCTGAAATGGAATTTGTTGCAGAATATGAAAACATAGATGTAAATAAACTAGCTAGACTGATTGACATTGGAAAAGTAGTAATTCCTAAAAATATAAATGGCCATTCAAATCCATGCGGTATCGGTGAAGGCCTGAAGACCAAAATCAATGCAAATATCGGTTCATCATCAAAAATCGATGACATTGAACTTGAAATCAACAAGGCAAAACTCGCACAGGAATACGGTGCGGATGCACTGATGGATCTTTCAACAGGATCTGATTTGAAACTCTTCAGGAAAAAGATTATGGATGCAGTTGACTTATGCATTGGAACAGTACCGATTTATGAAGCCGGAGTCGTCACATTAAACAAAGGCAAAGAAATAATCGACATGGACCCCGACGACATTTTCAAGGCAATAGAAAATCAGGCAAAAGAGGGAGTGGACTTCATGACACTCCACTGCGGAATTACAAAGGACCTTGTTCAAAAACTTAAGGCCGCAAACAGAATGATGGGAATCGTGAGCCGTGGAGGAACATTCATGGCTTCATGGATTAACCATAACGATAAGGAAAACCCACTTTTTGAAAATTATGATTACTTGCTGGAATTATCCTACGAATACGACATTACACTGTCATTAGGCGACGGCTTAAGGCCGGGAAGCCTGGCAGATGCAAGCGATATCCCTCAAATTCAAGAGCTTGTAAATCTGGGCGGTCTTGTCAAAAGGGCGCAGGACGCCAATGTTCAGGTAATGGTTGAAGGTCCGGGACACATGCCTCTAAATCAAATCAAGGCAAATATGGAAATTCAAAAAACAATATGTCACGGCGCTCCATTTTATGTACTGGGACCTCTTGTTACCGACATCGCACCGGGCTATGACCACATTACAGGAGCCATCGGCGGAGCGATTGCAGCATCCTCCGGAGCCAATTTCCTATGTTACGTGACCCCTGCAGAACACCTGTCACTGCCAAGTCTTGAAGACGTCAAGGAAGGAGTAATTGCATCAAAAATCGCTGCTGAAGCAGCCGATGTTGCAAAAGGACTTGACTCCGCATGGACCCGTGAAAAGGCAATGGCAAAAGCAAGAAAGGAATTTGACTGGGAAAAACAGTTTGAAATTGCCCTTGACCATTCAAAACCTAGAACATACAGAGACAAATGTGAACTTGACGATGATGAAATGTGTGCAATGTGCGGAGAATATTGTGCAGTAAAAATAGCTAAAGGCGATTTCTAATGAAATATCAAGAATTGGTAGATGTCTACTCAGCACTGGAGGCAACTACAAAAAGACTGGAAAAAACTGAAATCATTGCCGAATATCTGAAAAAACTAGATTCCGACACCATTGAAAAAGTGGGACTTCTAATTTTGGGAGTTGTATTTCCAGCATGGAGTTCTGAAGAGATTGGAATTGGTGGAAAACTGGTTGAAAGAGCAGTTGCAGAGGCAGTTGGAACAACACAGGCCGCAGTTGAAGATGCAGTTCGTGATGAAGGTGACATTGGACTTGCCTGCATAAAATTATACACTAAAAAGTCACAGATGACATTTTTCTCACAGCCACTGACAATTGATTTTGTCTTCAACAGCTTACGTAAATTATCACAAATCAGCGGTTCAAGGTCAACCAACCGTAAGATTGCAATAATTTTGGAATTATTGAGCCAGACAAGCGCCACTGAAGCAAAATATCTAACCCGAACCATAACCGAAGAGTTGAGAATAGGTGTCGGTGACGGGGTTGTCAGGGATGCAATAGCACAGGCTTTTGACATTGACAAAAAAGTGGTTGAAAGGGCGCAGATGCTTACAAACGATTTTTCCGTTGTTGCAAGAACCGCCAAAGAGGAAGGGAGCGAAGGTCTTGAAAAACTTAATTTAACACCAGGGACTCCCGTCAAACCTATGCTTGCTCAGCTTGCACCACCACTTGATGAAATTTTAGTGGAACTTGGAACTGCAGTGTGCGATACAAAATATGACGGCATCAGGCTGCAGGTTCACAGAAACGGAGATGAAATCAGAATATTCACACGAAGACTTGAAAACATCACCCATGCTCTGCCTGAAATCGTTGAGCTGTTCGATGAAAACCTGCCTCATGACAATTATATCGTTGAAGGAGAAGTCATTGCAACAAGAAACGGCAAGCCACTCCCGTTCCAGAACATACTTCACAGGGTCAGAAGAAAACACAATGTTGAAGAGGCAATGGAAAACGTTCCTTTGAAACTATATTTATTCGATGTGTTGTTCTACAAGGTTCCGATGATTGACGAACCTCTTTTGAAAAGACGTGAAACCCTGGAGGCCATTGTTGACACTTCAGTCGATGAGATGAACTTAAGTACAATGAAAATAGGCACTCCAGACAATATCGATGAAATTCAGGAACTGTTTGAAACCTCAATCAATGACGGCCATGAAGGAATAATGATTAAGGACTCAACAGCACCTTACATTCCGGGACTTCGAGGAAAGAAGATGCTCAAGTACAAGGCTGAGCCTGAAACACTAGACATGATCGTCATCGGAGGAACCTACGGAATCGGAAAAAGAGGGGACTTTGTCGGATCATATCTGGTAGCTCTCAGAGATGAAAACGATGACTTTAAAAGCGTTGCATATGCCGCTACAGGCCTAGATGATGCTACACTAGAATACTTAACCGGCAAAATGAAAGAACTTGAAATTTCAACAAAAGGCCGTGAAATAAAAGTGGAGCCTAAAATCGTTTTGGAAATTGCATTTTCTGAAATTGTTGAATCACCGGAATATGAAACCGGTTATTCATTGAGATTCCCGGTTGTCAAAAACATTAGAAAAGATAAGGGTCCGATGGACGTGGACACCGTTGAAAGACTTATTTCAATGTATAATACAGGTAATTAGAATGACCAAAAAAGCTTCAGAGTTTCAAATCAAATTCATGGCCATGATGTATAGAGGAAAAGAAATTTTCAAACCCCTCAATACAGGCTGGATAGATGAAAATGTCGCCTGCGTTAGAGAGTATATTGCAAATATCTTTTTTTATCTTAAAAATGCAAGAATACCTCAACCTCTCCGAGGTTGAGGATAAATTGCACTGTTGGGTGTACTAGTGTAAAATACCTTTTTGTGTTTTTATTTTTAAAAAATATTGATTTATTGTCATTATTTGTTTTTAATTTTATATTTAGTGTACTTTTCATAAAAATTGTAATGTTACTTTTCAAATGCTCTTTATAATTGTTTATATATTATTGCATATGAAATAGTATAATGTCATTTAAAAAAATTAAATATTTTTTTTGAGTGAATAGATTATATTAAAAAAATAATTTGTAAAAGGGTTTTGTTAATTTTGAAAATTGTTAATAAGTATCTTGAAGTTCGTATTTATCCGTCTCAAATGGATAAGAATGA
>JAFUIW010000101.1 GCA_017473945.1 Methanobrevibacter sp. | reverse complement strand
GACAGGGGAATTTAAAATTCCTCATATTTTTAATTATTTTTTAAGGTGCTTAAATGGTAAAAATCGGAATCCTAAATCTTCAGGGTGCAGTTTCAGAACACTTTGACATGACAAGAAAAGCCGTTGAAAAATTAAAACTAGATATGGAAGTGGAAGAAGTAAGATACAGTGAGGATGTTGAAAAATGTGATGGATTGGTCATATCCGGTGGGGAAAGCACGGTAATCGGCAAGCTCATTAAGGAAAGGGGAATTGATAAAGTTATTAAAGAAAATAATATTCCGGTCTTTGGAACTTGTGCTGGAATGGTGCTTCTTGGCAAAAAAACAGACTTCAAACAGCCGTTACTTGAACTTATGGATATAACTGTTAAAAGAAATACCTACGGAAGGCAGAAGGATTCATTTGAAGCGGAAATTGAAATATTAAATCAAAAATATTCTGGTGTGTTTATTAGAGCACCTGCACTTGAATCTTATGACGAGTCCAAAAAAGATATTAAGATATTGTCAGAATTTGAGGGTGAAATAATAGCCATTAAGCAAGGACACAACATTGCATTTTCATTTCATCCAGAATTAACAGATGACACTTTAATTCATGAATATTTCATTGAAGAAGTTTTATCAAGTCTGAACCATTGACGGTTTTAGAAGTTAATCAAATTGTAAACTTATAATGCAGCATTTTTAATTTTTAAAATTTGTTAACTTATACTTATTCATATAGGTTTTTCAAATATTGTTTAGGCACATATATTAAAAAGAGGATAATCCTGCTGATTATCCTTTAATGATTTTTAAAAAAAGTTTCATTTGCCATATGCAGTGAATGCTTTGGCTAATATTTTCCAACCGTCTTCTTCTTTTTTCAGCAAATGCAAATCAACGTAATTAGCACCTAAGTAATCCTCCATTGTTATTTTGATGACTGCAATGTCATTGACCACGCTTAAAACGTCAATTCTACCCTTACAGTCCCCAGGTCCTGCTTCATCAAGACTCATATGTTTTAAGTCCTTTTGAAATTCTTCTGCACCCATTTATCCTTTTATTTCTCCCAACCATTCTTTTTTAATTTTTTCTAGTTCCTCGCCGGGGTATTCTTCTTCCAGATTAAAAATAAACGCCTATTATTAATTTCAGGAATCATTTTTATTAAATTATTTTTTTTAGAATTACTTTTAATTAAAAACAATTATGCAGCAACTATAAGAAAACTGAAACATTAAAAGTTCCAAATTACTTTTTGATTGTTATTACCACATTGTTCAGTCCTAATATCTCTGAGTAATCGATGTTGTCTGACAATTTTTTCAATATGGAAATGTTTGATTCAGGATTGTCATCTGCCAAAAGACTTATGGTCCTTCCGGAATATTTGATTGAAATCAAAATCGAATCCTCATCATTTCGGATAACGGAGTCAATCAAATCCACTTTATCATTGCTTTCAATGATATAGATTATCATATCTTCAACGGCCATACCAATCAGGGCTGACAGTTCAGTGTCTGAAAAGAATTTCTGAACCTCTTTTGAAATGTTAACTGCATCCTCAACATTTCCCTCGATTGTAAACTCGAACACTTCTCCTTCAGTATTCTTCCTATTTAAGAAAAATCCCGTATATTCACCGTTGGATTTTCGGCTAATCCATCTGGAATAGATGAAAGCTACAGTGACTGTTGCTAATTCACTTAACACCAGTGCAAACCAAAATCCGTTGCTTCCCCAGATATATGATAAGACAGTCGCCAAAACAACTGGGAAAACCAAACCCTGAAGCAATGAAATCATATTGGCTAGTCTGTTGTTTTCAATTGATTGGGCGTAAAAAATATACAGATAATTGATTGCAAAACTCAAAAAGCTGAATGAAACTATTCTAATTGCATTCATTGCAATTGGAACGTGATCTGGATTGTGCATATTGAATATGAAAAGCACTATCTGAGGGAATATGAACAGTAGTGCATTGAAAAAGATTCCAAATCCCACAACTAGTTTTACTGACTTTTTAATGACATAATCAACGCCATGATAATCTTTTTCTTTATAATACACGGTAGTAATTGGTAAAATTGATTGTGACGTACCCAAAATGAATATTTCAACTAAAAATGTTGCATTATAACACATATTCAATGCAACAAGTCCGATTTCTCCTAAAATCCCTGAAATTATTGCATTTAAAACCAGAAATTTAATCATGATGTACAATGTAATTGAAGCTGGTGAAAAACCTGTCCTACAGATATCAACCAAATAGCCAAAAATCTTTGAAGATTTAACCTTAATGATCTTTAATGTCCTGCGGGATTTAAAAAAGTAAACTGAAATGTAAATTGCCCCTGCAATACTGCCTAATGATGTAGCAAGTGCCGCGCCTCCGATTCCATAGTTTAAAAATTTCATGAAAACAATATCAAAAGTTATATTTACAATATTGGTCAACATGAATGTTTGAAACTGAAGCTGGACAAAATCATCGTTTCTGATGAAATAAGCCAGAACAATTTTATAGCATTCAAATACAATACCTACAAGATACAAGTTGAAATATTGTGCGAAATGCGGTTTCATATTTGGAGTATGACACAGAAACTGGATAATCGTATCCTGAAATATGAATGACAATATTGTTATGACAATTGCAATCAGTATGATTCCAATTATAGATACCGAAAAGAGTTCATTACTTTTCTTTTTATCGAATTCCGCCTTTGAAAGGTTACATAGTATGCTTCCTCCAAAACCTATCAGCCAATATACGGTATTTATAAAGCAAACAAAGGGCTCCATAGTCTGAACAACAGATAAAAATGTGGATCCCATAAAAAGGCTTATGAAAAATGCGTCAATGAGCATGGCGAAGTTTCCAGCAATTGAAGTCAGCAATGTCGGAAAGAGCAATTCCCTGAATTTGGAGTTCAGTAAATCATAATTTCTTGCATAATTCATGATGAACACTATCTTTTAGAAGCAATTAACATTCTAGGTAATTTATGCACTGGTAATTCGATTTTAAAGTTCAGGAATTTAACAAGTGCTTCAGCACCCAATCTTCCATTTGGAATATGGTCATAAGTAGTTTTTGGAATATATATTCCTCCGCCAACCTTAATGGTTTTAAATGTTTTTAAAAGCAAAGCTGCGATTTTTTCATCACTTTCATTCATTATGCTTTTGTTTAAATTTATTAAAACGCAATCGAATTCACCGTCGATTTTATCCAAACCTTCTGCATCTGTCTGAACTATAGACAAATCATCAAAAAAGGTGTCAGTGACCAGTAATATAGTACCATAGGGTTTCAGATTATCCACAATAGATTTGATATCCTCCAAATAGCTTAAATCATCAATATTGGCATTTTCATGTGTTTCTTCACTCAACACCAGCTGAAAAGCACGCTGTTCAAGGCTTCGAAGGAATTCCAAATCATTCATTACCTGATTTTTATCTTCATGAACCAAATATATGTCACCTGGACTTGTTTCTATATCTTGTGTCTTTAAGAAAAATTGTGAATCCTCAATTTGGCCTATTAAAGTCCTGTGATGGCTTTTTAGGTTTTTTCCAATATTCTGCAATGGGGAGGACTTTGCGGTAATGTCTTTTGGCACGATTATTGACTTTAAAATACCATGTGCATATAACTTATAGGGCTTTTGGCGATCTTGATGGAATTTATCAGGATTTAAATATGAATCAAGGGAACTGTCGGTTTCATGCTGTCCGGAAATCTTATCCAGGAATTTTGCATCAAGATTGCCTCCATGAGGACGGCAATTCACTTCTATCAATACAGGTCCCTTTTCATCAATCATGTATTCTCCATGAACCGGACCGTATTTGATGCCCAAAGCATCGGCAACATCATAAGCATATTCGACAAGTTCCGCTTCTCCGATTCCCAATTCATTTATAGTTTCGTCATAGTCATAGACATGGCCGCCTTCAGGGGTCTTGATTTTGTGATACTTCCAGATGGTTGTTACTCGATGAACGCCATTGCAGGACATTAGATTTACAACATACTCCTCACCCTTAATGCGTTCCTGAATTAGAAGTTCATCCAATTCAGTTCCATAGGCATTTGTTGAATTGAATAGTTCATGTAGGGATTTTATCATTTCCTCCTTATTTGAGCAGATTCTAACACCCACAGAACAGAAGCTGTATTGTGGCTTTATTACAACTTCATCTAGATGTTGGCTGTCATAATATTCAATGGCCTCTTCAACACTAGTTACGATGCGACCTCTTATTGAGCGAAGGTTATTTTCGGCCAGCCTCTTGTGCATTTCGTTTTTTAAGGTTATGGCATCCAAGTTTTCAATGGGATTGCACAATAGATTCAAGTCATTTGCCAATTTTGTTGCCAATATGACTCCATCTTCAGTTCCCGGAACAATAACTAATGGATCAAGTTTTTTAACCATTTCAAGAGTTTCTTCATATGTGTCCTTTTCATAAATCAAATCATAATCAGCATTTATCAAATTGTATCCACTTCTGACTTCTTTTAAATGCATCTCAGCTTCCTCAGTATCACTAAATGCATTCATTTCCAAAATAACTGGGTTGCAATTTCTGTCAATTATGTCTTGAATATAATTAATTCCTGTGGATTTGCATTGAACAACAACAATATTTCTCATAAATAATCAACTATCATGTCAAATTCCATGATTTATACTTTACATTATATAATTCTTTTATCTCAATCACCTAAATATTTTCCCCTCCCTTAGAATATGATTACCACATAATTGTTTCAGGAAGATTTCATAGGATGTACTT
>JAFUIW010000006.1 GCA_017473945.1 Methanobrevibacter sp. | reverse complement strand
GAATCATTACCGGAGCAGTTCAAGGATATTTCGGTCCGCAAATTCTTGCCGAGTTTGGAGACTATATCATCACCCCAATAATTACAAATATTCCTCAGGGAATTTTAATCGGATTTTTTCTTGGTTTTGGTGCACTTTTAGGTGACGCAATCGGAAGCTTTTTAAAAAGAAGGCTTGGAATTGGAAGAGGAAAACCTGCACCAATACTTGACCAGCTGGATTTTTTAATTGTTGCATTAATACTCGTTTCATTTGTCGTTAAGTTAAACTGGTTATTTGTCATAATAGCTATCGTGTTAACTTTAGCAATTCATTTGATAGCAAATTCTGCAGCATATCTGCTTGGAATGAAAGACGTATGGTATTAAAAAAAGTAATGAGTAAAAGAAAAATACTCATAAATATTTGTTCATCATTACAGCTGTTCCAACTGCAGGAGCCACGACACATTCTTCATCGGTTAAGATATCACCCATTGATTTTACTTTTAATCCTAAAAGCTCTGCCGCAGGCTTATCAAGAATATCCTTTCCAAGACCTGTTGTGACAATTAAATCTAGTTTTTGAGTTTCAACAACCTGTTTTAGACCATCTGCAATTTGTTCGACCTGTTTTTGATGAATGAACTTGGACATTTCAACAATGTCATCCATGGAAAGCATTTCCAAATCTGCACAAACGACACGTGCAATTCTTTTGGCACAGTCTATTTTAGATTTTCCTTCACCGTCAAATGTATCGCAGACATAGTCATCTTCACTAATCAAATCTAAAACTGTGTATATGTCGGCAGTTTGAGCGAATAACTCAGATGCAACTCTATACTCTTTACCATTCAATTCAACTTTGTCTAAAAAGCTTGCAAGATTTGTTCTAAGTGTTCCTGTGTATACCAGCTCACCTGTGGCGGATCTGTCAAAGTCTGATTTGCCTATGGCACATTCCTTGCCATCTTTAATAGGTATGATGTCTGTTGTTGTACTTCCAGTATCAATGAAAATGCAATTATCAGATATCAATGTGGCAATCTGGGCTGTTGCAATCCAATTTGCGGCAGCAGCTTTAAGTGGAGTTTTCTCGATTTCTGCTTTGGACAGCATTCCCTCCACTCCAACATAGGCTATAGGGCAGTCAAATGTATCCTCACATTTTTTTACAACATCAAGAACCCCATCCTTTTTGGTGTCATATGCATCCACGAGTTCTGCAGTCATTGAAATTCCAACTGCGTCAATCTCTTCAATTGAACAAATGTTTTCAATCAATTCAACTAAAACCCTTGATAAATCATCATTATTGCTCCACATTGGAAGATATGCAAAATCAACTTCAATATTTTTTATCTCTTCTCCATCAAAGTCAATTATTGCCAAATCGGTGTTTGCACCGCCAATGTCAAATCCTGCTATTTTCATATTATATTCTCCTAATTTCCAAGTTATCTCCGGATTTCTTAAATTCCACTTCACCATCCAAAGATATTTCAATATCATCAATATCCATTTCACCATCAATTAAATCCACAATTGACCTGCCAATGTTAAAGTTTGCAATTTCCTTCAATCCCACATAAGGTGTTGTGAATCTTGAATTGATTTCCAAAAGATAAACGGAATAGATATCCTTTTCATCAGCGTTGATGATCAAATCAACACCAACAAAACCTTTGAGCCCGTCAATGGCTTCAACTGCTTTTTTGGCTATCTCAAATGCTTCATCCTTATATTTATTTTCAAATGGTAGTTTTCCACCAAGATAAGTTCCCTTATCGTTTTTAAGCTGGACAAACTGTTCGTTTAAACTTATCGGAATGGCATTTTTACCATCGGACAATAAGCTAACGCTGACGTCAGTTCCTTCAATGTATTCCTGGACAATTACTCTTGAACCCGGTGTGAAAATCTTATCCAAATCAAGTGTCAAATCTCCAATATCCTCAATGACAACTATATCTTCACAGTCAACACCAACCAATGGTTTAATGATTATTTTAAGTTTTGTTAAAGGATCTTCAGCTTGCCATTTTTCATACAGATTTTCAATGGCTCTTTTCCAGTATCCTTTTGAATCTATCTTGAATCTGAATGTTCTCGGTTGAGGAACAATGTTGTAAAGCGCTTCGTAGGATTCGTACTTATCTGAAGACTTGAAACAGGCATCTGCTGTTGACGTATATGTTTTTACTCCATTTTCTTCCAGGATTTTTGTAATATTATACAGATTATTATTGTTTTCAGCGGAAATGAAAATAGCCTTGTCGAACTGTGATGCGTTTTCAGCCAGCCAATCGACAACATCACATTCAATGAATATTGGATTTACATTTTTAAAATTATCTAATGCATTCTCATATGATTTATTTATCAGCAGATCTTTTGGAATATCAGCCAAATCATCTAAAAGCGCAAATATCAATGCTTCCGCTTCAGAAATTATGCATTTGTCTTTTTCACCGGAAGCAGTAAAATACTCAAATATCAATATTGAATCATTCTTGTCTGTCATAAGTAATCATCATACCGTTTATATTTAATTCATCTGCCGGAAATCTCATTTTATCCCCATCAAATACCATATGAACCAATGCATTTTCTTTAGATTCAAACTCACTGACAGTTATGTCATCTTCAATTTGAGCCATTTTTCTTGAAAATGAATCCATTACCTCTTCAGGGGCAGTTATATTTAAAAGACCTTCTTTATAATATTGTTCTATTGCATCCACAGTTTTTTCAGCGGCATTGCCCTCGCCATAGGGATTTACTGCATTTTTCATTTTGTCTGCAAATTCTTTATCATCCAAGATTTTTCTTGCATTTCCTAAAATTGCATCTTTATCGGAACCTACAAGTATGTTTCCTCCGGCAGTTACTGTTTCAGGCCTTTCAGTATTGTATCTTAAAGTCAATGCAGGAATGTCCAAGGTAATTGCTTCTTCCTGAAGGCCACCGGAATCAGTTAGTATCAATGTTGATTTTGAAGTCAGAAGCAAGAAATCCAAATATCCTATAGGTTTTACAATATGAACATGATCAAGATTGTTTAGCTCATCGAATAGGCCAAAGTTTTCCAGAGTGTTTTTGGTTCTTGGATGAATGGGGAAAATTATATTCATGTCAGACAATTCCTTTAAAGCATCAATGATATTAACAACACGCTCTTTGATGTCCACATTTTCCGCCCTGTGCATTGTTAAAGTCAAAATATTGTCTATATTGTCAATATCCAAGTCTTTAAGGGATTGTTCACCAAACCCTCTTTTTTTAGCGATTTCCAAGTGTCTAAAGCAAGCATCGACAACTGTGTTTCCAGTGATTAGCAAGTTTTTTCTAGAAAATCCTTCAGCTAAAAGGTTTATTGCAGACTCCTCGGTTGGAATAAAGTACATTGTTGAGCAGATATCTGCAACTCTCCTGTTAATTTCTTCAGGCATTGTCATGTCAAAAGATCTTAATCCCGCTTCAACATGTCCAACAGCAATGTGAAGTTTGCCGCAAACCAATGCTCCGGCAAGTACTGCATTGGTATCGCCTTGAACAAGGACAATATCAGGTTTTTCTTCCAGCAATATTTCCTCAATACCCTTCATCATGAGCCCAGTCTGTTTACCGTGGCTTCCTGAACCAACGTGAATATTATAATCAGGAGTAGGAATCTCTAAATCCCTAAAAAAGTTATCAGACATTTCTTTATCGTAATGCTGACCAGTATGCAAGACAATTTGATTGATGCCCCTCCTATTAATCTCAGCAATGATTGGAGCCATCTTAATAATCTCTGGCCGTGTGCCTAAAATAGTTGCTATTTTCATAATAATCCCTCAATAATATATTTAATATAAATGGTTTAAATAATTTTAAAAAAAAAGCATGAAAAAATTATTTAGCAGTGAAATTGCCAATGTAAAACGAACCTAAAACAATACCAAAAGCAGTACAAACTACAAGTATCGCAATATTCAGTAAAAATGCCTCTACAATAGCCGGTACTGAAAATTTCGCACCATGTTTGCGCATTAAATAAAATGAATCAAACAGAGGAGGCAATGTCATAATCATCGCAATCACAATAATGAACGGAATTGCATCAAACCATACATTAGAACTGTTGTAATTGAAAGCCAAATAAATTCCTAAAATAAGGCCGATAGCAATTGTTATGATTGAAACCTTATCGAAAATATCATATACCCTAGTCATTACTACACCTAATATAAATTTTATTCACTTTTACTATATTAAACTAATGCAAATCTGCCAAACTTTTTATCATGGATTCACGAATCGCATATCTTTTTTGAAGATTGCCTAAAGAATCGACCAAATCTCTCCTGAAGCGTTCACAGGCATAATCATCATATTTAAATTTGATTCCGTCATATTGGATGTCCATCAAAATCAGATATTCCGCTTCCATGACCTTGATGTTTGCCCGTGGTTCGTCTTCTCCAGGATTTAGCAATCTTTCAACCTCATCAAGCGTCATCTTGCCGATTGCCACGTCAACAAAAACCCTCATCATTTTTCTGACCATATTCCATAAAAATGACTCACCATAAATGTCCACAAATATCGGAGATATAGTATCATGAAGATTTGGGAACTCCCTTTTGTGATAGTCTTTTAAATCAACTTTTGAGATTTTGATATCATCAATTGTCCTTGTAGTTGTTTTCTGGAAACGTTTTGTGAAGTTGGTGAAGTTATGGGTTCCCTTGAAAACTTCAGCACACTCATTCAACTTATCCATATCCAAATCCTGAAACAGCATATAGCGATAATGTCTCATCTGAGCATATCTTGGCTTGAAAGCATAGCGAACAGGAGCCTTGGCTAAAATTTGAATATCATCAGGTAATGAATTGTTGATTTCATTGACCCTAACTTCCTTTTCAGACTGAAAACTGATTACATTGCCCAAACTGTGAACACCAGCATCGGTTCTGCCGGCAATTCTGAATCTGGACTTTTTCAAATCGTCAATGTAATCCAGTTTGCGCAAGTGATAGATTAATTCCTCTTCAACAGTCCTCAGGTCAGGCTGCCTTTGAAAGCCATGAAAATTAGTTCCTATATATCCGATTTTTAGTGCTGTTCGCTTCATCAAATATAATATTTAACCCCATGTAAAATAAAGTTTAGGAAAAGTCTGAAAAAACAAAATCTGAGAAGGAAAGTAAATAGCTATTGAATAGCTATTTACATAAGTATGGCCTTAACTATTGCTTATTACACATTATGAATATAAAAAAGGTAGATAATTAAAATTTAATAATATTATTTGAAGATAGAGTAGTTATATTGCTATTAATTTTAATTATCTAAATTACCTGAAAAAGCCAGGTAATCTAATTTATAATTAATAGTAATAACCATATAAATGTTATTAAAGTATTACTCTTCAATTTCAAGCCTAAATTTTAAAATAAAAAAAATAAAGCAGTTAAATTAATTATAAAATTATTAAATCAAGGCATTATGGAAACAAAGATATAATAATAAATTATTCTAAATTAGTATTACTATTGATTTTATATTAAAATACAACAAATAACAAACAACTGACACATAATTAGAGGTATATAAAAATAACAATTTAAATAGACAATTAAATTAAAATAAAAACAATATGAGAATATTGAATGAAAAGAAAATGAAAATAATACTTAGAAAATAGTAATACTTTTTTATAAAATAATACTACAAATTAAGTTATTTCCTTTATCATATGGGTTGTTTCATCATAGTCATCTTCTTCAACAGTTACCGTATAACCCATAGATTTCCAAAATGGCAATGCAGCATCAAGATACCTGTGAGTATGCAAGTAAATTTTACTATATCCCACTTTCCTTGCAAATTCTTCCATGATATTAACAAGTTCACGAGCAAGACCATGCCGCCTATAATCTTCATCAACCATAAGTCTCCAAATACTAGCAGTATCTTCTTTTGTATACTTGCCTTTAAACATGTCATAATCTTTATCATAAGCCCTTATTGCAGCAGTAGCAACTATCTTTTCACCATCAGACACCATAAAAAAGTTATTAGACTCTGGAACGATATAATACTCCTTAATTCCTTCAATATCATAGTGAAATTCAGGTGTGGGACCAATTCCATACTCTTTTTTAATTTGACCATACAAAAATTCTTTTACTTCATTAATTTCATCATTATCTTCAGTAACGTCTTTAAAATAACATATTCCATATTATCACATTGAACTTCCCCGCCGTTGGAGACGACGGGGATTCGCAAACCAAAAAAATGTATATTTTTTGGATGTTTTTACTGCATCGTAGTCCCTACGATTTCTAATCCGTTATTAAGGATATTAATTGCTGCATTAACATCTCTGT
>JAFUIW010000100.1 GCA_017473945.1 Methanobrevibacter sp. | reverse complement strand
GAAAATTCATCTTTTTTTAAACAAAATGTCGAATATATACGAAATGAATCCAAAGCTGGACTTCAGCAAATAGAATCACTTAGAAACTCACCGCCGTTTAGAGTATAATTTTTTTTAATCGTTGGATTTTCACAGTTTTAAATTAAAACTGCTTTAACTTCATAAAATTGTTATCGTCTGAAACTTTCTATTTTTTTATCGCAAAAAAAAAAAACAAAAACTTTATATATGGCATAAATCTTAAGTAATTATGCAATCAAAATTTTAGATATAAGTTAACCACACCATTATATCGAAGTAATATGACTCTATACGAACTTTCATTAAACGGGAGTTGATAATAATGCCACAGGTAAAAATAACTACTGCATGGAGCGTAGTGACAATTTAATCTCATATAGTTGCTTGGAACATCAAACTTAAAATCATTTTCACCTCTAAGCAACTATTTAATCTAATAAGTAGCTGTTTTAATTTACATACTATGAATATTAAACGCCTATCCCAAAACAGCTACTTAATCATTATCATATAATTTATAGAGAACTGTTGACTGTTGTTTAGTCATTAAACTTCAGTGAAATCAAATCATCATCATTTAGAGGAAAAAATATGGAAATTAGAAGAGAAAATAATATCAATGTGAGAAAAACTGTCGAAAAAGCAATAAACAACCATCCTGAGTTTCATTTCTTTGTAGATGAACTTTCAGCAAACAACTACATGCCCACCTATGCAGGCATGGCCGATGAGAAATACACTTACGATGAGATGGATGACGGATTTTTCGATTTTATCGAGAGAAAAATCCATGAAAACGGAGTGTATCTGAGAATCTGCTATCTGACAGGTGAGATTGTTGGACCTGAGGCACTTTTTGTAATAGAAATAGCCGATGAAACATTAACATTCAAGACCAGCGAGCTTGATGATGTGTTGGTTGTTGAAATGGCAGATTACGGCATAAAGATAACTCCCGACGAGATTATCCTTGGAGCCACAATCGACGGAGGATGTGGCCAGACACCATATTTTGCCGAGTTCGGATCTTCAAACTGCAACGAAACGTTCATGTCTCTTGAAAATCCTCTGAACAAGTTTCTGATTACATTAATGGGAGAGTTTCTTGAATCAATTTAATTGCACTCATTTGCATTCACAAGGAGGTGATAAAATTCATTTTTAAATGTTAAATTTTATTGCTGTTGATTTTAGGATATTGTGAGGTTTAAATGAGTTACATTAAATATGCTGAAGAGATATTGGAATTTCTTACAAAAGATACATTGGAATCTATCGATTGGGGAGTCCTTGATTTGGGACATGTTGAGGATATGGAATTAAAGTGCGTTTTGATGCACATTGAAAGGTCCCTGACACTGGAGCTGATGGACAACTACAGAAACAATGACACCGGAATATTCAGAGTCAGCTACTGTAATGGAATCTGGTGTTATGAGGAGTTCGGCTTCACTATAAATGCAGGGAGTCTTGAAGAGCTTGAAAAAATGGTAATAAGTCAAAATAGGATATGGTATGTATTTGATGAATATTCACTAAGGAGGTAAATGTGTTCAACTTAAAGGAAACAGTAAAATTTGTTGGTCTAATCGGATATTTGGTAGTATGTGTAATCTTTGGAAACATTTTGATTTAGGGATGTGATAATTTGCGCGAATGTGCTAACTGCGGAAAACAGATGAGAGACAGCTTTACATACTGTAGAGTTTGCGGAACAAAACTTGAGGACGGAGTGCCTGGGGACTACTCAACCGACATGCTGAATGTCTTTACAGATGATGATGAGTATATCTATCTTTTTGCCGAAAACGGAAACCAAGTTGTCCTGAGGGCAGATTCTCTTGACGGCCTTGCAGCAATGGTCGAGGAGAAAAAATACCCATGGGAGTTCAGGGAATGGAAGGACAATATAAAGCCTCAAAAAAGGCAGACTGTTGAAATCCCAAAATTCAAGTCAGACTTTCTTAAGGCAAGCAGCTTGAAGGAACCTGAAATCATTCCTGCTGCTTCAACAAGAAAGCAGAAAGATGAATCATACATTCCAGAATATGAAATTGAAAAAGTTATGAATGATTAGAGATACCATGAGTTCAAGTTACATGTTTACAGACAATATAGATCTTGCCATAAGGAGATACTTCCAATCTCCTTTTAAAAATTTTGAATTTAAGCATGCCATTGAAAGCGTTTTGAATGCTGAGATTTTGTCTCAGATTGACAATAACACTTTTGATTTGTCAAATGCTTTAAGATGCTGCAGTGACACGGAAAAGGAGATTATTAAAAGATTGACCTTCACAATGTCCAGACAGATGGGATGGATTCGCAGGAATAACGATACAGGTTATTTTGGTGTTATAATCAACCGCAAGCATGGATATAACTGGAGCTATCTGGACCTGATTGAAAACCAGTACAGATACTCTGAAGTCATATATGCAAGAACCCTGGGCGAACTTGAAAGCAAAGTCAAGTCAAAAGGACGCCTCTGGTATGTATTCGATGAGGACCTTGCCCGAAAAACCCAAGGCACGGACATGATTCACAGGCCAAGGGTTGAAGCTCCAAAAATTGTTAAGACCTATAGAAAGCCAAGAAAGGAATCCATATTTGAGGGATTGTCTGCCATTGAGGAAATCAAAAAGAAAAGGGCACTGCAGGATAAGGTCTTGAGAAGAAATGCAAGGCCGACATCAATGATTGAGAAAATGTTCGTATAATTTATGATGACAGCCATTTGACCGTGAGTTTTTTTGTTCGTATTTAACTCCTATTTTCACTTTATATTTTTTTTCTTGCGGTTAAATGGTAATAATTTATTTGATAATATGAAAATGGAAGGAATTTGGATAATTGAAGACAGTGAGGAATTTATTGAAGTTTTAAAGAAACTTCAAAAGGATTATGTTGAAAGAAATGAAAAATAATATTTATTGGAATATTCACATATTATATGCTATCTGAGGGATTAACTTGATTGACGGATATATAAAACATTTATTGTCATTGATTGATTTGGAACGCGATTCTCAAAAGAGATTAATGGCAGATGAGATAAGAAAACTAACTGCAGAAGAACGTGAGAGAAAAGGTAGGGCAGTTAATAATCTGGTTGGAAAATTCATTAAAAAGGAATTAAAAATGGCCATCGCAAGGTTTTCCAGCTTTAAGGAAATTGACACAGAAATTAAAGTTGGCGACATGGTTATAATTAGTCGGGGAAATCCGTTTGATAAAAACATTACTGGCACCGTAACCGAAAAAAGAACAAAATCTATTTTTGTCGCATTCAACGGAAGGATTCCCGACTGGGTTTTTGTCTCAGATATCAGAATGGATTTGTATGTCAATGATATTACATTCTTGAGAATGGAAAATAACTTGAAGAGATTGAACGACCGTGGGCGTCTGGCACTCCAGTTCATGCTTAAGAATTCAAAACCTGCTGGATTCAAGAAAACCTCCAAAGTAAATTATCAGGATGATTCCTTAAACCAATTTCAGAAGAATGCAATCAACAATTCACTTCATACCCGAAATTTCTTTTTAATCCATGGTCCTTTCGGAACGGGAAAGACAAAAACCCTGGTTGAATTGATTATACAGGAAGTTAAAAATAAAAATAAGGTATTGGCCACCGCCGAAAGTAATGCTGCCGTTGATAATATAGTGGAAAGACTGGCTAAAAAGGGCGGCATTGACATTACCCGGCTTGGCCATCCTCAAAAGGTTTCAAGGGAAATTATAGACCAGACTTTAATATCAAAAATAGAAATGCATGATGATTACTCAAAAATCAAAAAGACAAAAGATGAATTAGACAAATTATTCAATGATTTAAAAAAATACACTCAACCTACCCGTAAAAATAGGCACGGATTGTCTGATGGACAGATATTATCCCTTGCAAATAGGAATGCGGGAACAATGGATATCTCTGCAAAGACTATAAAGTCAATGGCTGAATGGAATAGGATAAGTTCCCAAATTCAAAGAAAAAATAGGATTATCCATAAAACAGAAGAAAAAATCATTGAGGACATCATCAAGAAAAGTGATGTGATTTTAACCACAAACTCTTCGGCAGCTGTTGATGAAATCGAAGGCATAAGATTTGACGTGGCAATTATTGATGAGGCATCACAGACAACAATTCCAAGTGTCCTTATTCCGATTTCTAAAGCCAAACGTTTCATACTTGCAGGCGACCACAAGCAGCTTCCTCCAACTGTGCTGAGTGAGGATGCCAAGGAACTGGAGATCACCTTATTTGAAAAGCTAATTGAAAAATATCCTGACAAAAAGCAGCTTTTGAACATTCAGTTTAGAATGAATGAGATGCTGATGAAATTTCCAAACTTGGAATTTTACAGCGGACAGCTGCTTTGTGATGACAGTATAAAAAACTCTTCATTGGGTGTTGTTCGAAAAAAATTGGATATGGACAGTCCGTTGATTTTCATTGATACTTCAAGATATCCCAAAAATCACGAAACCAAATTAAAATACTCAAAATCATACATCAATAATGTTGAAGCGAATCTTGCAGTGAGTATTGTCGATGAATACCTGAATATGGGCATAAGTGAATCTGACATTGGTGTAATCAGTCCGTATTCCGATCAGGTCAGCATCATCAAAAACAAATGCAACGTTGAGGTAAAAACTGTTGACGGATTTCAAGGAAGGGAAAAGGAAATCATAATTATTTCCACAGTCAGAAGCAATGATAAAGGAAATATTGGTTTTTTAAGGGATTTAAGGCGGCTGAATGTTGCTATTACTCGTGCCAAGAAAAAACTGATAATAATTGGCAATTCAAAAACCTTGGGCCATAATGATATATACAGAAGGTTAATCGATTACTGTCGAGGCGAAGACATCATTTTGGAGTTATAGATTGCAATCATAACTTTTTTATTTGATTTTTGCCAAATATCTTTTTAATGATGAAATCTGATGATATTTTAAAGATTCCTGGGGATATGGATATTCCCGAATTGAGTGTCTTGGAAGAAAACGGTAAAATAAGGGTTATTTTTCACGATTCAGCCACTTCATGGTTGAGCTTGGATGATCGATTCATAAATAGAATTCAATTCGAGAATTTAAATCCATGTTTTTTGGAAAAGCATATCAAAAAGGAAATAGATATCAAAAATGTACTTGATGAAGTGGCGAATATGCTTGGAGCTGAAAGATATTCCAAATCAATTTCAATGCTTGATGAGGTTCTGTATTATGATCCCGAATATGGTGAAGCACTGTTTTTCAAATCTAAAGCCCTGTTCGGGCAGGGTCATTTTGTAAAGTCATTAAGACATTACAAGAGAGCCATCAAAGCGGATGGCAGCCTGAAGGACCTAGAATATCACAGGATGCTTTTGAAAAAAGCGTCTCAGGAGAGGGACAATTTCCCGAAAATCAAAAGAAACATCTATGCCGGTGATGAGTATTTCTCAAAAGGGGATTTCAGGAATTCCTTGGAAAGCTATGACAGGGCACTTGCAAATCCGACCAGTTTCAAGACAAAAATACTGTCAAAACTCTTGAACAAAAAGGCTACAGCTTTGGTTAAAATGGATAGGATTTCAGAGGCTGTGGAAGTGTTTAAGGAGTCAGTATCAGTTAAGCCAAATGACTATGCCTATTTTTATCTGGGAATATATTTTGATATTGACTGTCTCAAAATGGCCTTGAAAATAACTAAAAGGCAGCTTCTTTTAAAGGCATGCAGATTGCATGAGGCAGAAGAAAATGCTTTGGCGCTGGAATGTTTGAATATTTTCTTAGATAATCATTTTAAGGTTGATGATGATTATAGATATGCTTTAAATCTGAAATTGGAAGTGTTGAAAAGTTTAAATGCTGATTTTGGTGAAGTTGAGTCTCTCATTGATTCTTTGTAATTTATTTTTTGTCTAATTTTAATACATTAATAAAATATTTATATCTGAAATGTCTAATTATTATACATAGGTGATTTGATGTTGAGAGATATGTTGGGTAACCATCCGCAGATTAAGGTACTTGATTATATGTTGTCTTGTCCATTCCATGAATTCACAAAACAGCAGTTGGCCGTAGGTTCTGAAATATCAAGATCAACTCTTGATAAGTTCATTGATGATTTTCTGGAATATGAATTATTGATAAAAGTTAATTCCAAATATGCTGTTAATAGCAAATCTGAATTTATTGAAGATTTTTTCAATATAAGCAATAAACTTGTAAAAATTGAAATTGAAAAGCAAGAGTCATTGGGTGAACAGGATTATGATGAATTTAATGATGCAGAACTGGATGAATTTTTTGATGAAATTCCGGATTCTGTGGATTTGGATAGGTTGGAGTTTGAAATTGAATCAAGGGAATTTTATACTTTTTCAACTGATAAATCTACAAAAAATAGCTTTGAATTATCAATTTAGGTGATATTATGAGAAATATAAGCAATATTCCATTTGATGAAAATGTGAGAATCAGTAAAGAATCTAAGGTTGTACACGCATCTTCAGTAGGTGTTGGCGGAGCTGAAGATGAGATAAGAATAATCATTTGTGATAAAAAATTAATTAGTGAAAATGACAGTTTTAAATTAATTTTGGAATCCGATTTGCAGATTGTTATGGATAAAAAGACCGCTATTGATTTAAAAAATCTTTTAGATCAATACACCAGTTGAAAAGGTGATTGAATGCCAACCAACACCATTCAGGAGGAAATATTGTTTTTTTGTACCGGAATAAATATTTCAACAAGCGTCACACTCCAATAATTAATGTATGCAACAAATTATCACATATTCTCTGTAAATATATCAAAAATGAATTGAAAAATTTGTATAAACTACATTATGTTCGTTTCAAAAAAACAAATCATGGTAAGGATGTTTTTCTTAATGTGTGGATGAAAAAAAGAAATTGAAAAAGTAATTTCATACAAGTTGGATTCATTATTCTCATTTTAATTTTGTACCATTTTAATAACAAAACATTTATTAACATCTTAATAACAATATATGTTATGGGTGATAATATGTCAATTGAGCAACGCCTTGAAGAATGTAGAAAGCTGTATGAAAAAGACAAATGCCCTGATGTTATTGAAAGGTGTAATGAGATACTTGAAACGGATCCCGACCATAAAATCGCATTAGACTACAAGACAAGATGCCTATATTTTTTAAATAGGCTTGATGATGCGTTAACCCTCATAAATCATGCAATTGATATATATCCGACCAAATATTATTTCCTGCGGACAAAAGCTGAAATATACATGGCAATGGGGGAATATGACAAGGCCATTGAATGCTTTGAAAAGGCATTTGAACTCGGCGGATTTGATGAGGCGGAATACAGATTCATGTTCATGCATTATGAGACATGCTTCAGCCTAAACATTGACAAATTGATAGACCTGGAAAAATACGTTCAGGCATTTGAAACATACTCCCAGCTATTGAAGGTGCAGTCCAAAACAATAAACAGAAATGACATGATTGATGAGATTATAAAAACAATACGTCGTGGGACTACAACTCCCAAAATGACTGAGTACAATGTCATATCATCACCAGAACTAATTGAATTTCTGAAGATTAATGGATTTGAAGGAAATATTGGTGAGGCCATCAAAATAAATGTTGTCGAAAAGACCTACTCCAAAACCACCGACGACAACATTATCTCACGCTCAAAGTTTCTGGACAAGGTCAACTACTATCCGCGTGATGAAATAGTTCGAAAAAAATTATATGGCGATGAAGGCAGACTATTATATGAAGGATATACGCTTGACGGTGCGCCTTACGGATTTGGCGTGATGTATTTTCCTGACGGCACAGTATATCGTGAGGGAATTTTCGACGTCAAGGGCATCGTTCAGGGAAAGGAATTTTACCCTTCAGGACAGCTCAGATTCAAGGGTACCTGGAGCATAACATACGGATACGGTCCAAATGCTCCAAGGGAAGGTGAAGTCTACAGTGAAGACGGCAAGTTGACATTCAGGGGAAAATTTGATATAAAAAAAGGAGGAGTTGGCTTTCCCATGATATTGAATCCGAAGGGATACCGACACGAACAGAAGGACTGTCCAAAGATAAAATACTATTCGAGGTTTAGATGATGAAAGTTAAAGATGGAATTTGCGGTTTGCTGATTGGGGATGCATTGGGCGTTCCTGTTGAATTCAGCTACAGACAAGAGCTTGAGGAAAATCCCGTTACCGATATGAGAGGTCACGGAACCTACAACATGCCTAAGGGAACATGGTCCGATGACACTTCAATGACCCTGGCCACCATGGCAAGCATCGCTGATAAAAAGGCCATAGACTATGAGGACATATCAAATGAGTTTCTGCTTTTTGCATATGAGGACAAGTACTGTCAATACAGGTGCTTTGATTACGGAAGGACCACAATCAATGCCATTGACAGATTTGATATGGGATATCCTCCTTTGGAATGTGGTCTTGACGGCGAGAGGGACAACGGCAACGGTTCACTCATGAGAATACTGCCTTTGGCATTCGTTCCGAAAGTAACATATGATGAAATTGAAAACGTCTCAGCACTGACACATGCCCACCCAAGATCAAAAATTTCCTGTGTGCTCTACATTGAAATGGCAAAGTCAATGCTTGAAAACGACCTGGAGATGGCAGAGCACATTTTCAATGCATGCGATAAGATCAAAAAGCATTATGAGGGTTCACCTGAGCTTGAGCACTTCAGAAGGATTTTTGAAAATGACCTTGATGAGGTTGAAGCAAAGGGATATGTCATAAGCACATTTGAAAGTGTTGTTCATTGTCTTTTAACTACTTCAAGCTATAGTGAGGCTGTTTTAAAGGCAGTCAACCTTGGCCGTGACACAGATACTGTGGGAGCCATCTGCGGAGGCCTTGCTGGAATCTATTACGGTTTTGATGAAATTCCAGAAGAATGGCTTCATGACGTGCCTCAAATCGATTACGTCTATGAATTGTGTGAAAACTTTGAGAAAGTTTGTTTGCAGATGTAGACCAACAGCTTTCTTTTTTTATTTTTTTATTGCCATTTTCATTATTTTAAATTTTCATTTCATAAAAATGATAAAAAATCTATTGTATACTCTTTTAATTAATAGTATTTATTAGTAAAATGAGGGTTAATTTGATTCCATATCTGGAAGAATTTAAATCATGTAAAAATAGGTGTTGGAAAAATAGTTACTTGCCGCAACTATTTTTGATTTCCAGTACTCTTTCAAGTTTGATGTCGAATTCAGTTGATATTTCCTGTGGTGTCATGATGTCAAGGAGTCTTGGAATTGTTTTTTCAATGCCTTGTTTCATTCCTTTTTTCTTTTCTTCTTTTCTAAATTTTGCTAAATCGCCTCTGGATTTAATGTCGTTCATGTCAATCATCTTCATTAATTCATCTTTTTTTTATAGATCTTTTAATTATATTAAAATACTCTTTCTTTAAACTGATAATAAATATGTTGTGTGCAATTTAATTGATTCTATTTTTTAGTAAAGTGTTTGTTAATTTGGTTTCCCATATGGTAATTAAAATTGAGTAAAAAACTAATTTGTGAAAGGGATATTGGGAAAAATAGTTACTTGCCGCAACTATTTTTGATTTCCAGTACTCTTTCAAGTTTGATGTCGAATTCAGTTGATATTTCCTGTGGTGTCATG